>NZ_JAMYLN010000101.1:0-516 GCF_040318035.1 Mesorhizobium sp. M1329 | reverse complement strand
AGCGGCAGCCGCTCGCGAGCGGCTTCGAAACATTCGAGCTACACCCACCTGATGGGACGATCTTCGAGGCACTATTCGGATAACCGCTTAAAGCCTACGCCAAGCGACCAAGCTATGCTGCTTTCGGCATCCGCGACGTGAATGTCGCTCTGGTAACGGCGATCGTCGTGCCAGTGTTGCCCGTGACGGTGTCAATGCGTGCTTCAAGCTGTTTGACAAGTGCCTCCACGATCGCTGTCCCCAGTCCCGCACCTGGAATGTCGCCAACGGGTTTGCCCCACCCGTTGTCCGATACGGTCAACTTCCAATCCTCAGCATCGGTCTCATAGGTCACCAAGATCAGCGCATCGACCTTTTCTGTCGAGAATGCATACTTGATGGCGTTGAGAACGAGCTCGGTTACGATCAGGCCAAGGCTCACCGCCTTCTGGGAATCTATCCTTCCATTTTCCGCCATGACGTTGACGGCGATAGCCTGTGTTTCCCCGATCATCGAAGCGGCCAAACTGCTGCAAA
>NZ_JAMYLN010000100.1:0-547 GCF_040318035.1 Mesorhizobium sp. M1329 | reverse complement strand
GTGTTTGCTTGGCAGAACGCCGCTGCCGCTCAAAATTGCGACGCAGCCGCGACGCCTGGCGTCAATTGGCAAGAGTGTGACAAGAAGCTTCTCATCCTAGATGGACAGGACCTGAGCGGGGCGAACCTGTTCGGTGTTGATTTCACTTCGACCGACCTCAGGAACACCAATCTCCGTGCGGCAAATCTTGAGAAGGCAACTCTTGTGCGTGCTTCCCTGGCCGACTCGACCGCCAAAGGCGCCCGGTTCGACAGAATCGAGGGCTACAGGACCGACTTCAGCCGTATGGACGCGCAGGGCGCTGTGTTTGCGAGCGCGGAAATGCAGCGCTCGAATTTCCAGGACGCCAATCTGACCAATGTTGATTTCACAAAGGCAGAACTGGGGCGTGCGCAGTTCCATGACGCCGATATCAGCGGCAGCCGCTTCTCGTTTGCCAATCTCGCACGGGCGGACTTCCGAGGAGCGAGGTTTACCGCGCCGATAGACTTTGACCGCGCCTTTTTCTTTCTGACCCGTATCGAGGGCGTCGACCTTTCCAATTCGG
>NZ_JAMYLN010000099.1:0-564 GCF_040318035.1 Mesorhizobium sp. M1329 | reverse complement strand
GAGAACGGAAGAGTTCCCCACCAGTAATCCAGCCCAAGGCCGACATGGTCGATGCCAATAAGCGAGACGAAATGGTCGATATGCGCGATCAGATCATCAAGCGAGGGCCGCGCTGCGCCGCCATTGGCGGCTACAATGAACTGCGGGACAGCGGTGATGCCGACAAGCCCCCCGGTGGCCGCTGCTGCCTTCGCTTGGTCGTCCTGGATGTTTCTCTTGCTGGGAAACACAGCGGCAGAATTCGAATGAGAGAAGACCGCAGGTCTCGTCGTCAGCGACAAGGCATCCATGGTCGTCTTGTAGCCGGTATGGGTGCAGTCGACGACAATCCTGTTCTCATTCAGCCTCTGAACAAGAGCCTTGCCGAACCTGCTAAGCCCGCCGTCGATCTCTTCTTCGCATCCGTCCCCAACGTAGTCCTTCCTGTTGTAGGTCAGTTGCACCATCCGCAAGCCCAGCGCTTGAAAGGCCTCGACCAGATTAAGCTCTGTCTCGAACGGCCCTGTGCCCTGAAAATGGAACAAAATCGCCATCTGGCCACCGCGTTTCGCAGCTTCGATGTCA
>NZ_JAMYLN010000098.1:0-574 GCF_040318035.1 Mesorhizobium sp. M1329 | reverse complement strand
ATTACTCTTTGATGGTGACGACGATGCCGGCACCGACGGTGCGGCCGCCTTCACGGATGGCGAAGCGCAGCTTCTCTTCCATGGCGATCGGCACGATCAGCTCGACATCGACGGTGATGTTGTCGCCCGGCATCACCATCTCGGTGCCTTCCGGCAGCGACACGATGCCGGTCACGTCCGTCGTGCGGAAATAGAACTGCGGACGGTAGTTGGTGAAGAACGGCGTGTGGCGGCCGCCCTCGTCCTTGGTCAGGATGTAGGCTTCGGCCACGAACTTCTTGTGCGGCTTGACGGTGCCGGGCTTGGCCAGGACCTGGCCGCGCTCGACGCCCTCACGGTCGACACCGCGCAACAGCGCGCCGATGTTGTCGCCGGCCTGGCCCTGGTCGAGCAGCTTGCGGAACATCTCGACGCCCGTGCAGGTCGTCTTGGTGGTCGGACGGATGCCGACGATCTCCAGCTCCTCGCCGACCTTGACGACGCCGCGCTCGACGCGGCCGGTCACCACCGTGCCGCGGCCCGAGATCGAGAACACGTCCTCGATCGGCATCAGGAACGGCTTGTCGAGCGGACG
>NZ_JAMYLN010000097.1:0-574 GCF_040318035.1 Mesorhizobium sp. M1329 | reverse complement strand
CTGCTCTTGTTTATACCACACAGCCACAAGCGCTGGGTTCCGCGCCCCCCGCTTCGGGGGGGTGGGGGGGCCGCGATGCGGCCGGAGAGGGGGCCTTTCATAGAGCGCGGTCCCCCTCTCCGTCTCGGCTTCGCCGAGCCACCTCTCCCCCACTTTCGTGGGGGCGAGGAACCCAAGCTGAGAAATGAAGCGGCGATTCAACGCTGACAGGCAACTTTGTTCTTGCTTTGTGCCGGCAGCTATGCTACTAATTTGGGTATGGTACTGATTCGTACCGATGACCCGCCCGCAAAGGCGGGTTTTTTGTTTTAGCCGGTTTGTCTCGGTTTTCGCAGTCGACACTCAGAACCGCTACGGCTTCGACTCGGAGCTCTCGATGCATCCATGGGCCGCGCCACCAACCCGCGACCGCAGAAGACGGCTTGACGGCCCCTGCCCGGCATCTGAAAAGGACTGGCCTGCGGACGTGGCGGAATTGGTAGACGCAAGGGACTTAAAATCCCGTCCTAGTCCTTTGCACCCTCGCAACTAACCCCTCAACGCCTTGTAATTCCCCGGTTTGCGCCGGGGTTTT
>NZ_JAMYLN010000096.1:0-607 GCF_040318035.1 Mesorhizobium sp. M1329 | reverse complement strand
TTTTGGGGTTGAGTTTAGGCTGAGAAAGGATTCTTTGGAGAGGCAGTTGAGCGAAGGAGCGACTGCCATTTCCTGCCTTGAGAGCTACTTTGGCGCGGTGCCTGATCCACGCGCGCCCAACGCCACGCACCGGCTTGGCGACCTGATCGTGATGATGATCGCGGCAAGCCTGTGCGGTGCCAGCAATGCGACGGAATTTGCCCTGTTCGCGCAGGAGCGCAAGCAGGCGCTGTCGCGGCTGATCGACTATGACGCAGCTCCCAGCCACGATACCTTCTCGCGGCTGCTGCGCCTGCTCGACCCGGAGGCCTTCGGTCGCGCCTTTGCTGCCTTTGCAGCAGCTTTCGCCCGAGCCAGCCAAGAGACGCCCGAGGTGGTGTCGCTTGACGGCAAGGCTTTGCGGCGGGCCTACGAGAAGGGCTTGGCAGCCAGTCCGCCGTTGACGGTGTCGGCCTTCGCCGCCGAGACCCGGCTGTGCCTGGCGGCAGTCTCGCCGAGCGATGGTGAGAACGAAGTCGAGGCCGCGCTCAAGGTCGTCGAACTCATTGATCTTACGGGCAGATTGGTCACCGCCGACGCGCTCCACTGCCACACCCGCATGGCTGCG
>NZ_JAMYLN010000095.1:0-609 GCF_040318035.1 Mesorhizobium sp. M1329 | reverse complement strand
CAGGGCTATCGCATATGAGTGATGGCATTGATGAGATAGTCGTCGTTCCAGGCGCATTTCTTGATGCGATGGCTGATGGGAACTTTGGCAGCATCGGCGGCCTGAAGGATGTTTCTGGCGAGGCGATTGAGAAGGGCTGTGTTGGCGGGGGCATTGTCCTTGCGGGCACGGCTGAGATCCTCATCGAGATGGACATCGAGCATCCAATGCAGGCCGTTCTCGATCTGCCAATGAGCTCTGGTGAGGTCGAGCGCCCGCTGCGCCGATATGAGCGTGGAGGCCATGAACAGGCGCATCAAAGGTCTGGCCTGATCGCGCCGGCTGGTGATGCGGATGAAGGCCTGGTGGCCGGGCATCAGCGGCTCGGCCGTCGCCACGATCTCGGCCTGCCGCCACTCGTTGCGGCCGTGGCTGGTCTCGGTCCGCTCGGCAATGGAAGGGGTGGCGTCGGCGAGTTGCAGGTTGGCACGGCGCAGCCAATGACGACGGTTGCCCTTCAGCGCAAGCAGGTAATCGCCACCTCTTTGGGTAATGGCCGCAGCCATGCGGGTGTGGCAGTGGAGCGCGTCGGCGGTGACCAATCTGCCCGTAAGATCAATGAGTTCGACG
>NZ_JAMYLN010000094.1:0-765 GCF_040318035.1 Mesorhizobium sp. M1329 | reverse complement strand
TCGGTTGCCGATCTGTGCCGCAAGCACGGGGTCAGCGACGCCTCGATCTACAACTGGAAGGCCCGCTTCGGCGGGATGGATATCTCCGAGGCTCGGCGACTGAAGGCGCTGGAGGACGAGAACACGCGGCTGAAGCGGCTTCTGGCCGACGCCATGCTCGACAATGCGGCGTTGAAGGATCTTGTGGGAAAGAAATGGTGACGCCCGCGGCCAAGCGGAAAGCTGTCGCTCGCCTGAAGGAAGGCTTCGGGATGAGCGAACGGCGGGCGTGTAAAGCCATCGGCTGTTGCCGCATGACGGTTCGCTACGAGACCAGCAGGCCGGACGACCGCGAGGTTCGCGAGCGGATGAAGGCGATCGCGCAGGAGCGACGCCGGTTCGGCTACCGGCGTCTTCTCGTGATGCTGAGGCGGGAGGGCCTGGTCGTGAACCACAAGAAGCTGTTCCGGCTCTATCGGGAGGAGAAGCTCGCCGTTCGCCGCCGTGGCGGCCGCAAACGGGCGATCGGGACCAGGGCGCCGATGCTGGTGCCGCTGAGGCCCGACGAGCGCTGGTCGCTTGACTTCGTATCGGACCAGCTCACCGACGGGCGCCGCTTCCGCATCATGGCCGTCGTCGACGACTGCACGAGAGAGTGCCTGGCACTCATCATTGATACGTCTCTCTCGGGCATGCGGGTTGCCCGCGAATTGGACCGGCTCATCACCGAGCGCGGCCGGCCGAGGATGATCGTCAGCGACAATGGCAGCGAGTTCACCTCGAACG
>NZ_JAMYLN010000093.1:0-783 GCF_040318035.1 Mesorhizobium sp. M1329 | reverse complement strand
CACTGCTTCAAACCGAAAGCAGGCTGTTGCGGGCTGAAATGTCGGAAAAGGTAAGCAAGGCCGGCGCCGGCGCCGTGGAGGTAATCGGAGGCGCCATTTGCCTGCTCGCCGCCCTGATGGTGCTTTTGCAGGCGCTGGTGATTGCCCTGGCGAGCGCCGGGCTGGGAGCCGGATGGTCCTCGCTGCTCGTCGGCGTCGTGGTGGCAGTACTGGGCGTCATACTCTTACGCTCCGGCAAGGCAAGCATGGCTCCCTCAGAGTTGACCCCCGACCGGACACAAGACCAACTTAAACGCGACGCACGCGTGATCAAGGACCAGATAAGATGATCGACAAATCCGCAGCCGAACTCGAACGCGATGCCGACATTGCCCGTGCCAAGATAACGGACACGGCAGACTCGATCCGGAGCAAGATGACACCGGGTCAGCTGATCGACGAATTCACCGGGATGTTCAGCGACGAGGGATCGGCCATGCTCAGCAATCTTAAGACTCAGGTCAGGGACAATCCGTTGCCGCTTACATTGGTCGGCGCGGGCCTGGCGTGGTTGATGCTTGGCAAGGGTACGGCGGTAGACGGTTCAGCGCCAGGCGCGCATCGGACCGGCAGGCCTTTCTCCGACCGGCAGAGCTTGGGCGAGGGCTGGCAGGAGTCGAGCAGTGAGTACTCCGGTGCCGAAAGCGAAGCTGCGGGAGGCGGCTCCAGGCTCTCAGATGCCGCTGGTTCGGTGGCTTCCGTAGCAGGCGGTGCGACAGAAGCTGTTGCAGATCTTGCGAGCGG
>NZ_JAMYLN010000092.1:0-924 GCF_040318035.1 Mesorhizobium sp. M1329 | reverse complement strand
TGTGACCTGCTGTGCCAGATCGCTGACAAGGGTTGTCAGGCTGCGAGTGTCCTGGTTGTCAGTCATGGGTTTCGCTCCAGGCTTGCATTGGCCCAGTCATCGCCGGATTGATCGGATCTTAACGGGGCTGGCTCAACTGGCTCTGCCGATCGCCACCCCGACTCACTCGAACTAGGACCCGTCTCGGTCGCCCGGCCTGTTCCCGACTGGCCCGGTGCTCCGCTTTGGGCAGAGGGTGGCGAGCTCTTGATGAACCGTCCCAACGCCAGCCCTGCCAATACCGAACCGGCGATCAGAGCCCCCGAGTTTTCGCGGCCGAACGACTGGATTTCGCCAAGCACCTCGTGGAAAGGCTTGTCCTTCAGGGACGAGGAAAGCCGCTCGAGCCCGCCTGCGGCGTCAAGGGCGAATTTCGAAGCGGTCCGTTGATCATTGTTGGCAAGATGCTCGCTTGCCGCGCGCAATGCGCCGCTGAAGGCCTTGAGATTGGCGCTCACGTCGCGCTGCGTTCCCTCCGCCTTGTTGAACAATGCTTGCTTTGCTTCCGATGCGTAATCGCCGGCTTTCCTGGTGATCTCGTCACGCGCATCGTGGAGCGCTTCCGTCGCGGTCTGCTTTTCGCGTTGTAGTCTTTCCGAAAGCTCGCTTCTGGCTGTGTCGAAATCGGCCGTCTGACGGCCCTGATCGTCCTGGTCCTGCATGGTGTCTCCTAGTGGAATCCGAGGAAGGAGAGGATCGCAAGCACGACGACGACGAGGCCGATGAGATAAATGACATTGTTCATGGCGCAATCTCCTCCACTGCGCACCGAACTTGCCTGTGCTTCCCGTGTTCCCCGCAAGCGTCATCTTTTTTGGTAAGCGAAGCCTAACCAGCCTCAAGGCGGGATCTTGTCCTGTGCCGATGGCGGTGAGCGCGCGGTTG
>NZ_JAMYLN010000091.1:0-935 GCF_040318035.1 Mesorhizobium sp. M1329 | reverse complement strand
TAGAGCACGTCCTGTTTAATCCGGTTCATATCCTGCGGCTTTGAAGTAGTTGGCGCATTCGGCTGGGGTGAAGAGGTCGACGACCGCGCCGACCGCGTCCCAGAGAGCCTTGATGGTTCTCTCGGCCTTTGCTCGCAGCAGCGCCTTGAGTTTGGCGAAGGCGTTCTCAATCGGATTGAAGTCGGGACTGTAGGGCGGCAAGTAGAGCAGGCTCGCGCCTGCGGCCTCAATCGCGTCGCGCACGCCGGCGGCCTTGTGGGCGGGCAGGTTGTCCATGACCACTACGTCGCCCTCCGACAATGTAGGGACCAGCACCTGCTCGACATAGGCCAGGAACACGTTGCCGTTCATGGCGCCGTCGTAGACGAAGGGCGCAGTCATGCCCGTCAGCCGCAGCGCTCCGGTGAAGGTCGTGGTCTTCCAGTGGCCATGCGGCACGCCGGCCCGGCAGCGCTCGCCGCGCGGCGCTCTTCCACGCAGGCGGGCCATCTTTGTGGAGAGGCCAGTCTCATCGATGAACACGAGCTTCGCCGGATCAAGATCGAGCTGGCCGTCGAACCAGTCCCGGCGCCGCTTCAGGATGTCGAGGCGACCCTGCTCCAGTGCGTGCGCGGACTTTTTTTGAATGTCCAGCCGTGACCGCGAAGCCAGGCGCTCAAGGCGCTGCGGCTGATCCGCACTGACTGCTCGGCGACGAGCCGCTCCACCATCTCGTTCAGCGTGATGTCCTTGCGCTCCTCGATCAGCCCGACGATGAAGGCTTCATGCGCATCGAGGCTGGAGGCGCGGCGGCGGCCCTGCGGGCGTGGCGCCAGTTCGCCGATCTTCGCCCGCGCAATCCAGCGGATCGCGCTGGACACTCCCACGCCGAACCGCGCCGCCGCTTGCCGCGCCGACATGCCCTCGTCCGAAGCCTTCAAGACCCGCGACCGAAG
>NZ_JAMYLN010000090.1:0-1053 GCF_040318035.1 Mesorhizobium sp. M1329 | reverse complement strand
CTAGATGTTTAGTCCCGGCATTTGCTGGAGCGGATTGAGAGTGAAGCGCTCGGGCTGGGAAGCCCATGCCTTGCAGATGAACTCGTAGGGCGTGAGGCCCTTGAGGGTCTTCAGCCTGCGGCCGAAATTGTAGGCCGCGACGAAGTCGGCAAGATGCCGACGCAGTTGGTCGTGATCGTCGTAATGGAAGCGCTTGACGGTTGCGTCCTTGATGGTCCGGTTCATTCTCTCGACTTGACCGTTGGTCCAGGGGTGCTTTGGCTTTGTGGTTCGATGTTCGATATCGTTCTTGGCACAGGCGTATTCGAAGGCATGAGCCCGGAATATCTCGCCATTTGCGATTGCCTCCTTGATCAGCGGAACGGCCGAACCGCCAGCGCCTGGCGTGGTGAACTGGATGCCGTTGTCGGTGAGAACGGTATGGATCCTGTAGGGGACGGCCGCGATCAGGCGTAGCAGAAACTCTTTGGAAATGGCTGTCGGAGCCTTCTCGTGCAGTTCGACGAAGGCGAACTTCGAGGTTCGGTCGATGGCGACGAACATGTGAAGCTTGCCCTGTTCGGTTCGAACCTCCGCGATATCAATGTGGAAGAAGCCGATCGGATAGGCCTTGAACTTCTTCTTCGCCGGCTTGTCGCCCTCGACATCCGGCAATCGGCCGATGCCGTGGCGCTGCAGACAGCGGTGCAATGAAGAGCGCGTCAGATGCGGGATCGTCGGCTGCAACGCGTAGAGGCAATCGTCGAGCGGCAGCAGCGTGTAGCGGCGGAAGGCCACAATAACGGCCTCTTCTTCGGCAGACAGAACCGTCGATCTCGGCTCCCTGGGGCCGGTGGGCAGATCGGCGGTCGAACTTCGCTTCTTCCACTTCGCGACCGTCTTGGGGTTGATGCCATAGCGCTTCGAAAGCGACCTCAGGCTCGCTTCACTATGTTGTATCGCTCGACGGATCGCCTCTGTCGTTGTGGCGCTCCCATGCAGAACCTGGCCCATAGTGCATCCTTTGATTCGGACGACAATGATGAACCATCAAAGCCTGGGATCAAACATCTA
>NZ_JAMYLN010000089.1:0-1087 GCF_040318035.1 Mesorhizobium sp. M1329 | reverse complement strand
CCGGACACACCGTCATCGATGATCTCCGGGACGGCGCCACGCCGGAACGCAACCACCGGCGTACCGCAGGCCATTGCTTCGATCGTTACGAGCCCGAAGGGTTCCGGCCAGTCGATTGGAAACAAAAGCGCTATCGCATTGCCCAGAAAATCCGCCTTTTGCCGCTCATCGATCTCGCCAATGAACTCCACGTTCGAATGCCGCAGCACTTGCGGCTCGACCCTTTCCTTCCAGAACGACTGGTCCACCTTGTCGATCTTGGCGGCGATTTTCAGAGGAAACCCGGCCCGCGCTGCTATTTCTATGGCCGCTTCCGGCCCCTTTTCCGGCGAGATGCGACCGAGAAACGCAAGATAGCCAGAGGTGTTCGGGTGGAATGGCAGAAGATCGCGGGGCAGGCCATGATGCACGGTTCCAACCCAATTGACGGGCGGCATGGGCCGGCGCTGGTCGAAGGAAATCGAGACCAGGGGAACGTCGTCGAACATTGCATAAAGCTGCGCCAGATCGGGCAGGTCGAGCCTGCCGTGAAGCGTGGTAACCGTTCGACTGGCAAAATCCCGAATTATGGGGAAGTGCAGAACATCGACGTGGAAATGTAAAACGTCGAATTCATCGGCTCGCCGGCGCACCCGTTCAAGCATCATGACGTGGTGCGGACCACCGTCCTGGACCCTGGGGTTCAGGCGCAGCGCGACGTCGCAACACGGCACCAGCTCAGCTGAGGTACGAGAATCGGCGCTGGCGAACAGCGTCACCTCGTGGCCCTGTCGGACAAGTTCTTCGGTCAGATACGAAACAATTCGCTCGGTTCCACCGTAGGTTCGGGGCGGCACGGATTCGGTTAGCGGCGCGATCTGGGCTATTTTCATTTAGAAAATCTTTTCGGCGGCGACCGCCGTCTTTCAAACAAGCTTCGGCGGCAACCAAGACGAGCGAGAGCTTCCGGTTGCGAAGTATTCTATACAGAGCGTATTTATAGTTGTGCCGTCCGTGCTCCTCGCGTGCAATAGGTTGCCCTTATTCAACTCCTCTGGATCCAAGAACTGCGATCCATGAGAAATGTTTCACCGGCTCGATAAAAAGA
>NZ_JAMYLN010000088.1:0-1097 GCF_040318035.1 Mesorhizobium sp. M1329 | reverse complement strand
ATAGTCGCCCGTGAAAAACTCGGAACGCTTTGATTCAATTTAGGATTTTCCCCCTGATTTCGGCTTTGATTTTGCCGGAAATCTGGCCTTTGGCGGTAAGTTTTCGGCAAAATAATTGCGTCTGCGTTGCGTGATTCGATGGTGTTTTCGGAACCGGAGAGAGGAGCAAAGCGATGCGACCGAAGGAACGGCGCGAGAGCGGTCAGACGGACCTGTTGCGATCCCGGCTCGACCACATCCTCAATATGGATCACGCGCTGGTGACGCTGGCCAAGACGATCGACTGGCGCTTCCTCGAAGAGCGGCTCGGCGAGGTCTATGACGACGATTCTGGCCGGCCGCCTTTGCCGACCCGGCTGATGGCAGGATTGGCCATCCTCAAGTCGATGCACAACCTGTCCGACGAAAACCTGTGCGAACGCTGGCTGGAGAACCCCTATTATCAGCTGTTCTGCGGCGAGGAGTTCTTCCAGCACCGGCTGCCCTTCGAGCGCACCTCGCTGACGCGCTGGCGCCTAGGCATGGGGGAGGAGCGGCTCACGGCGCTGCTCCAGGAAAGCCTCGCGGCGGCGACCCGGCTGGGCGCGGCCAAGCCGGCGGACTTCCGCGCGGTGATCGTCGACACCACTGTGCAGGAAAAGGCGATCACCTTCCCGACCGACGCCAAGCTGATGCATCGCGCCCGCGAGCGGCTGGTCAAGCTGGCCAAGAAAGACGGCATTTGTCTGCGCCAGTCCTATGCGCGGGTCGGCAAGATCGCGCTGATCAAGCATCAGCGCTATGCCCACGCCAAGCAGTTCAAGCGGGCCAACCGGCAGCTCAAGCGCCTGCGCACCATGCTGGGAGCGGTGATCCGCGACATCACCCGCAAGCTTGCCGGGCGGCCGGAGTTGATGCAGGTCTTTGCCCTGCCGCTGCCGCTGGCCCGGCGCGTCAGGGATCAGCGCCAGCGCGAGCGAGGCAAGAAGGTGTATTCCCTGCACGCTCCGGAAGTCGAGTGCATCGGCAAGGGCAAGGCCCACAAGCCCTACGAATTCGGCGTCAAGGTCTCCGTCGCCACCCCGCTGCAGCGCAGCCGCGGCGGCCAGTTCGTCGCC
>NZ_JAMYLN010000087.1:0-1149 GCF_040318035.1 Mesorhizobium sp. M1329 | reverse complement strand
GGATGTTTGAAGGGATCGGATTGCAGGGATTTCGCTCGTATTCTTGAGCTCTGGCGCCTTGGTGGGGGTTTTGGCGGCGGTGCGGCCTCTTACGGCCGGATTGTAGCCGCACCTATCCCGTGATGGCGGCCCATCGGCGCATGTTGAATGCGATCGCCGCCATCGTCACCTGGGCGGTCGCCTTGGCCAGCCCGACATAGCGGATTGCGGTCAATCCCATACGGTTCTTGAGCGTGGCGAAGGTGGTCTCGACCGTCGCCCGGCGTCTGGCGATCAGGCGATTGTAGTGCTTGAGCCGCGGCGGCAACTGCGGATGATGCTTGTTGGGGCGGCGCGCAATGCGCACCTTCTTGCCCTCGGCCTTGAGCCGGGCGCGGCGGGCATGGGTGTCGTAAGCGGCGTCCGCCCACACCGTCTTCTCGTCGCCACGGATCAAATCATCGGCCATCACCGTGTCGTTGACGTTGGCTGGTGTGGTGATCACCGTGCGGATCAGGCCAGAGCCCTCATCCACCCCGACATGAGCCTTGTAGCCGAAGGTGAAGCCGCCCTTGCCCTGCCGCGCGGTGATGCGGGCATCTGGATCCTTCGACGGCCGCTCAAGCGTCGGCGGTGACGAGACCGCATTGATCAGCGTGGCATCCAGCATCGTGCCACGCTTCAGGATCACGCCGGCCTTCTCCAATTGCCGGTCCAGTTCGCCAAACAACTTATCGAGCAGACCTTCGCCGACAAGCAGATTGCGAAAGCGCGAAAGCACCGTGTGATCGGGAATGCTCTCCTCCAGCCCGAGCCCGACAAAGCGCCGGAACGACAGCCGGTCGCCAAGCGCCTCTTCCAACTCACGGTCCGAAAGCCCGTAGAGCGATTGCAACAAAAGCGCCTTGAACAGGACCAGCGGTGGCCAAGCCGCCCGACCCGGACCGCCATCACGCAGCGGGTTGAGCAGTTTCTCAAACCGATACCACTTCACAAGACCCGACAATCGGTCGAGCGGCGAAGTGCCGCCCACAAGCTTGGTGCCTAGAAAAGCCTCCGCCAAGCTCAACTGGCCCGTCTGCTTCACTGCCATCGCGATTCCCTCAGCGCGTCCGCCTCAGAGAATCACAATCAGCGAATTACGCAACAGGCTCCTTGTGGGAGAAGGTG
>NZ_JAMYLN010000086.1:0-1205 GCF_040318035.1 Mesorhizobium sp. M1329 | reverse complement strand
GGAGAGAACTTGTTGGTCGTCTTGCTTGTCATGGCTCCACCTTCTCAGGAGTTGGAGCCTCCGATCAACCCGGGGCGGTTCACTCCCCGAACAGGCGGAATGCCTCTCTAAATTAAATCCCTGGAAATCGTGATAAGCAATTTGCGGATTGGAGGGCCGGCGAAACTCGCGCCGGCTACCGCTGCATTTCTGGAGCGGATTCGAAGTTGATAAGCCCGAGATGCCCGAAGAGGCCAGGTCGAACCGGCAAGCAAGCCCACACTTTCGTAAGCGTCCGGCCTGAGGCGTCTTTGTAGGCGCGGCGCTGTGAACTCAACGGGAGGTCCGTCTCCTCCAGACTCGAGTCGGGGACGTCTATGACTGCACTGAATTTTTTGCGTTCGTTACTCGTGGTGATGGTGACCTGCCTAGCTGCGGCTGGATGCCAATCGGCCGGGGGACAGTGGCAGTACAAACTTGCGTCCCACGAAGAAGCTCGCCGTATGTGTGCAGCAGGTAAAATGGCCTATTCAATCGAATGCATGGTCGATGATGTCAAACCCCAGCTCGGCCGTCGCTTTGCAGCGAGAGTACTGTATGAGCCAAATCCGAAAAATCTCGATTGGGATTACATTGTGGCGCGCACCAACCACTTCAAACGTGAAGAGGCGCTATTTAAGCAACGAGGGCTCAAGCTCTACTCACAGTCAGGCGTTAAGAGCAACAAGTGGGGCGTTACTGGCAATTGCGCGATTTGGCGCTCACGCTAACGCACCCATTCTGATACCACGCCTCTTGTGCGCGCGGCTTATTCTTCTCAAGGACGTTAACCGTTAACCAGGGGTGCTTGACGTTGTAGACGATCGTGCCGGGTACTCCCTGCAGTTGAGGTAGAGAGGCCGACCTGGCTCCAGCCTCGGGCGGCGACGTGCCTGACATGGAGTGACGGTTGGCCGGTTCTCTAAGACTCCCGGCAGTTCTCCTCAGGGTGTAGCCGAGGGGGCACAGGGACACGGGAGACCTAACCAGAAGACCGTAGCACCCCTCCTCCTTGGCAGCAGCCTCGAAGGCTTTGCGGGCCTGCTCCGGGGTCGCCCGGTCTTGCATTGCCTCAAGGCAGACTTGCCAGCCTTCCGCCACTTAGATGTTTGATCCCAGGCTTTGATGGTTCATCATTGTCGTCCGAATCAAAGGATGCACTATGGGCCAGGTTCTGCATGGGAGCG
>NZ_JAMYLN010000085.1:0-1321 GCF_040318035.1 Mesorhizobium sp. M1329 | reverse complement strand
TGAACCGCCCCGGGTTGATCGGAGGCTCCAACTCCTGAGAAGGTGGAGCCATGACAAGCAAGACGACCAACAAGTTCTCTCCCGAGGTCCGAGCCCGTGCGGTGCGGCTGGTTCTGGATCACGAAGGCGAGCATGCCTCGCGGTGGGCGGCGGTCTCGTCGATCGCCGCCAAGATCGGCTGCACGGCGCAGACGCTGCATGAGTGGGTGAAGAAGGCCGAGCGCGACAGTGGCGTGCGAGCCGGTGTGCCTACGGATGTGGCGACGAAACTCAAGGCTTTGGAACGCGAGAACCGCGAGCTTCGCCAGGCCAACGAGATCCTTCGCAAGGCTTCCGCGTATTTTGCCCAGGCGGAGCTCGACCGCCGGTTCAAGCCATGATCGCGTTCATCGACGATCACCGCGAGGCGCATGGGGTCGAGCCGATCTGCAAGGTGCTGCCGATCGCCCCGTCGACCTACCACGACCATGTCGCCAAGCGCATCGATCCCTCCCGGCTGTCGGCTCGGGTGAAGCGGGATGAGGCTTTGAAGGATGAGGTCCGACGCGTGTTCGAGGCTAACTTCCGCGTCTACGGCGTTCGCAAGATCTGGCGGCAGTTGCAACGCGAGGGCTTCGATGTCGCCCGCTGCACGGTTGCCCGCCTGATGAAGGCCATGGGCCTCGAAGGCATCATCCGCGGCAAGCCGATCCGCACCACGGTGAGCGACAAGGCGGCACCATGCCCTCTCGATCACGTCAATCGCCAGTTCCATGCCCCGGCGCCGAACATGCTGTGGGTCTCCGACTTCACCTACGTCGCGACCTGGACGGGCTTCGTCTATGTCGCCTTTGTCATCGACACCTATGCGCGAAGGATCGTCGGCTGGCGGGTGAGCCGGACGGCGCATGCCAGCTTCGTTCTGGACGCTCTGGAACAGGCTCTCCATGATCGGCGGCCCGTGCAGGGAGGCGGGCTCATCCATCACAGCGATAGAGGCAGCCAATACGTCTCCATCAGATACACCGAGCGCCTGGCGGAGGCCGGCGTCGAACCTTCGGTGGGCAGTGTCGGCGACTCTTACGACAATGCTCTCGCCGAAACGATCAACGGTCTTTACAAGGCCGAGGTGATCCATCGACGCGGACCCTGGCGCTCATTCGAGGCCGTCGAGTTCGCCACGCTCGAATGGGTCGACTGGTTCAACAATCGCCGGCTGCTGGAGCCCATCGGCAACATCCCGCCGGCCGAAGCCGAGGAACGCTACTACGCCATGTTGGATGAACCAGCCATAGCCGCGTGACTCAAACGAAACGGCCTCCGGAAAACCCGGGGCGGTTCA
>NZ_JAMYLN010000084.1:0-1334 GCF_040318035.1 Mesorhizobium sp. M1329 | reverse complement strand
GGCGGGCGATGGCCCAGGCCGCGAAGGCTAGAGAGCCTTTGGGGTGAGGATTGCGTTGTCGTTCGGTCTTGCCTTCGAGCTTGGCTGAGACGGCTTCGAGGATGGGTCGGTCGTCGGGATCGAAAGCATCGCTGAGCCGCTGATCGGTGTTGCCGTCGCGAGCCTGGACGAGCTGCTTGATGGTGACGGCGGCGACGCTGGCAGCGGCGACGAAGTTGATCATGGCGTGCGGATCGCCGATGTCGGCTGCCTCGATATCGAAGCCTGCTGTCTTGAGGATGCGGAAGAACTCTTCGATGACCCAACGCGAGCGGTAGAGGTCGACGACACGGCGTGCCTGGGCCACGGTGGCGACACCGTGGGTGGTCAGCAAGCGCCAATGCACCGGCTCGTTGCCGTCTTTCGGCTTCGACACCTCGCGAACATCGACCAGTGTCAAACCGATGGTCTCGGGCAACACCGGATCGGCCCCGTTGAGTGGGCGCCGCACCGTCACCGGCGCGTAACGCACTGCCAGCTTGGCATCCCGTGCGCGTCGCCCGGGCGCGGCGGGGATGGTCACTTCAAAGCGGCTTTGCTCCGGCTGGGCGTCGATGAAGGCGAACAGCAAGCCGGGCTCTTCTTGCGCGGCCTCGATGCGCCGGTTCTGACAGGCCCGCACGATCAGGTCGACATTGTGCGGACGTTCGGCGAAGAGTTCGTAAAAGTCGCTCTCGCGATCCGACACCATAGTGATGCTGGCCGCCTCTTCCAGAACCGCGCCGGCCTGCCTGGTCGCGTCGATCCAGCGCCGCGATTCCTTGTTGGCTGTCGCCCGCTGGCGCCGCGGCGCCAGTTCCTCCGCGCTGCGGTTCCATATCTGCATCGAGACCAGGCCCAGCATGGCTCCCGTGCCGGCCTCGACCGCCAGAACCGGGTGCAGCAGCAAGCCTGCCGCATTGCCCTTGCCGACCGGGCCATAATCGGCCCGCGCCCGCCGCGAACCCAGCACCAGTTCCGACGTGTCCTGCACCGCGACGATATCGCGGCCGGCCGCGCGACGACCGGTCAGTCGTCCAGCATGCAGCGACATCTCCGTCGCCGTTACCGAGGGATTGCGCAAAAACCGCGTAAACTGCATTTCGGCCGCCCGCTTGCCGCCGAGCCGCCGGATACACGATCCAGGCCGCGCCACCAGCGCCCGATGCAAGCAGGCCCCCCTTTTTCCAGGCGCAGGTCACCAAATTGCCCCAGCCCGTACTCGATCCCGGTCATTCAACCCTCCTTCGGCTTTTCCGGCCGAAATAGAATCGAGCTTCGCCGCAAAGCGCAACCCAGATGTGTGAATGCGATAG
>NZ_JAMYLN010000083.1:0-1360 GCF_040318035.1 Mesorhizobium sp. M1329 | reverse complement strand
AAAGCTTCGACAGATAAGAGCCAACCTCGATTTCGTCGGCACCGGTTGAGGCATGGAGATGCCGCTGCACTTCGGCCACCGACAGCACGCGTTGATGGGCATCCTTCAGGTGCTGCCGCGTTTCATCTGAGGTGACGGACCGAGCCTTCAGCAGCAAAATGCTGGCGATGATCTGTAGGCTGTTGGCGACCCGGTGCTCCATTTCGCGCAGCAGCACATCTTTCTGGCGCAGCAAGTCTTCGGTGCGGCCGAGAAGCTCTTCCTTTTCCCTTTCGATGGCGCGGCGCGCCGTGATGTCATTGAAGGCGAGCAGGATGGTCGCGGCTGAACTGTGGTCGTAAAGGACCTTTCGCGCGTTGAGCAGCATCGTGCGCCGGCCGATATCGGGGAAATCATGCTCGACCTCGAAGCCGTCCATGGCGGTCTTCTCGGGAATGATCGTCTCCAAGAGCAGGTGAAGCGCTGGAATGTCCCACTGGCCGTCGCCCAGCGCGTAGAGCAGCGAGCCGTGCGTCTGCTCGGGGTCGACCCTGAAGGTCTGATAGAAGGAGCGGTTGGCCGCCAGCACGCGAAAGTTCTCATCGAGAACGAGGAAGGGTTCGACGATCGTATTGACGATGGCCTGCGCCAGCGTCTGCGCGTCTTCGATATTCGCAATGGGGTGGAACATAGGCTTCGAGGCCAATCCAGGGGCCGTGTCCCCTTGATTTTCTTTCTACCGGTTTGCCAGCCACCTGTCGCGAATTGAATCGGCCAAACGCAGCAGTGAGTGGCGGTCCGTGTGCCCAATTGTTTTAGGAATGGCCTTGGGGCACCCGAGGCACTAACACCGGCTCGATGATTCCAGCACTCGACCTTCCGGAAGATACTTTCGAACTCGACGATGATGCGCTGTTGGATGCTGTGCAGCGGCAGACGGTGCGCTATTTTTGGGAAGGCGCCCATCCCGTCAGCGGTCTTGCCCGCGACCGGCAGAAGACCACAGGTGATCCTGCCAACGATCTGGTGACGATCGGGGGGTCCGGTTTTGGCATTGCAGCTATCATCGTTGCGGTCGAACGGGAATGGATCGACCGCGCTGCGGCTTTACCGCGACTGCATGGCATGCTCGATTTCCTGGAAAACTCGCCGCGCTACCACGGCGTTTTTCCGCATTTCGTCAATGGCCGTACCGGTGCGACAATTCCACTCGGTCGCAAGGATGACGGCGCTGATCTGGTCGAAACCACTTTCCTGTTTCAAGGTCTGATCTGCGCCCGTGAGTACTTCGCCGAGATGGCAACCGAGGAAGTTCTCCTTCGCCAGCGCGTGAACGCGCTGTTGTCACAGGCCGAGTGGAACTGGTTCACACGCGGAGCCC
>NZ_JAMYLN010000082.1:0-1482 GCF_040318035.1 Mesorhizobium sp. M1329 | reverse complement strand
GCTCGGCGAGCATGAGGAGGCTTTACGCCGCGAATTGGCCGCAGCACGAGCGGAGCTAGAGGTTATGCAGCGCGGCGTCCGTGAGCTAAGCGCCCAGGCACACCTACTGGCAGAGACGGTGGCTCAGCAAGCACAAACGCTGAAAGAGCAGCAGCGAACAGAGGAAGCGCTCGGGCTCGATCTGGAGACGGCGCAGCGCGTTATCGAAAGCTACAGGGCCGAAGCCAGTCTCTGGAACAGCGAGGAGGCTGCCGCGCCTGGAGCGCACCCCTCTATGGACGCCTCCCAGCTTGCTGCGAAGCGAACGCTTGATGACGAGCGGCACAAGGTCGAGCTCTTGGAGCAAGAACTTACCACGGCTCGCCAAACTATCGATGCTCTTAAGGCAGGCGCAAAGCTGGCAGCCGTCGAGCAGGCGAACGCCATAAGGGACCGACAGGCGGCCGAGGCCGCTCTAAAGCAGGCTCGAGAAACACTCGAGCTGGGACGCGAACGAGCAGATTCAGCCGTACGTGACCTCGATATTGTTCGCCAGCAACGCGATGCTTTAAAGCAGAACTCGGTAGAATTGAGTGCGGCGCTCGACCAAGAGCGTGAAAGGGCTATCGGTCTAGCCCGCAGCCTCAGTGCCGCGCGTGAGGCAATTGATATCGTCAAGGGTAAGCGTCGCACTGCGGCTGTGGAGCGCGCGCCGAAAGCGCGTACCCCCGCACTTGCAAGTAGGTTATCGCGTTCGGACGCCCAACCAGCCCGTAAACCGGGCTTGCCGAAAAAACAGAAAATGAAGGTCCAAAAGCCGCCGCAAACCGTTCTGCTCGCAACCGTACCTCTTCCCGCAGTATTGCTTCCAACACGGCCATCAAAAAGCTCGAGCCGCGCCAGTGAAGACTAGGGAGCGAGACGACAATGAAGAAGTATGTAGCGGCCGCGTTGACGATCGGGATCACAGTTGGGCCTGCCTCGGCTCTTGAAGCAGGCGTGGGCGGTAGGGCGGGCGGTGTCGGGGTCGGTGCTGGAGTGAGCGCCGGTTCGCAAGGCGTATCTGTGGGGGCGGGCACGAGCGTCGACGGCGTAGGCGGAGCAAATGTTGGAGCTTCGGTCGGGGCAGATGACGGATCAGTCGACGCAGGCGTTGGTGCCAGCGGCAACGTTGGTGATACAAGCACAAGTGCCACTGTGGGCGACGATCCGTCCGCCGAAAACGAAGCGGCTACCGCACCCGACAGTTCGACTGCAGCGACGGCCCCTGCCTCTGCCAAGACCGCTGGGCAATCCATCGTCTTGCCACCCGTCCTCAGGCCTTCCAAAGCCGGTGACGGTGACTCCACCAACGGGTATCCCTTTGGATCTCCGGGACCACTGACAGCGAAACCCGGTACGCCGGTTGCGGTCGTGCGAGCCTGCCGCACGGCGATCGTGGCCGCTGCGACGCCACTTGGCGCCGTCAATGTCCACGCGGTAAGCGCAGGCGCCTTGCGTCAA
>NZ_JAMYLN010000081.1:0-1577 GCF_040318035.1 Mesorhizobium sp. M1329 | reverse complement strand
ATTAAGCTCTGTCTCGAACGGCCCTGTGCCCTGAAAATGGAACAAAATCGCCATCTGGCCACCGCGTTTCGCAGCTTCGATGTCACATGCTTTCTGCACCAGCCTTAGGTCTTTTCTGGAGCGTATAGAGTGCAGCCAGCTGCCTATCTCCTTGAGGGCAGTTGCGGGCCTGTCGGTCTCTCCCCCAACAGTCGGAGCCACGCAGGTTACGCCGCCGGCTTTGTAGGACTCCACATATTCCCTCTTATCAAGAAGCGCCGTAACGGCATCGATGATGACCGCGTCGCGGTGAATTCTTTCGGCGTCCAAGCCATTTCTCCCAGAAAGTTCGCCAGCCGGCCAAGATATCTGAATTCAAATCATTTGGATCCAGAATTGTCAAGAGCTTGTAGATTGGATACAATCGCCAAGTGCTCGCGCGGGGGGGGCCTTTTGGGTCGAACGATACGCTGACCCCGATTCTGATGTAGCAGCGCAGCTGTGCTTTTGATCGGGCGCCATGGCCTGATGGTTCATGCCTGCCCGATGTTCGCCGACGGGCATGTCATGCCGGGCCAGTGGCGGCACATGACGGAGTTCCGCGCCGACTGGGCCAGGCGGTCACGCTCGGCGCCGACAAGGCATGTAGCACGAGAGTTGCATTTGCCTTTCAATGAGGTCGTCGCGCGGCAGTCTGATGGGCGCGCCTCCAGCATGACCAATCGATGACGTAGGCGGGCTTTATGCGACGCAGGGCAAGGCTGGTAGCGATCTCTCTAGACTTCCTGGATAAACCAGCGGATCAGATCCTGATCGTCGGCATCCGCGGTCTTTTTTGGGTCGTCATGTCATTGGCGGTATCGGATCACCGCCATCATAACGAAGGCGAGCATGACGAGGGAGACGTGGCGATGCCAGCCATGCCATGACCGGGTTTCGTTATCATCGGGTCCAAGCTCGTTTTTGGCAGTCTCGAAACTGTCTTCGATCGCCCAGCGATGGCCTTCAACGGAAAACGAGCGCCTGGATGCCCGTCCCGGCAGGGTACCATGTCGTGAAGAATGCGATATCATGGTCGCTAACTGCGCCGGATCAGGAGGCCACGGGTCCAAAACCCTGTTTCCGTCTCGTATGTTCGTCGGCATCGGGATCGGCGAGTACAATCAGAGGCTGATGGGGTTGTCTAATCGCCGTGGGGACGTCAAATATCTTCGGTTGGCAAGTTGCGTTCGATTGCGAACCAGTCGGCGACGGCTTGCTGTGATCCTTCAGCGGATGTGGAGCGACGAGGCTGAGTTCCACTGGATGGCATCGCACTGACGAATGCAGTCGACGTCTGACTCGGATTCCAGGCGTTGGGCCGATCGGTGCACGATGATGGTCATCAAGGCCCCGTCACCCAGTTCATTCTGATTGGGAAAACACTTAGCTGCCTGGTTCGGTTTGACGCCGAAAGATCACTCGACAGCCCGAAAGGTCAGGCGGAGCTCCGCGTCGCCTGCCACCATTCATTGTCTAGAGCACGTCCTGTGATCGATGAATCGATTGTGATGTGACGGCTGCGTTTTGTGCTGATTCAACATCCACCTCGATGGGAG
>NZ_JAMYLN010000080.1:0-2487 GCF_040318035.1 Mesorhizobium sp. M1329 | reverse complement strand
GTAAGCGCTGTTGTGGGACCACCTTTCGGGAGTGGTCGCGATCTGTGAGGTTGCCGATTCTGTATTGGGATCGGAGATCGGCTTGTGTCTGGACTTGACCTTACGTTTGACCCGGAGCGGCAGCTTCGGCGTTTCGAGGTGATCAACGGTGCTGGCGGCCGGCGTCACTGGTCGATGGATGACAAGGCGCGGATCGTCGCGGAGACGCTGGAGCCGAACGCAATCATTTCCGAAGTTGCCCGGCGTTATGGTCTCAGGCCGCAGCAGGTGTTCGCCTGGCGCCGCGAAGCGCGCAAACAGGCCACTTCGGTGCAGCAAGATTCTCCTGCCTTTGTGCCGGCGGTTGTGGCGGCGGCGGAACCTGTAGCGAGCCGTTCACCGAAGCAGCGGAAACGGCAAGCCACTCGAGATGCCGGCCTGATCGAGCTTGAGATCGACGGCATCGCGATGCGCGTCGGCCGGGGCGCCGATGCCAAGACGGTGGCCGCAGTGATCCGCGCGCTGAAGGCGACGTCGTGATCGGGCCGACGGGTGCGGTCAAGGTCATGGTGGCGACGAAGCCCGTCGACTTCCGCAAGGGCGCGGAGGGATTGGCGGCGCTGGTGCGAGAGACAATGGGGGCCGATCCGTTCAGCGGAGCTGTCTACGTCTTTCGGGCGAAGCGGACTGACCGGATCAAGCTGATCTTCTGGGATGGCACCGGCGTCTGTCTTTATGCCAAGCGTTTGGAGGATGGGGAGTTTCGCTGGCCGAAAGTGCATGACGGCATGATGCGGCTGACGGCCGCGCAACTGTCGGCGCTACTCGAAGGGCTGGACTGGCGGCGAGTCCACGAGGCGCGCCGGACCCGCGTTCCAGCCCAGGCGGGCTGACCCGCGACGAAGTGAATCAGCCTGGATTCCGCTGTCGCGGGCTGTCGGCGAATATGGTCTGATCCGCTCATGGCGATGACGGCTGACCAGCTTCCCGACGATCCGGACGCGCTGAAGGCGATGGTCCTGGCGCGCGACGTCGAGAATGCCCGTCTGGTCCAGATCATCAAGGAATTGCAGCGTCACCGCTTCGGCCGGCGTGCCGAGACGCTGCCCGAGGATCAATTGCTGCTGGGGCTCGAAGAGGCCGAGCAGATCGAGGCCGCCGACGAGGAAGAGAACGAACAAGCATCTCCCGCAGAGCGCCTGGAGCGCGCCAGGAAGCGCCGGACGAACCGCGGCGCGTTGCCATCCCATCTGCCGCGGGTGGAAATGATCGTCGACATCGAGGACCATGCCTGCCCATGCTGCCGCAATGGCTTGCATCGGATCGGCGAGGACGTGAGCGAGCGGCTCGATATCGTTCCGGCGCAGCTGCGTGTGATCGTCGTGCGCCGGCCCAAATATGCCTGCCGCGCCTGCGAGGACGTTGTCGTGCAAGCTCCGGCGCCCGCAAGGCTGATCGAGGGTGGTCTTCCGACCGAGGCAACGGTCGCCCAGGTGCTGGTCTCAAAATATGCCGATCACCTTCCGCTCTATCGTCAGGCGCAGATCTACGCCCGGCAGGGTGTCAATCTCGATCGCTCTACGCTCGCCGACTGGGTCGGCCGCGCCGCCTGGCACCTGCGTCCAGTGCATGAGCGGCTGCTTGGCAAGCTGAAGTCCTCGCCAAAACTCTTCGCCGACGAGACGACCGCGCCGGTGCTCGATCCCGGCCGCGGCAAGACGAAGACAGGTCAACTCTGGGCCTATGCCCGCGATGATCGACCATGGGAGGGGAGCGACCCGCCGGGCGTCGCCTATGTCTATGCGCCGGACCGAAAGGCCGAGCGTCCGATCGCTCATCTCGCAGGCTTCACCGGAATCTTGCAGGTCGACGGCTATGGCGGCTATCGCGTGCTGGCCGACAAAAGCGGCGTCACGCTCGCCTTCTGCTGGGCGCATGTCCGTCGGCGCTTTTATGAACTGGCAGCAGCCGGTCCCGCGCCGATCGCCAGCGAGGCGCTGAGACGGATCGCCGAACTCTACAAGATCGAGGATGACATCCGTGGCCGATCGGCCAACGAGCGCCGCGCGATGCGTCAGGACAAAAGCCGCGCCATCGTCGCCGATCTCGAACCCTGGCTGCGTGAGAAGCTCGGCCTGATCAGTCAGAAGACCAAGCTCGCAGAAGCAATCCGCTACACGCTCTCACGCTGGGAAGGCCTCTCGCGCTTCCTTGACGACGGCCGCATCGAGATCGACAGCAACACCGTCGAACGCTCGATCCGTCCGATCGCGCTCAACCGCAAGAACGCGCTCTTCGCAGGCTCTGACGGCGGCGCCGAACACTGGGCCGTCATCGCCTCGCTGATCGAAACCTGCAAGCTCAATGGTGTCGAACCGCTCGGCTATCTCGCCGATGTCCTCACCAGGATCGTCAACGGCCACCCCAACAGCCAGATCGACGATCTCCTGCCTTGGGTCTACATCAACAAGCTCGAGCTCAAGGCCGTGGCCTGAGAACACCGCTTAC
>NZ_JAMYLN010000079.1:0-2625 GCF_040318035.1 Mesorhizobium sp. M1329 | reverse complement strand
CAGAGAAGCGGCTACGTTTCATGTCCTGGTCCTCTCGATGGCCAGAACGAACTTCAAACCGGATTAGATCAGAGGGGCAAGGTCACACCAATTCCGACCGTGTCGCCATGCTGATCCGCCTTGCCATCCATCCTCCGAATCGGGATGACAACACCTGACCATCCCATTCGGAACAGCGACACTATTGGTAACATTTTGCTTGAGGCAATGCGGGGTCAGTTTTCCATGTCGCCCGACATTTGTGGCCCGTTTCCTCGGGACGCTCGCCGCAATGGGTCGCGCCTAGGCACGCGCGTCCTATAGCAGCTCGGGCCGTGGAAATGCCTCCGTGCAAGCCTTCGGCTCGCCCATGGCGTGCGTGGCATAGATCAGGCAGCGAATAGCCGTCGCGCGGCGACGACCAAAGTAATCGGCCCCAAGCGTGGCCGCCAAATTGGAATCTTCGCTCTCATCCGTGAGGCGGACCGTGGGGATCTTATCTCGATCAAGGCGGCACTACCTGTAGTTCGGGAGTATGCGCCTTATCTGGTGGCATCTGACGACGAACTGACCGAGGCGATTGTCGAGGCAGCAACTGCCATGGGCCTTTTTGTGTGTTTCGACGGTCGTCACAGCCAATCGAGCCAAGGTAGCATCACTTCTAAGCTCTACCAGCAGGACCACATGGCCGACGGCAAGAGAACGCGCGACCGAGACCGCCTGGGGGTCCAGCCAGGGCTACGGCGTGGAGCATTTCGCGCGGCAGAATGACATCGCCGTGGATCAGGTCCCCGAACTGATCCGGGCCAATGACAACGACCGCGCGGGCGTTGCGGAAGCCACCAAGGCCCTCCGGCGGGCGGGCGGCCGGAGCCGGTCGGACGGCAAGGGAGATCCGCCAAAGAGCACGAATGCACCTCGGCGAAGCGAAAACTGATTGCCAAAAAAGGTGATTGTCTCCAATGGGCGAACGAGATTCACCGACAGACCCGTCATCCTGGCTCGCTGCCATCCGCAATCAATCGGTAGCGGAAATGATTGCGAATATGGTCGTTAAAGTAGCGGCCCTTCGCGAACGCGGCTTTGAATGCCGCAAAGGTCTCCGGCGGTACTCCCTCAAACTCGTACCGCTTGCCGCTGGCGACGAACCATACGGAAAGGACCTTGCGCTCCGGATCGTATTCCGTTTTGCGAATCGAGGTAGAGGGCATAAGGATCAACGAGCGGAAAAGCCGTCGTGTTCCCAAGAAGCCGGCGGCCACAGGGTTTGCGACCGTAGCTCTAGCTAGAACGCCGTTTGTGTCTCAGAGGCGCGACAACGCAAAGTTCACCTGGCCCGGCCAAGCGCCGACTATTTGACAAGCGCGCAAATGGCATATGCTGTCAGCGTCCAAGCTGTTGGGAGCGTAGTGGCTACATGCGCTTGTGCTACCCACCCCGGAGCTGGGGAAGTAACCGGCAAGCTCCTAGAAATTAGAGCATTTGAATTTGACGCGCTGGCACCGCCACCTATCACGACTTTTGGCTTGGGACACCAAGCCTGTGCGGATTTGTCTGGGCTTGTATCACTCGCGCTTGCATAGTGGGTGATTTCCCAACCGCTGACGCCGTCCTTCCCCGCTGGACCCTCAGCCCCCATTGCACCTTTAGGACCCTGCTTGCCGGGCAGACCTGGTGGACCGACAGGCCCTTGGGGCCCTGGGGGGCCCGCCGTTGCGCAACCTGCAAGCAACGCGACACATGCTAGAGTGGTAATAATTCTCATGACCACCTCCCCGGTTTCCCGGTGAGTTTGACGACAAAAACATTCGCCAAATCGAGCGAATGTATCACCACGCGATAGGAACGCGATCGGCGGCTAACGGAACGTCGTATATGCGCCGTGACGACGGGCAGCCAGCAATCGTGGCGTAGAGTGTTGACGCGCTTCGCGATCAGCCAGCGTAGTGAGCGCATGATCTCCCCACGAGTCCAGCCGGCCTCCCCGATGAAGGTCGACGGCAAGATCGGTTGGAGCACCGTAAGTGTGAAGCTCACCCATCGCGGCTTGAGGTGATGAGCGGGAGATAGTGACACTGAAGGAGCTGAGGAGCTTGCAGTGTCAATTTCTATTTCTGCGCCTATGCCTGATGATAGAAGCTTCCACGTCCTTGAGGCGGTTGCGAACCGCCTGGACGCAAGTCCGCAGCGTCCGCGGCGGCGCTGGTCGGCGGAAGCGAAGGCACGGCGGCGTAAAGCGCTGGCTTGCGTTGCTCGCTCGGACGCCAGCAGGGTCGCATATCCCAACCGTGATGGCTTAAGCGTCGGTCCCGGCTTGAGTGTCTATTCCAGACGGAATTCGACAGCGTGCGCTTCAGCTTTGGTAATGAGGCCGCCGTCGACGGCGGCTTCGAATGCCTTGGCAAAATACTGATCATCGGAAGCCTGGTGGTCCTGGCCCGAAAGATCGATCGGATACGCGCCGATCACCCGGCCTGTAATTTTCTCGATTACCGTCACGGTCCGCTGCATCGGTTTTTCTCCAATTAAACAGAACCTATAGCACATAGAATAGGAACATGAGCGGCAGCCGCTCGCGAGCGGCTTCGAAACATTCGAGCTACACCCACCTGATGGGACGATCTTCGAGGCACTATTCGGATAACC
>NZ_JAMYLN010000078.1:0-2720 GCF_040318035.1 Mesorhizobium sp. M1329 | reverse complement strand
TCGTCGACCTCTTCACCCCAGCCGAATGCGCCAACTACTTCAAAGCCGCAGGATATGAACCGGATTAAACAGGACGTGCTCTAGGCTTTCAGCCAGGACCATTTCGTTCCCTTGGCAGCAGAGTCTGTGCGACCTCGTAAGGAAGGGTGCGTAACATGTCGTCGCCACAAAACCGCCGACAACCAGGCAGCTTTGATGTTGATCGGCGGGCGTTCCGCAACGCGAGTTCCAAACAAGTCCGCGGCCTTTTGAGAGCCTTGCATCGTAAGGATTTTCTCGCGCCTGGGATCGATCGATCATACCAACTGCTCGGTTCCTGCAATTTCGGGCTAAGTCTTTCATGGCGTCGAGAAGTGGTTTGCTCTTCTCCTGCCGCACGGCATGCCGCTCGTCAGCGCGCTCGATCTCGAACAGCGCGTCGAGGCGCCTGACCGGATCCAACGCGATTGGGGAGATCGGTTTGCCGTCGTCGCATTCGGGGCCTTCTTCGATGTCGGCCAGTTCGAAGAAGCCCCGCCGCGCATGCGCCTTATTTTGTGCAACAGACAAGGCACTTGTGCCGATGCTTTTAGTAACTGGCAGCAGCCGGCCCCGCGCCGATTGCCAGCGAAGCGCTGAGACGGATCGCGGAATCTACGGATGAAATCTGTGGCCGGAAGAAAGCAACGACGTAACCATTCAACACAGGGCGTTGGGCCACCGGAACGGCTCATCGCGTTCTAATAATATGCTAAATTAATTTAGCCAATCACGTCTGGTTAGTTAAATACAATTAAATTTTCGATGTCAATCGGCACGATAATTTAACTTGACCTCTCACTCTTCATATATAAAAGCAACCCCCGCAGCGGTATGTATTGCGGAATCATATCGTCGGTTACACAATTTATTACGGAGAGACGTTATGAATCATATACTGCGAGAAGCCGATGATGTTTACAGCGCTTTTGGAGACCATTGGGCTGATGTATATGACGAATACGCTGATACACACAACTTCCCCGTAGAGAACGCGAAGGCTGTGGCATTCCTGGCGGAACTCGTCAGAGACGGTACTGCACTTGAACTGGGATGCGGAAACGGACACATCGCGTTACCGCTGGCTGAAGCAGGACCGCAAGTCCATGGTCTCGACAACTCAGCTCGTATGCTGGATTTACTAGAAGAAAAGAATCATCAGCGTCTGGTACAAACTCACCACGGTGATATGGCTAACTTTGATTTAGATAGGCAATTTGATCTTGTGTATTGCATAAACAACTCATTCGCACATTTGCTGTTTGTAGACAGGCAATTGGCCTGCCTGCATTCAGTTATGCGCGCAGTTCGTGACGATGGTAGATTCGTTCTACATCTTAATATGCCAAATACGACCGATTTCGTGGGTTCTGGTGTGTACGGAAACCAACGTACGACTGTGGTTTACGTAGACGAACATCGCGCTATCGTTCGATTTACAAGACATGATCAGAATAATCAGATGTATGTTATGCAAGATCTTTGGATGAATCGCGGTGAGGTGCGCACCCTGCCTAGCAAGCTTAGATACGTCTATCCATCTGAACTGGAACTTCTTACTCGGATCGTGGGGTTAGAACTAGTTGAGCGTTGGGAGGATTGGGAGCGACGGCCATTTGACACGTCATCTGTGAGGCATATGTCGGTCTATCGAAAACGTAGACCGAGTTAGCTTTTATTTTTGTGCCGGCCAATACAGATCATGGGGCACATCCACATATCCAAATGCTCACGCATGGTTAGTGGCACCGATTTTTGTTGCGGATAGAAGACGCCCCCCCACAATACTCTGGCTCGAGAAACGAGACTGTTCGAAAGTGGAGTTTTCCGCAGTAATGTCCCCTGATGGGAGGAGCGGAAGACGAGGAAGGCATAGAACTCTTGGAACGGGCAGAATGTGTATTCTTCGGCGTCACGGTGAACTGCGGCAGGTGAGCGCGGTCCTCCAAGCTGAGTCGCCTCTGCTCAACGAGCAACGAGCTGCAAGATGGCGGTGGCGGTGAACCCTGGTGATCGACGCGATCTGGAACAACGTGTCGCCGCCGGCCGGTTGCGGATGGAGCACGTGCGTTACACCCAAGCCGGCGGTCGCGGCGCAGCGTCATGGTAGACGCCGAGGGCGATTCCCGGAACTCCATAGCGCTGCATCTCCCCACGTCCGCAGTGCCGGGTCGACAGGATAAGACGGGAATAGAGGGTGGGTCGTAGTCGTTCAACTTCATTGCAGCTATTCGTCATTTGCGTAATGCGTGAACTGAATTCCAGCGACCTCCCGTCCGGAAGGAGAGGTGACTAAATGCTTTACGGAAAGGATGGCGTTGGCCATCGCCGTTCAGGCACTGCGAGAAGTTTAGCTGTGCAGGTCTTCCCAAGTCGAAAACCGCAAGATCACTCTCCCCAGACTTCTCGGAAGACACGCAGCCAGTTCAACCCAAGTATCTTGCGGACATCGTCTTCCTTGAAACCTCGACGGAGCAGCCCCTCTGTCATTCCTAGGAACAATTCGGGCGTTTCAATTTCTGGCGGATTGTAGTGGGGCGGGCGTGGGTAGGCCTCCGCGTTCCAAGATCCTCCGCTGATAGCCTGCTCCCACTGGCTGATCACTGTGTCGAGGTCCGAGAACGGAAGAGTTCCCCACCAGTAATCCAGCCCAAGGCCGACATGGTCGATGCCAATAAGCGAGACGAAATGGTCGATATGCG
>NZ_JAMYLN010000077.1:0-2918 GCF_040318035.1 Mesorhizobium sp. M1329 | reverse complement strand
CAAGCCGATCTCCGATCCCAATACAGAATCGGCAACCTCACAGATCGCGACCACTCCCGAAAGGTGGTCCCACAACAGCGCTTACAGACAAGCCGGCCAGAGGACTGTCCTTGCAGAAGCGAAGCGGTCAAGGGCCGTCGCCTCGCTGGGCATCTTTGCAGCCGCGACGATCACTCCGGCACGCCGGAGATGCCCAGCGCCTCGACGTAACGCTCGGCGAACACCTCGTCCAGCCACGGGTTGATCTGTCTCTGCAGGGTGAGCGTGTAGGTCGGGAACGCCTTCATCAGCCGCCGCGCCGCCGCCTGCGCCTCGTGCAGCCGGTTGAGTTTGACCAGCGCCATGATCACAACCCGGTGCGAGGAGCCGTAGTTCGGCATCTCGTGCAGCGCGCGTTCTCCCCATGCCAGCGCTTCCTCGTAGCGCTCGAGCATCAGGTAGCTCATCCCGATGCCGGAGAGGGCGATGCCCTTCTCGGGGTCGACCGGGCTCAGCCGCATTGCCCTGTGAAAGTGCTCGATGGCGACGAGCGGGCGGCTGGAGTGTGCGTTCACCCAGCCGCTGCCCGTATAGCCCTGCGCCGAATTGGGATTAAGCAGCAGGGATCGTTCGATCGTGCGCAGCGCCATCTCGTAGTTCTTCGCGCTGTAGGCGATCACCTGCGCGGCGAATCGTAGGCTCGTGGGGTCGTCGCGCGCTTCCGCCAGTACCTCGCGCGCCATGCGCGCGGCGACTCGGATATCGTCCGGCTCGTGCCAGCACTGGCTCACGGATAGGCTGCGGATATAGGCGCCGAGTGCCTTCGCCAAGGTGAAGCCAGGGTCGATGCTGAGCGCCTCGTTGGTGAGCCGGCGCACGTCGGCAAAGCCTTCGCGCGTCATGCTGTAGAAGCGCGGCAGCGCGCGAAGGAAGAGGTCGTAGGCGCTGATGTAGTCGGTCGGCTTCATGCGCGCCTGCCTGATCTCCGCCAGCCGGATGGTCGGCTCGACAGCGCCGACGACGCTCTCGGTCACCTTGTCCTGCAGGTCGAAAATGTCGCTCACGTCGCCCTCGAAGCGGTCGGCCCAGACATGATGTCCGCTGATCGCGTCCACCAACTGCCCACTGATGCGCACCCGCGATCCTGCTCTGCGGATGCTGCCTTCGAGCACGTAGCGGACGCCCAGCTCGCGCCCAACCTGGCGCAGGTCCACCGCCCGGCCCTTGTAGGTGAAGGACGAGTTGCGGGCGATCACGAAGAAGGAGTTCACCCGGCTCAATCCCGTGATGATGTCCTCCACCAGTCCGTCGGCGAAGTATTCCTGGTCGGGATCTCCGCTCATGTTGGTGAAAGGCAGAACCGCGATCGAGGGTTTCTCGGGCAGCGGAGGCAGTGCAGCCACCGAGGCGCTGGCGCCGGTCTCGACGCGGTAGGCGCGCACAGGACGCTCGATGTTCTTGAGGCGCAGGTTGCCGAGCGGCGTGAAGCCGCAGTCGAGCTTGCCCTGAAGGTGGTCGAAGGCGGTACCCGAGACGACCACGGTGCCGGGATCGGCGGCGCTTTCGAGGCGGGCGGCGATGTTGACCGCGTCGCCGTAGAGGTCGCCGTCCTCCTCGCAGACCACGTCGCCGAGATTGACGCCGATGCGGAAGCGAATCCGCTCTTCCTCGGGCGTCTCCGCCTCGTGATCTGCCAGGGCCTGCTGGATCGCCATTGCCGAGGTCACCGCGTTAACGACGCTCGCGAACTCACACAGCATGCCGTCGCCGGTGAGCTTGACGATCCGACCCCCGTGCTCGGAGACCAGGGGTTCGAGGAGGTCCTTGCGGTAGATCTTCAGCCGCTCGAGGGTCCCGCGCTCGTCGCGCTCCGTCAGGCGCGAATAGCCGACCACGTCGCAAGCCAGGATCGCTGCGAGGTGGCGCTGCGTGGTCATTGCATCGCTCAGCCAAGCGCCTGCACGCGGGCCGCCCCGTGTCCGTGTCCTGCCAACTTCCAGACGCCCCATGTCCATGGTATCCATCTCTCCGGTCGCCGCCTGTCGCCGATACAGAACGAGAATGCAGCTCGACCTTGCGTTCACGAGATTTCGCTATACCGCTTGCGAGGCGTAGAGCGTTCCAGTCGCCGCGCTAGCAGCCCAACCGACAACACGCCTATGCAGCCTCTGGGGACGCTGGCACTTCACTCCCAGAAGGCCGGAAATATTTCTTGTCCTGTGTAACCGGTTGACGCCACCGTGGCGGTGCTTTTGTCACCGCGATGTAACAGCGAGATGCCCTACGAACGGGCGCAGCGGGCATTACACCAGACGTTCGCGCTTAGAGGTGCTGAGGTCGGCAGGTGGCGCATCGAAGACTTCCAAATCCTGGTGAGCATCGGCTTCACCAACCTGTTGCACCTCTACTCGCCTGATCTGATCGTGACGGGCGGCGGCCTCGCCAACGGCTTCGATCTCCTGGCGGGTGCGGGTGATGCCACCTACCGCGACGTGCCGATCGTACAGGCGCAGCTCGGTGACCAAGCCGGCCTGGTCGGCGGGGCAACCCTTATCCTGCGGGAGGGCGAGCCAGGAACGTCACTGGCAATCGCGCAGAACGACAGAGAAGATGACGCCGGCACTCGCCGTGAGCGCTTCGGCCGCAGCTCCACCAGCGGTATGTCGTAAGCGGCCGAAACATCATGGTATTTTTCAGCACCCGCCATCGATCCCCACTTTTGTCCCCACTTGTTGTCATTGCGTACCGATGGGAACGGCCAGAATGCCCGTGAACTGCTTTGGCGGGTTGCCTGCTTTCGAGGAATAGTTTTCCCCCTCTCTGGTTTCCTTTCTGTCTCCAGGCGTGAGCCCCTGTTGAACCGCCCCGGGTTTTCCGGAGGCCGTTTCGTTTGAGTCACGCGGCTATGGCTGGTTCATCCAACATGGCGTAGTAGCGTT
>NZ_JAMYLN010000076.1:0-2949 GCF_040318035.1 Mesorhizobium sp. M1329 | reverse complement strand
ACCTCCCATCGAGGTGGATGTTGAATCAGCACAAAACGCAGCCGTCACATCACAATCGATTCATCGATCACAGGACGTGCTCTAGACCGCCAGTTCTTTTAACTCGTCACGCCGCGCATCGTATGATTCATGTGAATTACGTTCGGCATTTAGAAAACAGATGTTGCAAAGTACGTCGAGAGCACATTAATTTCGACCGTGCACGAGTTGCTGGTGCAAGCGGCTAGCGCTCCGCGCTGGCGGAACCAAAAAAATTGAGACAGGGAACGCAATGAACAGACTTGTGGCGACAAGAAACCGCAATGTTGCTTGCGGCGGCGATGTTTCATGGTGACAAAGAGTTCAACGGCAAAGGTTACTGCTGCAATTCAAAAAATGAAGGATGACAGCACGCTCTCAAAGCTGTCGGTAAAGTGGTACGGCCAAGTTCGCTTAAGGCTCCAAACCTTCACGTTGCCATTGTTCATCGCATTGAGCCGCTCCTCCGTTCAAGTGTCTCCGTCGTCAGCGCAATATCAACCGGTATCGCGGAGCAGATATCGCCATCTTTTGTGACGCAAGAGTTGACCTCCCTGACCCCAAGAGTCGAAAGAAAGATTTGAAATGACAAAGATGAAGCGCGACCTGCGTGACACCCCTGAGTTCCACGAGGCGGAAGAGATCGTCCGGCGCCTGAATCAGCCGGGCGTCGGGCTAATTATTGATGCGCTGGAAATCGACGTCTCGTCTGACGGCTCGTTTGCCGTAATCACCGGCGTCGTTATGGATAACCTGGAGAAGGATCTTCGCAGGCGTATCTGCCTCGTCGACCTTCGGGACGGCACGACCAGGCCGCTGACGTTCGGCCCGAATGCCGATCATGGCTGCAGATTTTCGCCTGACGGCAAGAGCATCGCCTTCCTCTCCGACCGGGCGAATAAAGGAGACTTCCAGCTCTATCTGCTTGACATGGACGGGCGCGCGGGAAGGGCGGCGCCTCGCGTGGACGGATGGATAGAATATCTACACTGGTCGGCGGACGGCAGCCAGATCCTGCTCGGCGTTGCCGGGCACGGCGCAGACGCTTCCTGTGCCCATGGAGCTGTCACGAGCAAGCAGAGTGAGGTGACAATACCGCTCTGGATGCCGCACGTTGAAGTAGGCGACGAGGAGTTTAGACGCCGCAGCGTCTGGATTTACGATCTGCGCGTCGATCGCGTCATGCGGATACCCACCCCGGATATCAACGTATGGGAAGCTAACTGGTGCGGGCCCGATTCGGTGGTCGCGGTTACATCTCCAGATGCGGACGAAGGAGCGTGGTACTCTGCCAGCCTTGACATCATCGACAAGGAGACGGGCCGCACGAGACGGATTTACGAATCTAGCGACCAGATTGGCTGGTCGTCAGCCGATCCCGCCGGCACCAAGATCAGCGTCGTCGAAGCGGTATGCAGCGATCGTTGGGTCGTGGCGGGCGAGTTGCGGATCATCGAGGTCCAGACTGGCCAGGTAAAGAGCATCCCGACGAACGGCGCCGACGTAACGCATATCCGTTGGCGTGGCCCAGAGCGGGTATTTCTGGGTGCACATCGAGGATTCGAGACAGTGGTGCTGGAATACGACACCGCCAAGGATAACCTGACCGAAAGCTGGTCAAGTACCGAACTGGCAACTGGGCGATACTTTCCTGCAGCTCCCCTTGGGGAGGGTGTCGGTGATTGTGTGCTGATCGCTGAAGGCTACAAGCGCCCGCCCGAAATCGCTGCAATCAAAGATCGGTCATACAGCGTTGTGCGCTCCCTAGCCGGCCCACACTGTGACGAGATTAGAGATTGGACTAACAAGGTCGAGCTATTAAGTTGGCTGGCGCCGGACGGGCTGGAGATCCAGGGCTGGCTGCTTTTACCCAAAGGAAGCGGTCCATTTCCGCTAGTGATGCATGTCCACGGGGGACCTGTCGCGTCTTCACGGCCGCAATGGTTTGGCAAAACTGGAGTCGGCATCGCCTACCTCATGCTGCTAGAACGCGGATATGCGATACTGCTGCCGAATCCGCGGGGGAGCTCCGGCCGTGGATTGGAATATGCTCGCAAAGTTAAGGGCGATATAAACGGGAAGGACACTTACGACCTGCTGTCAGGCCTGGATCATCTGGTAGAGCGCGGCATCGCCGACCCGGCACGCATCGGCGTCACCGGAACCAGCTATGGTGGAAACATGACCTCATGGCTGATCACCCAGGACCAGCGGTTCGCCGCCGCAGTGTCGATCGCGACGCACGCCAATCAGGTGAGCCAGCATCTAGTTTCCAACATACCTGATTTCGACGCACTCTTTCTCGCGGATGAATACGACAACCCCAATGGCCGCTACTTCGAACGTAGTGCGATCATGCATGCCCACAAGGCCGTTACGCCCTGCCTCAACATCGGGGGAGCGCTTGATCGATGCACGCCCCCCAGCCAGACCGTAGAGTTCCATAATGCGCTGCGTGAGCACGGCGTCAAATCGGCGCTAGTAATTTATCCGCAGGAGGGGCATGGCGTGCGCGGGTACCCTGCCAGCATAGACTTAGCAGCGCGCATGATCCGCTGGTTTGAGGAACATATACCCACTCGGAACACCGACCAACCCGTCGCAATCAAGGAGAACTGCTAATGCCTGCATTTTAGTCAACAAGAATATCGAGCGCGTACGACCGCTTGCGCAGCAGATGGCCGAGCGCTGACGCACTGCTTGTCTTCTCACGGGCTACAAAGGTTTTTTCGGCTACGTTCCACAACTTGCTCTTGTTTGCGAGGGCGAGGAGGATTCGTAGCGTGCGTGCAGACGCCAGCTCGTACCTGCCGCAATCACGCGTCCTCAGTTATCCTCAGAAATACATAGTCGCCCGTGAAAAACTCGGAACGCTTTGATTCAATTTAGGATTTTCCCCCTGATTTCGGCTTTGATTTTGCCGGAAATCTG
>NZ_JAMYLN010000075.1:0-3031 GCF_040318035.1 Mesorhizobium sp. M1329 | reverse complement strand
GCGTGCAATAGGTTGCCCTTATTCAACTCCTCTGGATCCAAGAACTGCGATCCATGAGAAATGTTTCACCGGCTCGATAAAAAGAATGGCGCTCCCGCCTCACATATGCCGCGACCGTTGACCAGGATCGGCGACAAGCTCCAACGTGAGAACTTCACGTTTTATGCTCCGATCGGCACCGGGATTCTGATCAGCATCGTTCTCCGGTTTGTTCTGTGGCTACTCGACCGATAGCGAGGACGAAGCCCGCGCCGCCGGAGGATAGGAGCGACGCGGGCCGATCGGAGATATCCGATCTGGCAGCAAAAATATGAGGGAAAGAGTTTGCTGCGTGGGCAGAACTTTCTTTGCGCGCCGGTGTTCCATCGCCTGAGGAAAAAGCCCGCCGCACAGTTTGATGCGGCGGGGTCGATCAAGCGCTGTTGCACCGGGCGGGGGCTCGGGGTCGGGCATGCCCAGTGCGCGCGGATCACGCGAATTTTAGATGCATCAGCTGCAATGCGTCCACCAACCGCCGGTTGGAGGTTCATTCCGAGAGCTTTCTCACAGTGCGTTTACCGGGAACCCAGGCTTGGCACGGCACGTTGCTCAGTCGCCACCTTCGCAAAGGATGCATGCATGGCGAAAGACATATCTCGCGAGGAAGAGCAACGCGGCACCGAAAAAGTTCTCTTCTGGGGCGCTGCAATCGCCCTTGTCCTTTTTGTGTCTCTGCTGACCGTCGCGCTGATCGGGACGTCCTGATCTGTTTCGACAGCAGGATTAGACTGGCGGGCGAGGTCTTGGTGAGCTTAGGCGGATGCCGGGCTGCTGCACCCTAAAAGCCGCTCCCATCCGGCGTTCGTGGTCTCGATCGCTGAATTCAGAAAATTAATTGCGCGGGTCACAACTGCAGCAAAACTCTCCCAATTCGACCCTCGCTGGATACGAAACGCCACGAGCGGACGCTACAGGCCTAACTTCTCCCGGAGTGCATCAATGCGTTTAGAAGCTTCCGCCTTGCTGAGGCCGTCAGCATAGGCGTCAGGGTCGTCGGCCTGTTCGGCCAGAGTTTTCAAATACGAGGCTTGTGCGGGAGTCATTGGGTCATCTCCGCTGATCCAATCTTCCGGGTCCTTTTCGACATTTGCCGGAGTCTCGATTTTTGGGTTGTGCCGGTCGCCCATGCTCAATCTCCCTTGATGATTACCACAATGAGAAATGATCATGATTTGTTCCGCCACATTGGTGGGCCTTCTCAGACCGTTTGCACCGATTGGTCTGCGGATCGAATACCAGAGAAGGCCGCGTTCGAGCGGCGCTTTTGCTTCAATTGCGCTGAGGTAGACAAGCTGCTTCGTCGTCATATTGTTTAATTAATGCAGCTACTTCAACAGTCACAATGGAACGAAGATGGAGCGCTCATCAACCTTTTGCGCAAGGTCGATCGATCTTTCGAGCGTTCGTCCGCCACGTTCCCCGCGGTGAACCGCGACGGATACCTCGTCGATCCGATCAGACCGCACGCAAACCCGGCGTGGAAGCCGAGCCGGGAAAGTATCGGGAAGGCAAACGACGAATTGGTTGCCGCCGAGATCGCCGACTTGGCATGGTTGGAAAATGCCCCTGCTTTCGAAGCAATCGCCATCGATGAAAAAGGCGGACCGTTACGGCTCGTGGTTCCCGATCCGCGTATTTTTGCCGTTCACCAATTCTGGGTCTCAAAACGAGCTGATCGCGAGCCAATCTAGCGCCGTCGCGACCTAGCCCAAGCGCAAGTGGTTGCCCGACTGACGACGCAGTATCTCGAGCATCTCGCCTACGAAGCAAGCGAGCTTCGGGTCCTACCAAGGGCCGTTTTCGACGAGGCCCATCATTTGTTCGCGCAACCAGCGTCGCGGCGGTGAATGTCCGAGCTACATGTTGGCCCGGCTGGATTGGCCCTCAACCTCCAACCGATCGAAGAGGCGGCCCAGCAGCGCCAGACCGGAGGGACGAGAGACGCCAGCTTGTTCTTCTTTGGGACCAATTGGCGTGACACCCGTTGATGCAGGCCTAGCTGCCAGAATCGAAACTAATTGAACGCTGTTACAGGGCCCAAGCTGGAGCTCCGAAGGATCGCTACAACAGCTGAGGTATCGATCACCATCAGTTGGGGATTCCATGCTCGTCATACCCGATGATCTCCTCGTCGCTGCGACTATCCAGTTCAGGCAATCGTGCCACTCTTTCTCGGATGGCGCGCAATTCTGCCAGCAGACGCTCCTGAGCGGTCCCTCCAAAGCCCAAGCGATGCAGGCGCTCGCTAAGGGCCTGATGGATGGCTGCTGTCTTGCTGATACCCTGGCGGCGCGCGAGTTCATCAGCGAGAGCCACCGTAGCCGGATTTTCGATGTTCAGGGACATGAGAAACTCCAAAAATCTTCCTTTCTGGCAATTTCCACCATAGTTCTCTAGGCTCTTCAACATACCTGCAAGCCTCGCCTACCCATGCGCCGGATTGACCACGACAATCGCCAGGCAGGCGCCTGCCAAGGTGGCGACCGCCAGTCTCTCGAAGCTGCCTGTCGACTCCAATCGGACAACGGCCGATGAAAGGGCTGCCACCCGCCAAACCTCCACCCCGGCGTGGTCATTCTTCCACCGAGAACGTCTCACCGGACGGCAAAACATGCACGCCGAGCCGATCCTTGGAAACCTCGATGCCAAAATGATTTCCTAAGCGGGTTCCGCTTGCGGACTAGATATAGCCGGCTGTTCTGCTGGAGCGGCGATGGCCAGTCGGGCACCGGGTTGCTGAGCTATCGCGGTCGCGGCACCGCATTTCGCAAGTCTCTGCACGTCACGCCACGATCGCCGTTTTTGCTTGTTGCAAGGCCGGCGTTCCTGCCTTTTCTAATGATCCCCGACCGCGCCACGAACCAGTTCGTGGTGAGAAACGGGGACCGGCATGGCGACCAACCATCATGACCTTGCCCCTCTGATCTAATCCGGTTTGAAGTTCGTTCTGGCCATCGAGAGGACCAGGACATGAAACGCAGCCGCTTCTCTG
>NZ_JAMYLN010000074.1:0-3419 GCF_040318035.1 Mesorhizobium sp. M1329 | reverse complement strand
ACGCTACTACGCCATGTTGGATGAACCAGCCATAGCCGCGTGACTCAAACGAAACGGCCTCCGGAAAACCCGGGGCGGTTCACTCGATTGCTGCCAGCTGTTCATCATATGCCTCTGGCGCTGCGTTTCCTTCACCTTTGAGACGACGTCTCTAAATGGAACGCCAAGCCGAATGGCTAGGCGTTTCGCAAAATCAGGGACGAGAGCCTCACTGCGTAATGAAGGCACGCAGGTGACCCACGTCGGCGCGGGCTGAGGGTGCCACCGCTCCTCAATCATCTCGGCGCATGCCTCGACAAGCTCGTCACTGAAACGTCCGCCTTCCTTGTCCTCATCGACCTGAGTCCCCCAACCGGCATCTCGCCAGACGGAAAGCGCCCGTCCGTCCTCGCAGCGGAGCCCGAGTGCGATATTGCCAGTCCAACCATAGGTGGAAAACGCGCCTGGTTCCCACCTCTTCCGGGATTTGATGACGACATCGCTGCGCTTTATGAACCGGCTCGCCTCTGCAATAGCGGCGGCGTTCAGCTCGATTTCGATGAGTGGCACTCCGAGGCAATTGGCACAGCGCCCGCAGTCGCGAGCAGCAGGGTCATCGAGTGCCTCGCCAAGGAACCGCATGAGGCAACGGTCGGTCTCTAGATAGGCTCGGACGTGATCCCATTCCCCTTGGCGCTGCCCAGTTAGTCGTTCAACACGCTCTCGATCCGACTGGTATGCGTTGATCGTGCGATACCAGCGGGACCCCTGCTTCGCCACAAGCCCGCTACTTGCTACCGAGAGCATCTTGAGAACCTTTTCGATCTGCGACTTACGAAGGTTCACTTCTTGGGTGAGCCCTATCGCCGACATGCCATCGTCGGCTTGATCGAGCACGTCCAAAATCTTCTCAACTTGCCATTCTGGAGGGAAGGACTGGCCGATGAAATAACTATTGATTTCGTCGTCTTCGGCGCCACCCATGAGCACGCCCACGGCATCATCAATCCCGCGACCGGCACGTCCCACTTGCTGGTAGTAGTGGACGATTGATTGCGGAGCCTGAAAGTGCACGACGAAGCTCAGGTCCGGTTTGTCGAAGCCCATACCGAGCGCATTGGTAGCAACCAACACCTTCACCTCGTTCTTAATAAGCATGCTCTCTAATTCTTCGCGGCTGGTTGCGGGCTCACCATCCTCGTCCTCGCCCCCGACACCGCTGTGGTAGGCGCGGGCGTCAATGTCCTGTGACCTAAGCCACGCCGTGACACGATTCACGTCTCGCTTAGTAAGAGCATAGACAATGCCGCTGCCGGGAAGCTGCCTTATTGCTTGCGCGAGCCAAGCGAGCCGCGCCGCGCGGTCAGGTAGGATCACCGTCTGCAGGCTGAGAGTCTCTCGGGCCAACGGCCCTCGCTGCAGCTGTGTGCCATCGCCAAGTTGCGCCATCACATCCGCCACCACTCGGTCGTTAGCCGTGGCTGTTGTCGCAAGCACGGCCACATTCGGCGGAAGCTGAGCCAGAATGCGGTCTATTCGCTGATAGTCAGGCCGAAAGTCGTGTCCCCAGTCCGAGATACAGTGCGCCTCGTCCACGACCAGAAACTGTATCCTGTCCGCGATTGGCAACAGACAATTGTCAAGGAATTCCTGATTTGCCAGCCTCTCGGGCGACACGAGGAGTAGGTCGACCTGGTTGTCGCGCACGCGCGCCATGATGCCGTCCCAATCCTCGCGATTAGTCGTGTTAATGGTCACAGCTCGGAGACCTAGCCGCTCCGCAGCCTCAAGTTGGTTGCGCATTAATGCCAGCAGTGGAGAGATGATGAGTGTGGCTCCTGCGCCTGCATCGCGGAGTATACGAGTCGCCACAAAGTAAACCATGCTCTTGCCCCAGCCGGTGCGCTGGACAAGGAGAACACGCCGACGACCATTCGCGATGGCCTCGATCGCCGCCCATTGGCCATTCTTGAACTCCATCGCGGCACTATCGGTGGCTTCGCGCAGCAATTCCTGCGCCTCATTGTGTGTGACCATCTTCTCCCCCACGGCAATCGCCTAATAAGCGACACTTACAAGCGGAATGCACTACAACGGCAAATTGCGATAGACGCAATCACGCCGCCGCTCCATTTTGAGGTGCCGATGTCAGGTTCCGGCCAAACTGACGTAATCCGGACGCCCAGGATGGCACTCGTGCCGCTTGTCACTTGGTGAATCGGTATTGGGTCAACAGCAGATTTGGTGACACACGTAACGCAGCAACACCTCAAGCCGCCAGCAGCATTGCGCCCTACCTCGGATAATCGCCGCCAGTTCCACATTCGTCGTGCCGGACCTTGTTGCGGCGCCAAGCGTCGCCCTGCCGGCCACATAGCTCCCAGTTCGTCGCCTCAGCGGAACCGACCCGCCATGCAGCCGGTTAATCCGGCAGAAGCTCACCACCAACCCAAGGCCACACCATGAGCATCCTGCAAACCACGAAGAAAGCCGCCGAGCAGGCCACCGGCATCGCAAGACCAGACAAGCGCGAGGTCGGCGATCTTGTAATCCAGCGCAAACCGAACGAGTTTCGCTTCACGGACGACGGCCTCGTCCCCAACCATCCGTTCTGGCCGCTGGTCGTCTATCGCGGCGCGGTGAAGCTGCCTGAAGACTTCGATCCGGCGGCGGTCATGGAGGCGATTTTCGACGCTAATGGCTGGGGCGATAGCTGGCGCGACGGCATCTACGACTACGCTCACTATCATTCGCAGATTCACGAGGTGCTGGGCGTCGCGCGCGGCACGGCAAAAGTCCGGTTTGGCGGCAAGATGGGACGAACGCTGTCGCTGAAGGCCGGCGACGTCGCGGTGCTTCCTGCCGGCACCGGGCACCAGTGCCTTTCCGCATCCGACGATTTTCTGGTCGTCGGCGCCTATCCTCCATCCGGCACCTATGACCTGTGCACGACCGCCGCCGATCATGCCAAGGCGGTCGTCACGATCCCCAGGGTTGGCCGTCCGCGCAATGACCCTGTCTACGGAGGCAAAGGCCCGTTGCTCGCAGCCTGGGAAAGGGACTGAAGTCGTTCTTTTCGAAGGGGCTTGCGGGTTGGCTTCGTGGCTCAAACCGAACCTTTGACCAACACCTAGCGCCACCGACGAAGAAGGCCGCCTTGTAGATAGATGGCGAAGCGGATCGTGCCGCTGTCGGCGTGCGCAGCGCTGGCAAATCAGGCCTGGCGCTATATTATTGCAGTGACCCTGCCCGACGCATTGAGGCGACAACTGACTTGCGCCTGCCGGACTTCGATGCCACCTTTTCCAGCGTAGTCTATTCGCACCTCGATCGGCGCCGTGAGTCCACCTCGACCTTGACGCAAGGCGCCTGCGCTTACCGCGTGGACATTGACGGCGCCAAGTGGCGTCGCAGCGGCCACGATCGCCGTGCGGCAGGCT
>NZ_JAMYLN010000073.1:0-3972 GCF_040318035.1 Mesorhizobium sp. M1329 | reverse complement strand
GTTCCCATCAGCCATCGCATCAAGAAATGCGCCTGGAACGACGACTATCTCATCAATGCCATCACTCATATGCGATAGCCCTGCCTTGAGGGGAGATGGCCGGCAGGCCAGAGGGGGTCGGTTCGACTGGATGCGACCTCCCTTGCGATAGATGGAGGTTTAGCGCTCTACGCGAGGCGACCCCCTCTGTCGCCTTCGGCGACATCTCCCCCTCAAGGGGGGAGACTACGCAGCTCACCCCGCAAGCCGGCTAACCATCTCGTGCTGCGCATAGGCGCGGCCGAAGCGGTTGGCCAGGAACGCGTCGAGCGCGATGTCCTCCTGCTTGATGAAACCTGTTGCCGGCAAGGTGCCGTCGGCGAGCATGTCGAGCACGGCGCAGATCGCCGATGCGGTGGTGACCTGGATGGCACTGCGCACCGTATCGCCGACGCGCCTGGCGTAGATCTTGTTGGCGTAGGTCTCCTGCAGGAGGCGGCCGTTCTTGCGGCCGCTGACGGTGACGAAGACGATGACCACGTCCTGCAGCGTTGCCGGCAGGGCGCTTTCGAAAATGTCCTTCAGCACGTCGCGGCGGTGGCGCAGGCCGAGATCGTTGAGCAGCGCCTTCATGATCGCGGCATGGCCGGGATAGCGGATGGTGCGGTAGTTCAGCGTCCGCACCTTGCCTTTCAGCGTTTCGGCCAGCGTGCCCAGCCCGCCCGAGGTGTTGAACGCCTCGTAGGTGACGCCGTCAAGGGAGAACTCCTCGCGCTCCTCGAGCGGCGGCACTTCGACCAGCTCGCCTTCGACGATCGCCTCGCAAGGCTCGCAATATTCGTTGATGACGCCGTCGGTGCTCCAGGTCAGGTTGTAGTTCAGCGCGTTCGACGGGTATTGCGGCAGCGCGCCGACCCGCATGCGCACGCTCTCCAGTGTGTCGAAGCGGCTGGCGAGATCGTTGGCGACGATCGAGATGAAGCCCGGCGCCAGGCCGCATTGCGGAATGAAGGCGCTGCTGCCGGAACGCGCCAGTTCCTTGACCCGCCTGGTGCTGACGACGTCCTCGGTCAGATCGAGATAGTGCACGCCGGCGCTGGCCGCCGCCTCGGCGATGCGCGTCGTCAGATGGAAGGGCGCGGCGCTGAGCACCGCGAACTTGCCGGCCAAGGCCGCTTCGAGGGTGCCGGCAGCTTCGATGTCGAGTTCCAGCGTCTCGACCGTTTCAGGCAGTTCGGCCGCGCCGAGCTGCGCCGCCGAGCGGTCGACGAGCGTGACATGGTAGTTGCCCGTGGAAGCCAGCATCTCGGCAATGGTCGAGCCGATCTTGCCGGCGCCGACGACGATGATTTCCTTCATGACCGGTCCCTCGCACCAACGTTAAATTTGATGGCTAGAATCGCAACTTGCCTGTTGAAAGGAAGCGTGGAATTGTACTAAACGAAGTATCTCTTTGTGCAATATGCCGGTAGGATTCGTCGAAATGCTCAGCGATGCCGACCAGGCTCTGCTTTCACTGTTGCGCATCAATGCGCGCGCCTCGACCGCCGAACTGGCGCGGCGGCTCGGCGTCTCACGAACGACGGTGCAAAGCCGGATCGAGCGGCTGGAACAGCGCGGCATCATCACCGGCTACGGGGTCAGGCTTTCGCCGGATTACGAACAGGGGCTGGTCAGGGCGCATGTCCTGCTCACCGTCACCCCCAAGCTCGCCGACAAGGTGGTGCGCAGCCTGCAGGCGCTGGCACCGGTTCGCACGCTGCACTCGGTCAGCGGCAATTTCGACATGATCGTCATCGTCGAGGCGCCGTCGATCAGGGATCTCGACACGCTTCTCGACCAGATCGGCGCCATGGACGGGGTCGAGCGCACGTCGTCGTCGATCATCCTGTCGACGCGGATCGACCGCTGAGCCGGCTGGTGTCGCGGGTCCAGACGCTGACGGGACAGCGCCCCCCTCTGCCCTGCCGGGCATCTCCCCCTCCAGGGTCCCTCCAGGGGGAGATTGGATGTCACCGCGGCTTTCGCCAATCTCCAAGGTGGCTGAATGGATGCTATCGGCGAAGCTGCCGATCTCCCCACTAGAGGGGGAGATGCCAAGTAGTGGGAAAGAGGGCAGGACAGAGGGGGGCGCGAAGGATCACCAAGGGCGGTGATCGTTCTGGCGTTACCGCAGCAAAGCGATATAGGCTTTCAAAATGTGGATCGATGGCGTGCAGCCGCCCCCTATCTCTCGCAGCATCGCGCGTTCACCCAAAGAACCTAGACAGGAGGCCTTCTTGCCCAAGCAGTGTTTCGGAAAATCCCATGTGCCGTTGTCTCCGGCCGTCAGGGCCGGCGATTTCGTCTATGTCTCAGGCCAGGTGCCGGTCGGCAGCGACGGGCTGGTGGTCAAGGGCGGCATCGCCGAACAGACCGAACAGGTGCTGTCGAACGTCAAGGCGGCACTGGCGCTGGCCGGCTGCACCCTCGACGACGTGGTCAAGACGACGGTTTGGCTTGAGGACGCCCGCGATTTCGGCATTTTCAACACCGTCTATGCCAGGCATTTCCCGAAAGACCCGCCGGCGCGCACGACAGTGGAGTCGCGGCTGATGATCGACATCAAGATCGAGGTCGAGGCCGTTGCCTACAGGCCGGCCTGACGGGAAAGCGGAGACAGGCGCGATGCAATTCGATCTGCTGATAAAAGGCGGCCGCCTCATCGATCCGGCGTCCGGCCTCGACGCGCAGCGCGATCTGGCGATTGCCGACGGCCGTATCGCCGCGATCGACGCCGAAATCCCCTTCGAACGTGCCGCCCGCGTCATCGACGCCACGGGCTCCATCGTCGCGCCGGGCCTGATCGACCTGCACAGCCATGTCTATTGGGGCGGCACCTCGCTCGGCGTCGATGCCGACCGGCTCGCCGCAAAGAGCGGCACCACCACCTTCATCGATGCCGGAAGTGCCGGCGCCGGCAATTTCCTCGGCTTTCGCCGCCACGTCATCGAGCGCTCGAAGGTCCGCATCCTGGCTTACGTCAACATTTCCTTTGCCGGCATTTTCGGCTTCTCGCAGACCGTGGCGGTCGGCGAATGCAGCGACCTCCGGCTCTGCGAACCGCGCGAAACGGTGGCGGCGGCGCGCGAGCACGCGGACGTGGTTGTCGGCGTCAAGGTTCGCTCGGGTCGCCACGCCGGTGGCACCAGCGGCATCGCGCCGGTCGATCTCGCGCTCGAAGCCGCCGACAAAGCCGGCCTGCCGCTGATGGCGCATATAGACGAGCCGCCGCCCGGCCGCTCGGAAGTGCTGCCGCGGCTGCGCAAGGGCGACATCCTCACCCACTGCTTCCGGCCGTTTCCCAACGCGCCGGTCTTCGCCTCGGGGGCGGTGCGGCCGGACATGCGGCTGGCGCGCGATCGCGGCGTCATCTTCGATATCGGCCACGGCATGGGCTCGTTCGATTTCGAAGTGGCCAAAGCGATGCTGAGCGAAGGACTGGCGCCGGACGTGATCAGCAGTGACGTGCATCTCTATTGTGTCGACGGTCCCGCCTTCGACATTCTGGTCTGCATGTCGAAGCTGCTGGCGCTCGGCATGCCGCTGGTCGAAGTGCTGCGCGCCGCCACGCAACGGCCGGCCGAGGCGATCGCCAGGCCCGATCTCGGCAGGCTTGCGGTTGGTGCGGTCGGGGACATCGCGGTGCTGCGGCTGCGTCCGGGCCGCTTCACCTTTGTCGATTCGGTCGGCGCCACGCTGGTCGCCGAGCAAAGGCTGGTCTCGGACGGCATCGTGGTCGGCGGCACCTGGTGGCCGAACGAGGCGGTGGACGATCTCGGCGAAACCGAACGCTTCGAAGCGCATGCGCATGGCACGCATGTCGATGTTGTGAGCCGGCATTTCGGACGTGGGTGATCTCCCCCTTGAGGGCAGGGGAATCGCATATGGCGATTTTGGGGTTGAGTTTAGGCTGAGAAAGGATTCTTTGGAGAGGCAGTTGAGCGAAGGAGC
>NZ_JAMYLN010000072.1:0-4590 GCF_040318035.1 Mesorhizobium sp. M1329 | reverse complement strand
CGGGAGAGAACTTGTTGGTCGTCTTGCTTGTCATGGCTCCACCTTCTCAGGAGTTGGAGCCTCCGATCAACCCGGGGCGGTTCAAGCTCAAGCGCTCCCGCTTGACCGGACCCAGCTTCTCTTGACGATGCACGGCTTTCCCCATAGCCAGCCCTGAGGATTAACGGCTTTCGACAACTGGCCATTCGACGCTAGACGCTACAAGCGCCTCGAAAGTTGCAATAGACGAGGGTCCAAGGCTGCCAAGAAGCTATTTCCCCCGAGCGGTTTCGTCCTCGCGTCGTATCTTCGCTCGGACTAGCGACGCCCGACTTCCATTCAAACCCAAGTACAGCCGCTAGCCTAGTTTCCGTCCACAAACGCCCATTTTGGTGAGCGTTTACAGAGGTTTGCCGCAGGAAGAAACGTCGTTTGCGGTACCGGGCCGACGCGAAGTCCAGTGGATCGCGCCAGAAAGAACTCGCCGAACGGAAGTTAGTCATGGCTATGGAGCCGGCGCCTGCCGGCGGGCTGCTGACCCGCGCAATGGCTCGACGTCAGGTCGGCTTGAGGCGCGTGAAGACGACGAGATTGTAAGCCACGACCGAGGACCAGACGTAGCTCTTGAAGTGATCAAGGCCGCGCCAGGTGCAGCGCGCCAAACCGTAAGCGCGCTTGAGGCATGAGATGTCGGCCTCGATGCCGGCACGGAAGTTACGCAGCTTGCGATAGACCCAATTGCTTCTGACCATGTCCTCGATCCTGAGGCCGGCTTTCTTGTGGAATGCCATGTCGCGGACGCCCAAGGTCAAGGCTGTAGCCAGATTGTCGCGACTGGCAAAGCCGCCGTCGGCCGCCGCCTGCCGCGGCGCTTGACCCCAGATGCCGATGTGGCGTTCCAGCATCGGCAGCAATCGATCGCTGTCGCGCGGATTGCCCGCCTCGATCACCAGATCGAGGATCATGCCGCTCCTGCCGGTGGTCAGGTTGAGCTTGTGGCCGTATTCGGTGTCGCGGCTGCCCTTGACGATGATATCGGCATGGGGCTCGAACAGGCTGACCAGCTTGTCGCTGGCCGGCACCAACTCGCCGGCCAACACCCGCCGCTCACTCTGTGTGATGATGCGTTCGATCAGCGGCCGATAGTGGCAGACCTGGGCCTGCCACAGTTCGATGAGCGGACTGCCCGCCGCGACCAACCGCTCGGTCGCTTGCTGCAGGTATGCCAATGTCGCGCGGGTGATTGCGATCAGTTCCCGGTAGAGTTGGAACCGATTTGGTCGACCGCGTGTGAACTGGATCTTGCGGGCACGCCTCTTAGCCGCCCGACAATGATCATGCCATGGTGAGCGGGCACCACCGGTCAACACATCGGCCTGCTTCAGAAGGCGCACCATGACGCGCACGGCATCCCAAAGCAGGCTGCTGTCGCTCGGCTCATGCATAAGTGCCGAGGTCACGGTGCTGTCCAGCCGCACGACCGCGCCATCTTCGAGCTTCGCCTGCCGAGCGCCCGACAGCAGTGCCCGATTGATCTGCTCCCAGGTCTCGGGCCGGATCGCACTGATCGTCTTTTGCAGCACCGACTTCTGCGGGCTCCATGACCACGGCAGCCGCGCAAAGGCGCGGAACGAGGCGGAGTCCTCGAGATGGAACGCCAGTTCCTGATAGCTCAGTTGCCGGTATTGCTTCAGCAGCGCACAGCGCAGCACCGCTTCGGCGGGCAGGCCTTGCCGTCCGGTGGCCTTGACACAGACCCGAACCAGATCGCGGGCCACCAAACCAAGTAGATCGCAATGCTCATCCAGCCATTGCGACCTCGCCTTCAACTCGTGGCCGATCTCGTGTGTGGCGAAAAGATCGAATATACTGGCTTGGACGGTGCGTTCTTGGCGCATTGTCGGCTCCGGCGGTTGCAGATTGTACTTTGGAATCAGTGGCATGAGACCAAAGTGTACCTGAAACCGCCGGGCCTTGCCCGCGCAAAGTCACGATTTAGGCAATAAAATCAACAGTTTGACGTTTGTGGACGGAAACTAGCCTAGTCCGCCGTCCAGCCGCCATCGACCATTTGAGCCGTGCCGGTCACCAGGGCGGAGGCGTCCGATGCCAGGAACAGGACCGGCCCCATAATGTCTGGCAACTCGCCGACGCGGCCGAGTTTGATCTTGTCCCCGATCCACTTCCTGCGTTCGGGGTTGGCGAATGTCCCCTCGGTGAGCGGCGTCCGAATGAATGTGGGACACACAGTGTTGACCCGAATGCCGAACTTCCCCCATTCGATCGCCATTGCCTTGGTGAAGCCCTCGACGGCAAATTTGGAGGCGCAGTAAACGGCCCTGTCCTGGCCTCCGACATGGCCCATCTGCGACGAAACATTGATTAGGGACCCTGGCCTCCCCGCCTCGATCAGACGTCCGGCGACGGCCTGCGTCAGGAAGAACGCACCGCGGACATTGATCGCCATCACAGCGTCATAGTCCTTCGGAGTGGCATCGAGCGCCGGGCTGTGCCGTGCGACGCCGGCGCTGTTCACCAGGATGTCGAAGGGAAGCTCGGACGCTAGCCAGCCATGCACCATTGGAACGTCGGCAATATCGATCGCTTTGTACCGTGCGTCCCATCCCCTATCCGCAAGGGCGCCGGCTAAATTTACAAGCGCGTCTTCGGATTCCGACCCATATCCCTGAGGTGCCGCTGGGCAGTTGGAAGGACAGTGGATACGGGACGGAAGGCGGCCAGACCATCCTGGGGCCTTACCAGAAGACCAAATTCGTCAGCCAGCGCTAACGGGCGCTTGTGGCTGCCACATCAGGTACCGCATCGAAGCAAGGCGGGTACCGCACCGCCGATGGTCAGAGCGGGAGGCGCCGGCAGCCGTGCCCGCTCACGCTGTGGCCCATTAGCGTGCATGATTTGGCTCTGCGAGTGCGGCCGGCTCGCTCCTAGTTGCCAGATAGGCCGCCACCAGCATCACGATCATGCCAAGTCTCTCAAGCGGCCTAACCATCTCCCAGAAAAGTGCCATGCCGAGCAAGACGGCAATTGCAGGCGACAAACGCTTACTAACCTGCCCGCGCGGCCCCGAGATCCCGCAGGAGGCGAATATAAATTGTGCAGTCAATGAGGGAGCCGAACGACATCAGAAAAGCCCATCCGCCTCCGCCATCAAGGCTTCCGAATCGCGTCCTGCGGCAAGGCGGAATGGCGATGCTGGATCCGTGGCACATCGCCAAATCGCCGCAGCGACGTCCGACGGGTGGGTTATAGGTCCCGACTGGTTGCGCATGTGTGCAACGATGCGCTCGATCGTCGGCGCATAGTCGGCGTTGTCGCGGCCCAGCAGATGCGGCATGCCGTTGTCGCCGAACCGCGTCTCGGGTGCGCTCCCCGGTATGACCAGATGGGCGCGCACACCAAACTCGCGTACTTCCACGGCCAGCGTTTCGGTTATGGAGTTCACCGCCGCCTTGCTGGCCCTGTATACGCCGACCATTGGCTGCGACTTGAGCGTAGTCGACGATGAGACGTTGATGATGACACCCGACCGGCGCTCACGAAACGATGGGAGTACCGCCTGGATCATTGCGAGCGTGCCCAGCGTGTTGGTCTCGAACATAGCGCGCGCCATGTTGGGTTCGGTCAGTTCGACCGGCGACGGCACGCCGAAGCCGGCATTGTTGACCAGGACGTCGATCGGACCAGCCTCGGCGACGGAACGTGCGACACTGGCCGGATCGGTGACGTCGAGTTGTAGGATGCGGAGCCTCTCGGACGCTGGAATTATCTTGGGGTCGGGTGTTCGCATGGTAGCCGCCACATCCCAGCCACGATCCAGAAACAGCCGGGCGGTCTCCAGCCCGAAGCCAGAAGAGCAGCCCGTGATGAGGATTGCCGGCATAAGAATCTCCGGGTGTTGATGTTGACGACAATCTAGCCGAGCCACCCAGGACGTGATATGGCTCGGAGTATCGATTTCTTTTGAAATAGTCTTGAATGACCGTCGATCCTCTCGCCGAAGTCGTAACGCTGCTCCAACCAACGGCCCGCTTTTCCAAGCTTATTGAGTGCGCCGGCTCCTGGAGGTTCCACCGCAAGGGAACGGGAGATCCTTTTTACTGCGCGGTGCTGGAAGGGCATTGCCGTGTGACGGTCGACGGGCAACCGCCCCTGATCCTGCAGGGCGGGGATTTCTTGCTGGTTCCGGCCATGCGCGACTTGATCAAGGAAAGCCTGGACTTGCCGCAGGACGAGACATCAAGAGAACCTATCGCGATAGGCAAGGGCTGTTTTCGTGTCGGCGGGGAAGACGAGCCGCCAAACCTCCGCATCCAGATCGGGCATTGTTCGTTCGGTTCGCTGGATGTGGCTTTGCTGGTGCCGCTGCTTCCACATGTCGTCCTTGCGCGCGGAGAGCCGCGACTCGCGACGCTGACGCAACTGGTCGGCGACGAGACCCTTGCGCAACGACCGGCACGCGAACTTGTGCTCGAACGGCTGCTGGAGGTACTGCTGATCGAGGCATTGCGTAAGCGGTGTTCTCAGGCCACGGCCTTGAGCTCGAGCTTGTTGATGTAGACCCAAGGCAGGAGATCGTCGATCTGGCTGTTG
>NZ_JAMYLN010000071.1:0-5703 GCF_040318035.1 Mesorhizobium sp. M1329 | reverse complement strand
GAACGCTACTACGCCATGTTGGATGAACCAGCCATAGCCGCGTGACTCAAACGAAACGGCCTCCGGAAAACCCGGGGCGGTTCAAAGCCTCTCTTAAGAATTAACGTGAGACCTCGACACAAGCTCGCAATTCCATAGTACAGCAACAGTGGCTTCACCGTCGCATCTGCGCCCTGTGCGGAGCGAAAGTAGGCTCGTGCATGACTGAATGGAGCCGCGATTTCACGTGCATGTCGTGTTCCTAGGTCCCTGGCATGCCGCGCGTGATAATCGCGCTTAACGAGTTCATATGACTCGTAGTTGGCAATAATGTCCCAATCCTGTGCTAGCGCCATCCCATCCCCTCACCACTAGCTGGTAGGCATTGCCTCGGCGTGTTCCGCCAGTATCCTGAAAACACTTGCCCTGCTGATGCCTAACGCGGCCACCGTATCGCTAACAGACTTCCCCTCCGCCCGCATCCTCAGCACGTCCTTTGCCTTGGCGCGGGCTGTAGGTTGCCGCCCCTCGTACTTGCCCTCGGCTTTGGCCCTCGCGATCCCCTCACGTTGCCGCTCAAGCATTAGCTCACGTTCGAAAGCTGCGATGGCTCCAAGCACTGTCAGCATAAGCCGTCCATTTGCTGACTCAGTGTTCAGTTCTGGATTGGACAGGAAGCGCAGAGCCGCCCCTTTCTTCTCAAGGGCCTCAATGATTTTTAGGAGATCAGACACAGAGCGTGCGAGCCGGTCCAGCTTGGTCACAACCAGCGTGTCACCTTCGCGTACCCATTCAAGTACGGCGGCGAGCTGCGGCCTATTGGTCGCCACAGAGGAAATCTCTTCGCGAAACACTTTGGTGCATCCTGCCTGATTGAGGTCACGAAGCTGAGCTTCAAGGCCTGCCTTCTGATCGGTGGTGGAGGTGCGGGCATAGCCGACTAATGCCGATGTGGTCATAACGAGACTGTCTCCCACGTTTGTGGTCCACGAGCCGGAATGGTCTCGCAAGACTCTATAAGTCTATGAGATAGAGGTCTCAAAAGTCAAGCAGCGGCTCATGTGAGACTGCTTTGGGTGTCCAATCGGAGACTCACATGCCCTTGCCCTAGTGGGACAGATCGTCAGCTCTGGCGGGGCTCTGATTTCCTCAGGCCTCACCGAAGCCAGATGCCATGGGCCGGTGACCTTGCATTGGAGATTACCGCCTGCCTCCTCTGCCGGGTGCATTGGGCCTGGGATGACGGTCTACTTGGTCGCACTCGGGTGAGGGCCTTGATCGGGCAAGGGTCGGCGGACCGACAGACTGTGGGTCGGTGGGGGGTGGGCACAATGCCGGCAAAACGCAACGCGGGAAGGGGCACGGGGGGAAAGTCGCTGACGCCCCTCACGTATCTGGGGTCTCAAATGTGTGACCCAAAATTTCATACGAGAACTCCGGGGAGAACTTCGCTTCCCCCGCATCGCGATTCTAGTCACTATGCTAGGGGTCTCTTTGAGATTCTGCGGACTGTTGTTGAGGCGCAAGAAGATGAGCAAGCCGAAGATTTTTGTTGGTTCATCGCGAGAGAACATGGGGCTTGCCCGTGCGATCCAAGAGGCGTTGGACTACGACGCCGAGGTCGTTATTTGGGATCAAGGCACCTTCGGCGCTTCAGAATATCCCTTGGAATCACTCGAAGCAGAGCTTGACCTAGCTGACTTTGGAATCTTCGTCTTTGTGCCTGACGACGTGACGCTTATGCGAGGTGAACAGCGAAGCACCATACGTGACAATGTTATCTTTGAGCTCGGACTGTTTGTTGGGCGCTTAGGGCGAAAGCGTACTTTTATTGTCTGCCCGCGAGATGTTGATATGCACCTGCCATCCGACCTGCAAGGGCTAACGCCGGTAGACTATGACCCGAAGCGTCTTGATGAAAACATGTTGGCTGCAATCGGCCCAGCGACCGGCAAAATCCGTGCATCAATGCGAACTCAGGGGAAACGTGCTCAGGCGGTGAGCGCAGGGGTCGTTCAAACTGCAGAGAATACCGAAGAGGTCCCTCAAAAAACTGCTACCGCCCAGCCCTCCAGTCCCGAACCCAGCTGGACCCGACAGCAATATGAACGGGCTTTCACGTGGGCCACTTTCAACGACCAAGATGCCCAACAAGCCGCAATCGACTCCGCATTTCGCGCTAGCTCGCTGGCAGACTCCGAGGAGTCGATAGCGGTGTGGGAGGCTTGGTGCGCCTATATGGGCATGATTCATGGTAAGGCTGGCACCCTCTCCTCCATCCGAGAAAAATCATCGATTTTCCCGAAAAACGACCGCCTAATGCAGTTTTTGGGTCGTGCGTTAGCTCGCTACGGCGATACAAAGGGGGCGATCGAAGCGTTTGGAAAAGCGCTGGAAAACGCGCCAGACATCAAAGCGGCGGCGTCGGCAATCGAGGATATTGTCGAACACACCGAGGCGTTCGACACACACCCTGAGATCGATAAGTTGCGTTCCCGAGTGATAGCATTTCCGCACGATAAGCCTGAGCAACGACGATCGTTCGAGTCCGCCATGAGTAAACTAGCCGGTAGCGGCGGCGGGCTTAAGGAGATCGCTCAGTCGATTGACGAAATTCGAATCAAGAACGAGCCCGACGATGGGGCTCTTAGATTCAACGTTGCCTATGCCCACGGGAATGACTCCCCTGATTTGGCCATGCTGCACTACGAACGCATCCCAGTCTCCGAACGAAACGGAATGACGTGGAACAACCTCGGAGCCGCCTACTCTCAGTTGCAACTGCTAGGCTCTGCGGTCGAAGCTTATGAACTTGCCTCGAAAAAGGGGGAGACACTTGCGGATTCGAACCTCGCCCACACTATGCTTCAGGCGGGATTTTTTGAGGATGCGAAACGCAGACTCGAAGCAGCAGTCAAAATGGAGAACCACCACGAAAGGGTTGTCGGGGCGCTTGCAGATCTGAAGGCCGCGAAAAGCGACGAGGAACAATTAGCCAAACGGCTGCTGGCCGACGCAGAAAAGAAGCATGCGTTTCTGGAACGGTTGGGTGAGGCTAGTCTACAAACTACTAGCATCGATATAGCTGGCCGGTGGGTCACCCCTGAAGGCGTAATCAATATACGCGAGGAGGATGATGGATCTTACAGCGGGCACGGAGACTTTCTGCGACGGGCAAATTCCCTACTCGGGCTGACTCTTTCAACACAGGCAAAACAGATTGTGGAAACATCGGTAGAACTCCGCCTTCGAAGATTCGGCAATGCCTTCGAGGGCACAATAAACCGCCGACCAAAGGACGCTAGCACCGTATCATTGCTGGCCTCGTATTCCTCCGATAAAAAGATAACGCTGTTTATTGCCGGCGAAGGGGTAAACCTAAGAGCCCAATTGCAGACGCCGGAAGGAGAAGTGCTTGAGTGGTCCAGACCAAGTCCCCTTGCCCAAGCGCTTCAGCTTGAAGATGACAGCAGTGCACGTTCTGTTTAGCGCTGATTAGGCAGCTTAACGGCCTCCACCAATGCCCTCTTCGCCTCCTCCCGGTCCATCCCCGCATAACCGTGCTGGCTCAGGTCTAGGCTCTTGGCTCGCTCGCTATCCGTATGCCCAACCACCCATGTGATGGTCCACTCGTCAAAGCCCTCCGCTCCCGCAAGCATGGCATCACGCGCCTTGCGGATGAACCAGCGGCGGAACGAGTGGAAGTCCACGTTGCTCTTGGCCTTGTCGTTCGGCCGCTCATCGATCCCCACATCTCGGCGATAGCGGGTGAACCTCTTGGCGGCCGGATCGGAACGCGTCTCGCGTGACTTTGGGATAGGCGGTAGGTCGTCAAAGAGATAGTCGCTGTCTTTCTTCCCGGCGGTGCGGCGCTTGACGATCTCCACAAGGCCGCTGTGGATTGGCACCGTGCGGCGGGCATTATCCGTCTTTCCGGCCCAGACGTTGAAGACACCACCTTCGCAGTCGGAAACGTGAAGCTGGCAAATCTCCTCAATTCGCATGCCGCTTAGAGCTCCCACGGGCATGAGGTCCTGGAGCAGCGGGCCAGCATCGCCGCCGAGCAGCGTGGTCATCTCGGCGTCCGTGAATGGCCGCTTGCCTCGGTCAGGCTCAGCGTCGCGCCTTTGCCGGGGGCCGGCGGGAAGCGTCTGGCCCACCCATGGGTTTTCAATGCGTGTGAGGTGTCCCTTGTCTCGCAGCCATGCCCAGTATTGCCGAACGAACCCAAGGTAGGCTGTGGCCTTCTGGTGACCCCTGCCGACCACCAGCGAGTCAGAGATGAACTTGCCCGCTTCGGTGCGGCCAACGGCCTCCAGCGCGACGGGACGATTGCTGTCGCGGAGCCAATCTTCGAGCCACCCCAGTGCCCTGCGAAAGTCGCCTTCGGACTTCAATCGGTAGCCCTGGTGCTTCAGAAAGTCGTCAACGTGGTGGTCTAGAGGGGTCACCTTACCGCTTGCGAGGTCATAGAAAGCCTTCGCCCGGTCCTCTCCATGAATGGCCTCAAGCTGTTGGGCCCGCAGCGTAATGGCCTCCTGTGCGTCCTCATCTTTGTTGTCGAGACGCAGCCGCAGAGCTTCAGCCTCCACAGGATCATTCGAACCCAGCGCTTTCTCGGCTGCCGCGATGATACCCTTCAGCCGCGCAACGATAGGCCATTTGCGCTCATTGGCTTCCCTGAGGTCGGGTGTGTGGAGAGGGTGAGTGAGCTTGCCACGGCCCAGGATATCGCGAACCCTCGCTGGCACCTTAACGCGAACACGCCACTGTTGACCGTGCCATTCCAGATACTGTCTTGAGATAGCCATTCGGACCCCGGTGCCCCACGCTGGTGCCCCACAAGTGAGTCTCGGATGCCCAGAAGTCAAGGGCTGCAAGGGGTCTGGGGCCGTGGAGGAGAGTTTCCCGCTCTCTCCGCCAGATACCCACTTAAGCGTCTGTTATTGTTTCGCTTTGTGAGTTGCGGCCTTTCCGTTCCTAACGTCCGCAAACGATGAAGCTCGGCCACCATGCCGCCGCCCCTTTGTTGACTTTGCTTGGGAATCGGAGTGTCCGGAAAAAACCGCAGGGCAGCCCCCAGGATTCGCGTCTGCGGACCCCAATCCGCCCCGCCGGCGCCTACAGGCAATCTACCCCAACGCCCCCCAAGCGGCGCCGGCCACTTTCAGCCCCTTCGTTCGAAAGTTGGCTTCCAGTCGCGATTGCGCGCCCGCTGATGGCCTTCGTAGTCAGGAATGCATGCGAAGAAGGTCGGTCACGGCCGGCAGCCTTGCAATTTGAGCAGACAAAGAGCCCGACCAAGTCGTCATGCATCGAGCCGTGGTCATGGCCGAGCCTGTCAATCAGCGCCTGGATGTCAAGTTTCGTCGATTTGCAGCACATCGGGTGCGCACAATTGACATAGATGGTTTCGCGGGCGGACAGAGTGTCGGCGAGGGTCTTTCGAGTCATGGCGATTCTCCGTTGAAGGGGCTCGCCGCAACGGGAGGATTATATTCCTTAATGCTGATCCCCTGCATTGTCTCGTGCGGAATGGGCTCTCCGGCATTAGACAGGGATATCCGGAGTTCGCCGTCTCGGGTGGTGGCTTCGACCTTAATGGGCACGCCCGCGGCACAAAGTTACAGGTTCGAATCCTGTCGGGTGCAGCATTGCCGCAGTTCGCTTGCCGACAACTATTCCTGCTGGAATTGACAGGGCCAATCTTCAGGCCTCGTCAAG
>NZ_JAMYLN010000070.1:0-6209 GCF_040318035.1 Mesorhizobium sp. M1329 | reverse complement strand
GGTCGTCGACCTCTTCACCCCAGCCGAATGCGCCAACTACTTCAAAGCCGCAGGATATGAACCGGATTAAACAGGACGTGCTCTAGGTGCCGAAGCACTCCCTTCCAAGCGGAGTAAAGTGCTGGCAACGATCGACGCAAGCCGGCGTTTTGATGTCTGGCCGCATGCCGGACCCGACCTCCGTTGTATATAATCGGAAGGAACGGCGATAGGATCACCTGCAGTGTTCTCGAGCGCTATCGCTGCAACTGCTTCGCAATCGTTTCTGCGTCGGGCGCGCATTCGGCTGGTCCGGATCACAACTGAGCTTTCGAACCAGATTCGTGGAATTATAAAAAAACGTTCGGCCTCCGATGTTGGAAGCCTGGCGCGGCATTCGCGTTCAGGCCGCCGAGCTCGGGCGCCAGCTCGTCGCAGATACCCCTCAGAGCCAGGCATGCCGCATACTCATGTCGATCCCCGGCCTAGGGGCCATCACCGCAAACTTCTTGCGCATTTCGCAAAAACGGGACAGTCGTTCCGCTAAATCGCGGACAGTAGCTGTCCGCGAATTAGCGTGTCAAACGCCATCCGGAACTGCCCCTTTGCGTCATGAAGAACTGCCCCGGGTTCATGATGTCGGTTGAAGGTTAGTTCCGTCGGTGACGGGGCGGAGGGAGGCGGAGCCGACCGGAGGCCTGTCACCGACGGGCGGCCTGATGAGGCCGCTGTTTCGCTTGGCGCGAAGTCTGTAGCTGTCGCCGCGGATGGTCAGCACGTGGCTGTGGTGCAAGAGGCGGTCGAGGATCGCGGTCGCGACCACCGGATCAGCGAACACGGTGCCCTATTCGGCGACGCTGCGGTTCGACGTGATCAGCATGGCGCCGGTTTCATAGCGCCGGCTGACCAGCTGGAAGAACAGGTGCGCCGCGTCGGGCTCCAGCGGCAGGTAGCCGAGCTCGTCGACGATCAGCAGCTTTGGTTTCGACAGCGCCAGCAGTTTCTCGTCCAGGCGCCGCTCGCCGTGCGCCTTGGCGAGGCCAGCGACCAGCGTCGTCGCCGTCGTGAACTGCGCGGTATATCCGGCCAGAATCGCCTCTCGCCCGAGCGCGATCGCCAAGTGCGTCTTGCCGACGCCCGGCGGGCCAAGCAGCAGCACGTTCTCGCCGTTGGCGATCCAGCGGGACGCGGCCAGGTCGCGGATCTGCTTGGGATCGATCGACGGCTGTGCCTCGAAGTCGAAGCCCGCAAGCTCCTTCACTGCCGGGAAGTGTGCAAGCTTCAGCGCCATCTCGATGCGGCGGTGATCCTTGCGCGCGATCTCACGCTCGCACAGCAGGATCAGCGTCTCGCGCGTCGATAGGTTCGCGCGCGCCGCCTCGTCGAGCAAGCTGTCGAGCTGGTCGCGGATGCCGAAGAGCTGCAATCGCACTAGCATGGCGTCGAGCGGATCGATCGGTGCTTCGGTTGCTTTGTTTGCGCGCGCCATCAGAAGCCCCCTCCGATCGCTGCTTCGTATTCGGCAAGAGGACGCAACAACGAGGGCGCTTGCGACGACGCCGGCACCGCCGATGCCGCAATCTCCGCTCGGTAGACAGCGCCATTGCGACCGGCAACCCCGTCGAGATGGGCGGAATCGACGATCCGCAGACGGCGGCCCTGCGATTGCCTGTGGACCGCAACCTCGCGCATGCCATGACGGATGCGCACCTCGCCAGCCGCTACCGTCACTGCCAGGCGCTCGCCGATCAACCGCCACGGCACCGAGTAGCTGTTGGTATCGACCTCAACGGCGCAATCGTTGCCGACGATGCGGCTCAGTTCGCGCAACAATCCGAACGACGGCCGCCCGATGAGGGGCTTGAGACGGTGCGCCTCGTCGCGCTCGAAGCGGACCATCGGCGCCTCGCCGGTGGTGCCGTGGATGCGCGCGTTTGCCACCTCGCGCTCCCACTTGGCGAGATGCGCCTCGAATGCCTCCCAGCTCGTGAAGGAATGACCCGCGATCGCGTTCTTCTTCACATAGCCGACGCCGTTCTCGGTCTTGCCCTTCGTGCGCGCCCGATACGGCGCGCAGGCGCGAGGACGGAAGCCCCAATGCTTCGCGAACGCGATGAGCTTGTCGTTGAATACAACCGACCGGCTCGCCGCGTCGTGGCGCACGACAACGCGCGCGGATTGTCCATCAGAACTTCCTCCGGCACGCCGCCGAAGGTCGTGAACGCGCTCTCGATCCCGGCGAGCCAGTGCTCCTGCTTCTCGGCCCGGAAGGCACGCACATGCAGCCGTCGCGAATGCCCGAGCGTCGCCACGAAGACGAATGCCTTGATCTGTCGATGCCGGCTCAATACTCCCCAGAAGTGCCGTTTGAATCTTCCCCAGTTTAGCGCTGTCGCCGGTCTTCCGGAGCGCGCTCCGGGAGACCGGCGGCGCATGATCGTTGATGCTTCTCCTGATGGTCGGGAGAGGGATTTCGGTGATCAAGATCGGGGAGATGATGATGATACTGGATTTGCATCGGCAGGGCCTGTCGGTGTCGGCGATCGCCAGGGAGAGCGGGATCGACCGCAAGACGGTGCGCAAATACATAGCGCGCGGGCTCGAGCCTCCGGCCTACGGACCGCGCAAGCCGCGTCAGGCGGTAATCGATCCCTTCACGGCCTATCTTCGCGAACGTGTCACGCGATATCCTGGGCTCACCGGCAGCCGGCTTTTCCGCGAACTGAAGGACCTCGGCTATGGCGGCGGCTACACGGCCGTTACCGACTTCCTGCGCGACGTCCGTCCTGCCGCGGCGGAGCGTGGATACGAGGTTCGCTTCGAGACCCCGCCCGGCGAGCAGGCGCAGGTCGACTTCGCCCAGTTCAATGTCGTCTTTGCCGATGAGCCGACCACGCCGAGAATCGTCTGGCTATTCTCCATGGTGCTTGGCTTCAGTCGCCTTATCTGGGCACGCTTCGTCGTCCACCAGGATCTGCCGACTGTCTTGCGCTGCCATGCCGGGGCCTTCGAGGCGTTGGGCGGCGCTCCTCGCGAAGTGCTTTACGACCGTATGAAGACGGCTGTGATCGGCGAAGGCGATACCGGCGGCATCGTCTACAACCGTGCCCTCGTCGATCTTGCCCGCCACTATGGTTTCCATCCCAAGGCGTGTCGGCCTTACCGCGCCAAAACCAAAGGCAAGGTCGAGCGGCCGTTCCGCTACATTCGCGAGGACTTCTTCCTGGCCCGGTCCTTTCGCAATCTCGAAGACCTGAACGCCCAGTTGCGTCATTGGCTGGACACGGTCGCAAACCCGAGGGTTCACGCCACCACAAGGCGTGTCGTCAACGAAGCTTTCGCCGAGGAGCGGGCAGCGCTGCGGCCGCTGCCTTTGGCTCCGTTCCGATCGGTCCTGAAGCTCGAGCGACGTATCAGCCGGGAGGGCATGGTCAGCGTCGGCGGCAATTTCTACAGCGTGCCCGACGCCACCAGGCGCCGTGTCGTCGAGGTACACACGCTGGCCGAAGAGTTGCGCATCTTCGAGGACGGCGCACTGATTGCCATCCATCCTATTCTCGAAGGCCGGCACCAGCGTCATGTCGAGCCGGGTCATCGCAACATCCACGTCCACAAGCGCCGACAAAGACTGAGGAACGACGAGGTCATTCTTCATGGCTCGGGCGACAGGGTCGCTCAGCGCCCGTTGGCCTTCTACGACGCCGTCGCCCGGGTGATGGCCAAGGAGCAGCGTCCATGACGAACGCGCTCGACACCACGCCATCCACCATCGACCGGATCCGCCACGACCTCGTCGGCCTGAAGATGCCGCGGGCGCTCGAAGCGCTCGATCATGTCGTGCGCCGGCTCGAGAAAGGCGAGATCGCCGCCCTCGAAGCCATGGACATCCTCCTCTCGGAAGAGTTGACCCTGCGCGAGAACAGCCGGATCAAGACGGCACTGCGCATGGGGCGTCTGGCCACGATCAAGACGCTCGCCGGCTTCGACTTCTCTTTCCAGCCCTCGCTCGACCGTGATCGAATCTTCACGCTGGCCCAACTCGGCTTTGTCGCCCGCTGCGAGGTCGTCCACTTCCTCGGCCCGCCCGGCACAGGCAAGAGCCATCTGGCCATTGCGCTTGCCGTCGAGGCTGTGAAGGCTGGAAAGAGCGTCTATTTCTGAACGCTGGCCGAACTCATCGCCGCGCTGGCAAGGGCCGAACGCGAAGGCCGCCTGCAGGAACGCATCCGCTTCTTCTGCCGGCCTGCTCTGCTCGTTGTCGATGAGATCGGCTACTTGCCCGTCGTCCACGGTGGCGGCAATCTGTTCTTCCAACTCGTCAACGCCCGCTACGAGAAGGGCGCAATGATTCTCACCTCAAATCGCGGCTTCGCCGAATGGGGCGAGGCCTTCGGCCATCCTGTCGTCGCAACCGCACTTCTCGATCGCCTGCTTCACCATGCGGTCGTCGTCCAGATCGAAGGATCGAGTTATCGGCTCCGCCAGCACGCCGAGCTCATGCCCGAACACTTGCGATCGAAAGCCTCCATCACGCCGCCGACATTAAATCCACCATCGCGGCCGCGCGGCCGGCCACCGAAAAATGGACACCCCTCCGCGACAGTCTGAGCGGCGAAACTGGGGAATTTTACTTCGGCACTTTTGGGGAAAATTCGAGCGGCATTGACATTGATCTTCGCACCGCCGATCTCGACCAGACGCTCGCCGAAGTCGATCTGCAGCTGTCGCCCTGGCGGCGTCTCGAACCGCGTTGTCGCCAGCGCCTCGGCCCTCAGCGCCTGACGATAGGGCTGCACGGCGCGTTGCAGTGTTCGCCGGCTGACCGCCACGCCCTTCTCGGCCAGCAGGTCCTGGCGCACCACATCCGCATTGCCGCGATGCCGAATGAACCGCTCGCGCAGCCAACCCTCAAGGCCGTCGAGCCGTTTCGGCCGCTCCGGCGACTTGAACGGCTTCACGCCGTCCGCCGCCACGTAGACCTTCACTGTGTGATGGCTGCAGCCCAGCTGCCACGCGATCCGCTTCAGTCCCCACCCGCACGCCTTCAGGCGCAACATCTCCGCCACATCGTCTGGCGTCTTCATCACTTGCCCCCGTGGATCACTCCACGACGGGCTTTCCGTGATTCGTTGTTCGTTCATTGCTCTCTCCTCAGCTATCCACTGAGGGGGCAATTCCTCGTGGCGCCGAGGGGGCAATTTTCCATGACGCGCGACAATTAGCGGAATGGGTGTCCGCGAATTTCTGAAACACGCAAACTTCCTTCGCCACTGCCATTGATGATCCCGGCAACTTAAGAAATCCCGATCTGTTGGATCGGCCTGGCGACGAGCCGTCGTTAATTCGGAGAAGTCGATTATGAAGGCCACATATTGCGACGTGCAAGGGCCTCAGCTCAGATCCGGAAAGCGTTGAAAATCTGAACGCCGCGCTATACCCTGAGGCGTCCTGCCGGGACTTGAGCCGAGCCATTCCGCTGATGGGCTTACGTCGCTGTCTCAGCAAAAGTGTCGTCCACACTGAAGGCTCGTCCCACAAAGCTCCATCATGCGGCCACCAAACCGCGAGACAACCATGCACCCGGCAGCATCGCGGGCGCCACACATCCTGTGCAAGCGCAATCTACTTGAAGAATTTGTTTGCAACGGCTGAAGTGGACGTGAGAAAGACTGGCGCGCCGCAGGCCGGCGCGCGACTGGCGAACTGCTCGGCCAATGAATCTGGCGCAGCCAGAGCCAGGTAGTCGTTCAGCCTTGGATTGCCGGCTTTCGATACCCCTAGTCGTGATCGACCGAGCGGCTCTGCTAGGGGGTCGCCGCCAGGCCGGCATAGGCGGCGACCTGTCGCGGGTTGTCGAAGCGACGCGACCGCCACAGCAGCAAACTCCGGCCCGATGCCCTTCAGGTCGAGCAGCATCGCAGGTGCCGGTGAGACAAGCATGGCATCGCGCTCAGTCTCGACCGCCTTGATATGCTCGAGCAGCAATTCGAGCCTGTCGAGTTCCCGGCCGACCCGCGCCCGCAGATGGGCCGGCGAAGGTCGGCCGTCGCCGGTCTTAAGTGCCTCCAATCTCTTCCGCCGGTCGCGGCGCAGCGGCTCGTAGCCGGACGCCCTGGACGGAAAGGCGGATAGTCTAAGGCGCACTTAGAGCACGTCCTGTTTAATCCGGTTCATATCCTGCGGCTTTGAAGTAGTTGGCGCATTCGGCTGGGGTGAAGAGGTCGACGACC
>NZ_JAMYLN010000069.1:0-6278 GCF_040318035.1 Mesorhizobium sp. M1329 | reverse complement strand
GGAGCGAGGTTTACCGCGCCGATAGACTTTGACCGCGCCTTTTTCTTTCTGACCCGTATCGAGGGCGTCGACCTTTCCAATTCGGTGGGTCTGTCCCAGTGGCAGCTCAACATGGCTTGCGGAGACGCCCGGACCGAGTTGCCTTCTGGCTTGACGAGGCCTGAAGATTGGCCCTGTCAATTCCAGCAGGAATAGTTGTCGGCAAGCGAACTGCGGCAATGCTGCACCCGACAGAATTCGAACCTGTAACTTGTGCCTTCGGAGGGGCGCAGATCCTCCGCCAAAGTGGCACGTTTCTACGGTATTGCTATTGGCGAAATCGCAGCCAAAGGGTGTTTGTGCCGCTTCCGTTCACCGCTACCGGTTCAATCGAACCGGTAGCTCCTGTCCGAATAAATCAAAGTCATTGAGACGCGCTGCAAGCTCGTCGAGCTCGATATTTGCGCGCCTGTCCGGAAAATGGGTGACGGCGTCGAACTGGTGTTCGCCGCGATGCTCGCGGCGAAGCCTCCAACCGAGACGACGAGCGACCGGTTTTCGATAGGCGACTCTCATAACGCCTCTGCTTCCACAATGGTAGGAGCGCGGCGCTCGATACGAACCTGCAAGCCTGTCAACACGCCTGCGATGATCAGCCCTCCCGCCGTCACTTCGTCGCCGGTCACAAACACCCGGTCCAGTACCGGGCGACAGCACTTGAAATAGGCCGTGGCATCTTGGGGGATTAACGGATTGTGTCCACCTATTTTAGGGGATGGTGCGTTCTCGCGCTGCTCAAGGCGGCGGAGCGGGAAGCGCCTGACATTCTCATGGACCGGTTAGTCGAGAACGACGTGGAGTAGGATGAGCTTTGCCAGGTGGCAAGCGGTGGAATCGTGCCCCTCAGGACCGGACAAATTCCAGCAACGGGCCGATATCGTGATTGTCGGCGGCGCGCAGGGCTTCGACATAGCGCTGGCGGGTTTCGCCGGGATCGACGAGGCCGGCGCTGCCCCAGGAGAAACGGGGGCGGTTCTTGCTGACGAGCGACAGGTCGGTCGCGAGCCGTGCGTGGCGGCCGTTGCCGTTGGGGTAGGGATTGATCCATACGAGTTTGTGGTGAAAGCGCGCTGCGATTTCATCGGGCGGGTAGGTTTCGTGGTCGATCCAGTAGCGGCAGTCATCGATGAGCTGTCGCAGTTCGGTGGGGATGCGGTAGGCATCGACGCCGATATTCTTGTTGCTGTGGCGGTAGCTGCCGGCCCAGCGCCAGACGCGGCCGAACATCCGCTTGTGCAGATCGTTCAGGAATTTTTCGCTGAGCACATCGCGTTTGCGGGCGAACGCCCATTCTTCCGCGTCGAGAATATTCGCCTGTTCGGCTTCGTTCAGTTCGCCGCGCAGGGTGATGTAAGCCGGGATCAGGGCTTCGCGCTCTTCAGGGCTGAGCGGCGTTGCGGCGTCATCCTGTTCGAGGAGCGGATCAGTCATGACGCCTCGTCATCCCACAGCGCCGAGCCGGGCTTTTCCAGCAGGCGTCTTGCGAGTTGCCTGACCTGCTCTTCTTCGGCTTCCGGATCGAGGCTTTGTGCTTCAAGCGCCATTGTGTGGCGGGCAGGCTTGACGCGGCGCCTTGCTAGCTTGAGAGCGCGTTCTTCTGTAAGGGCTTCGAGCGGCTTGCGCGGCACCAGCGCATGAACGAGGTCGCAGTCCAGCGCCCGGGCGGCGCGTTCAAGCGAATCGAGCGTGATCGCATTGGTGCTTTCGGCTTTTTCGATGGCGACGGCGCGCGGCTGGCTGACGCCCAGCCGCTTTCCAAGCTGTGCCGTCGTCATGCCGAGCGCCTCGCGGATCGCCTTGATCCAGCCGCGCGGCGGCCTTGCGAATCCCTCCTGGGTTCGCAAGGGGCTGAGCCTCTTGTCGAGCTGGCGTCTGGCTGTGGCGCGTTCCTGCGGGCGCATTTTGATGATTCCCTCATTATTCAAACATTTCATGCAATAACATATATATAATCAATTTGTCAAATTACTATAACATATATGTTATTGCCATTGGCGAGTCTGATCAGTAGGATAGAACTGGGGGCAAGGTCACGCGTAGCGGACTGCTTCGGCCGTTCTCGTTCGCAACGGCGCGATCCAGGCGATGAACCTCGATGAGGCCGCGTTTCGGCCGCTGGAAGAAGCCATCCGGCAGACCTTCAATGACGACGGGGTTGCCAGCGTCGAGCAGATGCCGGCGCTTCGCGATCCAAGCGGCTTTCGTTGTGCTGCGGCGCTAATCCGACCAGGACCGCACTGGAGGTGGTCGGGCGCATCAATCGGGTGACCGGCAGCAGAAAAGGCGGGGGTGATCGGGCTCACCACAGTTCAGAGCCACTGTGTCGCCCGACCCCGCGATGAACTGCTCTCTGGCGAGCCCGACCAGTTGCGGGCCTATCTGACTCGGAAGCAACGCGACAAACGTTTCGACCGAACGATCACATCTGCGATCCGAGATGGTAAACCAATCCCTACCAATCTGGTGGATCGGATCAGCGCCCGATATTCCGACGGACTGGTGAAGCTCCGCGCCGACACGATCGGGCTGCATGAGACGTTCGCCCCACATCCAAAGACACATCGCATTTGAGCAGGCGATCGCCAAGGGTGCGGTATGGCCCGATGCGATCACGAAGCGTTGGAAGCTGAAAAGGTGTTTCCCCGAATATGACTTCTTCTTGAATGGCGATACGGAGCCTTTCGAAGGCGACTATCAGATCCTACCGATCTGCGGGGTGGGTGGCGACGAGCCGGGCACCCTGCGCGTTCTCGATCGCCCGGAGCAATCAGTGATGATGGGCATCGCCGCGGCGCTGAAGGGTTTCAGGCCGGGACGGACGCCGGCGCTGAACTAAAACCGCGGTAGTGGGTCAGTTTGAAATTGAGGCTGAAAACGCCGCTGTCGCGTAGCGGTCGAAGCCAAGGAAGCGGAGAAGCCAATAGTGCGCGGACCGTACCGGAAGAAAGGCGTCTCGATTGATTGATCCTAAACCCATCACGAACGAAAATATTCTGATGGCTCTTGGCATCGTTCTCGTCGAAATTCGCGCGACCGATGATCTATCCAAAGCACGGATGCTCGCTGACTCATTTCACAACGCACCGGCCATGATCGCGTCTGGCGCCAGTCCTCAGGATACCTGGGCAAGTGTACTTGGAACCGCTCGCCGGCTTGATATGGAACGATATGTCGTCTGGCTATTAAGACACGTTCAGGCGAGACAGGTTTCAAACTAACCCACTACCAAAACCGCCAGTTGGTGGACGCGTTACAGCTCATGCGCCTAAAATCGAGCTGATCGCGCGCACCAGAGCAACCCCGAAGTCCCTAAGCTTGGTGCAAGTCGCTTGATCGGGTCCCGCCGTCCTGGCAGTGCGGCGGGACTTTTTACTGCCGTGACACCCGACCGACGCGTTGCCGCAGTGAGCGAGCCGCTGGTTAGAATCGTACATTAGGAATCTGGAACGTAGGTGAGGCACAAAGCATTATTGGCGCCATGGACAAGAGCGACGGCGACAATCTTCCAGAATGGCTTCCGGGCGACCTGCCCGACGATCGAGTGATCCGGGCCGATATCGCGACACGGGTTTCGAGAGAGACCTACGGCAAGAACGGGCCTGACCATACGGTGGTCACGAAGGCCGGTCTGGATCACAATCTTTTTGAGGAACAGGAAGAAGCTGACGCCTCCGTCGCCCACCAATCATCCGTGGTTCCGTTGCTGCTGGTTCTCTATGTGCTCTCGATGTTGGTATTGGCCGGGTACGCGCTCGCTCGTGCGTATTCTCTATAGCGCCCGCTCCGTCTGTGTCTTTCACGATGGTCGCCAGGAGCCGCGCGGAATCACGTTCCGTTCACTCTAGCTAATGTAAGCTTTGTACCTAGTATTGACTGGGTGCGTAAAATTGTAAGTACCGGCGGCGGCCGTCTCGAGTTCATTCCGCCGATGGAGCCCAAGTTGGTCTCAAAGCCACCCGAGGGTGAGCACTGGATTCACGAGATCAAGCTCGACGGCTACCGCACCCAGATCGTCATCAACAGCCCCGACGATATCCGCGCCTTCACCAAAAGCGGTGCCGACTGGACAACCAAATACACCGGCCTCTTCGAGGCCGCGCGTCAGCTCGACGTCAAGACCGCGATCTTCGAGGGTGAGGCGGTGGTCACCACGCCGCCGGTCTGCCCGACTTCAATGCACTGCAGAAGGCCGTTCACAGCGACCCCTATGCCATGATCCTCGGTGCCTTCGACATCATGTATTTGGACGGCCACGATCTGCGCGATATCGGCTGCAAGGCGCGCCGCGAAATCCTGTTCAGTATCATCAAGCCGAACAGCCGGATCCAGTTCAGCGAAAGCATCCCCGGCGAAGCGGGTGCAGGACCATGCCGGCCCGCCTCCGCATGGGAAGCGACCGGCGACGCAGTGGGTAAAGCCGGAGGAGGTCAAGCGGCGCCTCAAGCACCTCCGCGGCGAGCACAATTGTATACGCAGCGCTTCGCTGTAAGGTTTCGGCGATGAACCACACGGCTAATCCAGCACGACAAGGACTGCATCCCATGGACCCTACCGAGCCTAAACCTGACCGCCGCCTTCACCAGAGAACGCCTGTTCTGAAGGACGCGACCATAACCACTGGGCGTCGGGACATGGACATAAGCTGCTCGGTCTGCAACCAGCATGAGAGAGGCGCGGAACTGCGGGTCGCTGCTGATGCCTTGGTCCCGGATCGTTTTGTGCTGTTCATCCCTGAGGACGGGGCCACCTATCAGGCGGTGGTCCGGTGGCGGAAGAACGATCGGCTTGGAGTGCAACTGTACGGCTCGGGAGTGCTAATTCGGCCTTGATCAAGGCGCCCCGTCAATTCGCCCGCGGGTTAATCTCGCGACCGTTTCGATGATCGCCTTTGCAAGCGCCTCGCCCTCATTCACCGGCAACGGTCCATTAGAGCAAGTTGACCACCCGTCATCTCCATGCATGTCATTCGGCCGGCAATCTTTAGGGGCTGATCCTGCGACAACCGTCCCCATCATTCAGCCATCGCTCGGTCCCTGTGGCGTTCGTTATGTCGGCCCATTGGCCGGATCGCCGGAACTCAGCTTTCACCTCTCTGCCCCTTATGCGAATCGGAGTGAATTATCGCCGCTCAATCGAAGCCGGTGCTGGGATCTCGTAGATTTTCGAGTGTGCTCCATCGCAACAGGTATGGAGTGCACGAAGCTGCTGAGTATCACAAGCGAGTCTGACTCGCCTCGTTCTCGCATCCCGATGGCAATGGTCGCGTGGACGGAGGGCTACATTACTGCAGCGAACACGGCACTGAAGCACTTAGGTCAGCCTCGATACGATCTCGGTAGCATGACCATCAATGAGATTTGGGCGTCTCTCTACGGCTTTTGTAAGAGAAATCCCGACAAACGGGTTATGGAAGGGATGGTAGAGATCATGGACAGGAGGAAGCGAGAAGCGCCGTGAGGGAGCGGTTCTTACCGGATTCCCAAATCGATCGGCACATCCGTTGAATTCGATGCTCAGAACAGCGTCGCAACAGCACGATACTCGTCAGAGTGGGTGAGCGCCTCCGCCCCGCATTCTTCATTAGTAATCGGACAAGGTGGTGAGCGACGGTGCGTGCCGGCACCTGAGGGCGTCACGAAGCGACCGGCGACGCAGTGCCGGCCTGCTTCGTGAAGTCATGGCGGCGCGCGCGAACATGTGCCAGCAAATTCACTTCATTGACGACCCCGCATTGAAAGAGAGACAGCGTGGTCGAGGCCAGAATCTGTCTGTTTATCGAGGTGCTGTGCGATTTGGCGTCGGCGGCTACCTGGTCGACAACCCGCTGGCAGATTGCTCGATCCTTAGGTCTAAGGAACTGAGGTTTCGGTGCTCGTGGCATCTCGACGCCTTTAAAGGGGAAGTTGCTGTGTCCCTACGCGCGGATGCGTGGGTCTCCGCGGAGGGACCCTAGACGCATTCAAACAGATAATTGCCATTCGTTTGAGTGATGTCGCCAATGGCTTGAGCCGACTTTAATTACGGATTTCTGGTTAACCGCTGCAACTGAAAACAGTCGGAAACAGTTAGCATTCTCGCTGAAAACAGCGGCGGAACAGCGTCGGCCGACCGCTCTCCACTGAGAACAGTCGAGGAACAGTGAGCCGCGCCAACATGAACCGCCCCGGGTTGATCGGAGGCTCCAACTCCTGAGAAGGTGGAGCCATGACAAGCAAGACGACCAACAAGTTCTCTCCCGA
>NZ_JAMYLN010000068.1:0-6713 GCF_040318035.1 Mesorhizobium sp. M1329 | reverse complement strand
CGGGAGAGAACTTGTTGGTCGTCTTGCTTGTCATGGCTCCACCTTCTCAGGAGTTGGAGCCTCCGATCAACCCGGGGCGGTTCAATGTCTCCGTTGTTATTGCCCAACCACAGCTTGCCGTGGTGGACAAGTGCAAATACCTCTTTTGTCGTCAGGGAGTTCTGGCTCGCCAGGATTACAAACTTCTTTTCGTACTCAATGAGCAACGTGATGTACTCGCGAAAAAGCGAGAACGGGGGATTTGTTAGGACAATGTCCGCCTGCCTCAGATACTCCACACATTCATAACTGCGGAAATCGCCCGCACCGTACTGACCGTCACCTCTGAGCGGTCTAGCGGTATTCGCGTCGTGCCTGAGGAGATATTCCACATCGACAAGGTCGGTCGCGCCGTCACCATTGTGGTCTGGCACTTCGTTGATCTCGATCGCGTAGGGCTCGCGTCCTTCAGGCTTGAGACCTTCAATGTCAAGAAGGGGCAAATAGGCCCCGGCGATCGGTGATTTCGCGTAGCTCGTAGCAATAAGCTTCTGGAGGCCCAGCGCGTTGAAGTTCAGCGCGAAGTACTTGAAGAAATTGCTCTCGTAAGGATCGTCGCAATTACAAAGGATGGTCTTTCCGCGTAGCTGCTCCCTGTAATGCCTCAGCTCGTTGCTGATGTCGTTGAGTTGCGTGTAAAACTCGTCCTGCTTAGCCGTCTTCGCCTGCGACAATGATTGATTGCCAGACGATGATATCCTCGAGTGCATTGCGCATTACTTTCTCGGTGTCGAGTGGTATTTATGAAGCGATTAATCAATCATAGGTGCGATTGTCTCGATTGATGGGGCGGCTACTCGCTCCTTCAACTGAGAGTTCTGCTACTTGGCGATTGGAGGTTTGCGGCGTCATGCGATGGTGGACCTCCCTACGCTGGAGGGACCAGCGAGCGCCATCATAGGGGTTGTCCAGGCACCATCAAGAGGCCAAACTCTGGGTATGCATTATCGCTTGGGATGTGGCACAACGATCTTGACTGAGAGATACACCGCTGCTACCCCTTGAGATACACCAAGCCGGTAGACGCTTTGTGGAAGCGGTCGCACCAAGCGATTGTAAGTAATGACTTTTCTGGCATTTTTGTACTCGGTTCGATTTATTTAACTTGTCCGGCCCGGGGAGCCAGCGCTCATTGTATGCTAAGGCGCAATATGGCACGGCGGCGTGCGATTTTTCCCTACGCTTTGATCGCGCTAGTCCTGCTTCCAGAGTGGCAGAGCGTCGAGGACCGACGAATCCAAGCGTAGAATATCGGCCTCGCCCGCCCATGCCTATTCCTCGCAAGCCGCAATCTCAAGATCGGCGGCAGACATGCGGAAATACCGACGATCGGCGGCTTCGCCGATCATCGGCTTCGCGCCTCGAAGCTGATCTTGCCAGAGCTTGACCAAAACCGCTCTGGTCGTGATCAATGCGCCACGCCGTCGGATGCGTGTAGGAGTCTCCAAGTCAGGCCGACGCGGCCGTCGAACTGGGATGCGAAATGTTCGGCGGCGACGCCTTCCAGGCCATCATCGACAAGAGCCTCGATGCTTCGTCGCATCAGCGCGAGCTGCATCTCGCGGGCGTGGGCCAGGTCTGCCTCTCTCATGATTTCCGTGACATGGTAGGCGACAACGGGCTGGCCGAGGCAAGACATGAGCGTGCTCGCTTCTGACGTGACGGCCGTAACTGCGTCTTCGATCTTCATTCAGGCGCTCCTCATCAAACATGATGCTGGCGCCTCCCCATGAGACGACGGTGTTCCGTCGTTTCCTTTTACAATTTCGACAGTCGCGCACGAGTGAAGGGACGAGTGCGCGAACAGGAGAATTACCCTCTTGTTCCAGTCTCCTTGAGCAACCTCGCTACCCAAATCAGTATGCTGCAAAATTGAATTAAAGGCGACCCGATAGTTAATCGATGGTTAATGGCGGCGCTCGCATCTCAGGCGTTCGCGCATGAAACATCGGGCAGGTCCGCCTTGCGCCAGCATTCGGTTATAGAGGCGAACTTTGCCTCCGCCCGGACGCAGACATTGCAGTTGACCGCGCTGGAGGTCGTCGTCGCCCCAGCACCCGAAATTGATTTCGCAGCTTCTGAATGCCCGTTAACGGCGGCGAACCAGCAGTTCGCAACGCCAGGAAGATCACCCTGCGGAAATGCAGTCCGCTAGCTTGCCGGCGACCCTCAAGAACTGCATCACGATGCTTATGGCCGGCACCTGGGCTGCGAAACCAACCCCGACAGACACGCAGGGCACCCTTAGCCTGGAAAGGCACAACTCGGTACACGAGGGCGACTATATCTCTATGGAAACAACTTGAAGAAACGCTTCGCTACCCATAGCATGCCACCCCCTGGTGAAATCTGATCAGGAGGTCGGTGGGATCGGTCGGGTTTTTAAGCCAGTGCAAAGTAGGGAGGATAACTATGGCTTCCGAAGTACAGGCAAACAATGGCGTTAACGTCGAGGCGCTGCTCGGCGCACGCGAAGCGCTTACCAATGCCCCGGAGGCCGCGCAGTTCAAGTGGCGCGCGGCCTGCGAATGGAAGGATGGCACCCACAGCCACTCGACGGTCGAGAGTTTCTACGGTCTCGGCCAGGACCAGCATCGCAAGACCACGTTCGCATTCGATGCCGACCATCCGGAGGTCTTTGCTTCCCTGGATCAGGGCGCCACGCCTGTCGAATACGTGCTGGTCGGGCTGGCGAGCTGCCTGACCGCCGGCATCGCCGCTGTTGCCCAGAACCGGAACATTCAGTTGAAGTCGGTGAAGGCAACCATCGAAGGCGACATGGATATTGCGGGTATACTCGGCATCGACAGCGACGTCCGCAACGGCTTCAGCGGCATCACGGTGAAGTACAACATTGACGCCGACGCCAAGCGCGAGGACATCGAGGCTCTCGTCGCGCAGTCACAGAAGCGGTCGGCTGTCTATGACATTGTAACCAATCCGACGAACGTCACGGTCGTGGTGAATTGAAAGGCGCTTCGAGCCGTAGACTCTCCTGATGAGAGGGCGCGATTAGTTCCGTCACCACAGTGATCGTCGGCGCAGGGCACGCGGGGCTCGCGATGAGCCGCTGCCTCGCGGAGCGCTCTATCGACCATGTGCTGCTGGAGCGCGGCGAGATCGCCCATACCTGGCGCACCGAGCGATGGGATTCGCTGCGGCTGCTCACCCCGAACTGGCAGAGCCGGCTGCCGGGCTTCTGCTACGATGGCGACGACCCCGACGGCTACCGGACGATGCCTGAAGTGATCGACTTCCTCGGGAACTATGCCAAGGCGATCGCGGCTCCAGTCAGAACACACACGACCGTTACCTCGGTTCGCAGCGACGGTACGGGATATCTCGTGCGCACGGACCGCGGCGAGTGGCGCTGCCGAACTGTCGTGCTGGCGTCGGGCGCGTGCAACATCGCACGCCTGCCCGATTTGGCCGTCCGCGTGCCGCCGTCGGTCGCCATGCTGACGGCACAGTCCTACCGCAATCCGGCTCAGGTCGCCGACGGCGGCGTGATGGTGGTGGGCGCCTCGTCGAGCGGCACCCAGATCGCACAGGAGCTGCAGCGTTCGGGGCGTCAAGTGACCCTGTCGGTGGGCGAGCACATCCGAGCGCCGCGCGTCTATCGCGGCAAGGACCTGGAGTGGTGGATGGACGCCGCCGGCGTGCTCGACGAGCGCTACGACGAGGTAGACGACATCAGACGGGCACGACGGGTTCCTTCGCTGCAGCTTGCCGGCACCCCCGACCGCACCACCCTCGACCTCAATGCGCTGGTCGACCTCGGCGTCAGACTCGTTGGCCGTCTCGCTGGCATCACCGAAGACGGCAAGGCCCAGTTTGCGGGGTCGTTGCGCAACATGTGCGCGCTTTCCGATCTCAAGATGGCCCGGCTGCTCGACCTCATCGACGAATGGGCGCGCGCCAACGGCCTTGACGCTACGGTCGGGCCGCCGGATCGCCTGCCGCCGACCCGTGTCGAGGACAACCCGCCGCTCGGCCTCGACCTTACCGGAGGCGCGATCAGGACGATCATCTGGGCCACCGGCTACCGGCCAGACTACTCCTGGCTGGAGTTGCCGGTCCTCGACCGCAAAGGCCACGTCCGTCACGACGGCGGCGTTGCGGAACATCCGGGCATGTACCTGATGGGGATGCAATTTCTGCGCCGCCGCAAGTCTGCGCTGATCGACGGCGCCGGCGACGACGCGCGTGATCTCAGCGACCATCTGGCATCTTACCTCAGGCAAAAATCAATCAACGTCTAAGGCCAAGGAGGTCAGCTACCGCGACAACGCCGAATTCCGTGACCCTGCAATCATATTCCCAAGTGCAACTTCGGCTTCCAGAAGGGGCGGAACAACTCAATCTTGGGACAGCGGTTCATCACCACTTTCAAGCCCGCTTCCTCCGCCAACAGGGCGGCAGTGTCATCGCGCACCCCAATCTGACTCCACAGAACCTTGGCACCAATTGCGATGGCTTCCTGTGCAACTTCCAACAGATCTTCGGAGCGGCGAAAAACCTCAACCATATCCACAGGCCGGTCGATGGCCGCCAGTGACGCGTACACCTTGAGCCCTCGAATTTCATCCAGACCGGGAGTGGGATTGACCGGGATCATGTCATAGCCGGTTTCGTGCAGAACCCTGAGAACACCATAGGAAAACTTGGTCTTGTCGGGGCTGGCCCCCACCATCGCAATGGTTTTGACCGACTTTAGAATGTCTTGCAGATAAGCCTCCGAATAGGGCTCATCATGATTCATATGGGTCATTTCTTTGCTTCCAACGGGGTCGCAATATCGGCTTTCAATTCATGTGCGGCCAAGGGATCTAGGAAGGGGTTGCGATAGAGCTTGTCGTGGCTTTCAACCCCGACCTCCAGCGTGCAGTCGCTCATAGGGCGGGCAACGCAGAGGATTATATAGCCATTGTTGATCTGGCGGTTGTTCAGCGCCCGCTGGGCCTTTTGACTGACTTTGCCGCTGATTATCTTGGCCGCGCAGGTTATGCAGCCGCCATACTTGCACCCGTAGGGCAGGTCCACGCCCTGCTCGCGCAGGCTTTGCAAGAGGGGCTTGCGGTGATCGACGTCAAAGGCCGCACCGCCTTGGTTGGCGAGGGTGATGGTGAAGCTGGTCATACCCAGATGTCACTCGTGCAATCACCGCCGGGATAACGGGTTTCGTGGCAGCGGCTTGGTCCATTTGCTTCCTTGCCAAAATCGACGACAAATCGCGGATCAATTTCCATGCCGCCGTTTTCCGTATCGCAATTGACCATCAGCATGCATCCGCCATTGGTGCGGATTTCCGGATAGAACTGATTGTCCCAGGTCGAGAAGAGCGAGGTCGTCACATAAAGGCGCTTGCCGTCGAGGCTGAGCTGTATCATCTGAGGCCCACCAGTCACTTTCACGCCGTTGACCTCAGGCGCACGGCCGAGAAGTCCGCCCATCCACACTTGTCCGGTGAGCTTGGCGTTATGCGGGTCCGAGATGTCATATTGGCGGATGTCGCCATGCAACCAGTTGCAAAGATAGAGGTGTCTATCGTCCATACTGAGCAGAATGACGGAGATCACGCCCGGTATCGGGATCGGCCATTCGGGATGCGGCTCATTGCCAACATCGACAATTTTTTCCCATTGCCAGTCACCCGCCGCATCCTTCCACCAATGGATGATGTTTGCAGAAAGGGCCGCGCCAACAAAGCCGTGACTGCTGTCGGGATTGTGATGGAATCGCACTTCGAGTGGGAGCAAGCCATCCTCACCGAGATAGAATGTTTGCTTTGGCTCCTTCTTCTCAAAATCCCAGAAATGGATCTCTCGGCCATATTTCAGATGGCCAACCTCCTCCAGGTCAAAACCAGGCATGAAGGTATTGGGCGCGGCCCACTCCGAGCTGACCATTACGTTATGTCGCGGCTGGTACCAGAAATCATAACCAAACTTGATGCTGCCCATGGAGTTTTCCCAACGGCCGACAATCTCGAACTCCTTGTTGAGTTGCAAATAGCCGCCTGGGGCGTTGCCTTGAGCGTCGCCAAGCATGGAAATGATGATATCCGAGCCGAGGCAATGCACTGTGTGCGGCGCCGACAAGTTGGTCCTGGTTTTGATTTCAGCGCCGTCTATGACCTTGAACAGTGTCGGATTGCGGGGATCGGTTGCGCAATCGACAATATGCAGATTGGTCGAGCGCACACCCGGCACAATCAGATACTTGCGTTCCATGCTCGCATCGCCATGGCAGGACGAACAGGCATTCCAGCCCATGTGATGAAGCTCATCGCCAATACCCGGCATTTGCAAACGTGAAATCACTTGGCTGTAGGTCGAACTCTCCGGGTCGACATCAATGGTACACAAATAGTCCGGCTTCTGAATGCCCGTGCCAGTGTAGATGGCAATCGTATAGAGCAGCTTTTCGCGAGGTGCCCTCATCGCCTCTGCTGGAGAAGCATAGCCCGGTCCACAGCAATGATTGGTCATGGGTACTTCCCAATTTGAACAGATCACTGGCCAGCCCCAACTGGGGTCAAGCTGGATATTAGTGCATGCTTGGCATTAGCGCTATGGCCGGGGTGGCTGTGACCTTGCCCCTCTGATCTAATCCGGTTTGAAGTTCGTTCTGGCCATCGAGAGGACCAGGACATGAAACGCAGCCGCTTCTCT
>NZ_JAMYLN010000067.1:0-8603 GCF_040318035.1 Mesorhizobium sp. M1329 | reverse complement strand
ATGGCAACCGAGGAAGTTCTCCTTCGCCAGCGCGTGAACGCGCTGTTGTCACAGGCCGAGTGGAACTGGTTCACACGCGGAGCCCCATGGTCTCACAACGCTCCTTCGATCACCATGCCGGCGCGGATGCCATCAGCACCAATAGGATGACGGGCCAGCGCGATCGACCAGCCTTGGCGCGCTGACCAGCCCGGCCCATGCCGGACACACGGCGACCAATGCCGCCGGCTACACCACGCCGCGGGACACGCGCTTTCGCCCTCTTCGGGAGAGATGCAATGCCGGTCCAAGGCACCGCCCGTTCTGCCGACGTCGCCATGTTGACCAAAACACTTGATGACGCTGCCGTGGGCAAAACTCTTGAAAAACATCCGCAACTGGAACTGTACACGCCTACATTGCTAGACGGCACGGTACCGTTCCCGCAAAGCTACGAATCGTGGGGCCACTGCCGTCGGCGAACAGGTGTTTCACCCAGGGCCAGCGCTTGCGGATGCCGTCCAGACCCGCCTGAGCCCCGGCACTGTCGGAGATGTCGGCGGGGGTTCTCCGCAGACCTCTCCCTGCCCTAATCCGCCCTCGCCCTCCGACTGGAGCAGTTCCGTGACTATCTCGGCCATGTCGTCATAGAAGCCTGCCATTACACGACCAAGATGTCCGGCAGACCGTAGGCGGGACCGATTACCGGGCGAGCAAGCCCTCGATGATGGTCGAGACCGGCGCATCCGGCGCGAAGATGTTGCCGGTGTCGCCGGGCTCAAAGAACTCGCGTTCGATGCCCTCGACCCTCTAGCGCTTCACCTTCTTGGAAGGGTCGAAGGAGATCGGCAGCGAACCGGGCTTTACCAGCTCGAGGTATGCGGCCTCGTACGAAGCATCAATGACCCGCTGCGGGATCAGATCGCTCGCAAGGGTCGTGCCGTACACAGTGGCGCCGGTGCGCGGCCATGCTTGCACTTGCGCCAGACCGCCTGTAGGCACGCCCGGAAAGCGCATGCCGTAGGTGCCGCCGATGTTGGCACTGCCGCGCTGGCGAGCCGCTGCGATCGTGCCTGCAGGAACGTATAGCCGGCTGCAGTTGCATAGGCTGTGAAGCCTGCATCATCACCGTATCCTGCCATGCCGATCCTGCCATGCCGATCCTGCTCACTCTGGAACATTCAGGTTCCGCTCACGTTGAGTTCTGCGAAAGGAAAAGAACCATGCACAAGGACGAAGTTAAGGGTTCCGCGAAGAAACTCCGCGGCGATGTGAAGGACAAGATCGGCAGGGCCACCGGCGATGATAAGCTTCGCGCTGACGGAGCCGCTGACAAGGCCGAAGGCACCCTTCAGAAAGGTCTCGGCAAGGCGAAAGATAAGGTTCGAGATGCCTTGAAGGATTGAAACAAGGGCCGTCCGTCCCAAACGGGCGGCGCTCCGAGACCGTAACTATCCAGTCATTCCGCCAACTTGGCGTTGGCGCTTTTCTCGACAGCTTTCAGCCGGGCGACCGCTCAGATGCTGCGGTCCGGACTTCGGCGACTGCGATCCGGGCCTCCACTTGCAGCCTGCTCGCGAGCCATGGAAAGGATCATCTCCTTCAGCGCATCAACGTCGTCGGGAAGGGCAAGACCCGGTAGAACCATGGCAAGCAACAGAGCACAAAAACAGCCGCTTTCCTAACCGTTCAGCGCATCGACGGCGGCCATTGCCTATGGCTTGGCGGGCATGGCTTGGACGAAAGCCGCCATCTGGCGTTCGAGCGCCTTGAACGCGCTGCCGCGCCAGCTCTCGGCCATTGATGCCGATTTTGGATCCGGGAAAATTTCCTCCTCCCCTCGCGCCATACCGTCCAGAATACCTTTCGCGACGCTCTCCGCGGAGCCCTTCGGTATGTCGGCGTCTCTGCTCATGTCGGTGTCTATGGGACCGGACAGGACCGCATGAACGCTCACGCCACGAGCCCCGGCGAGAGCACGTAACGACTGAGTCATGGAGAACGCGGCGGCCTTCGACAGCGAGTAGGACGGAATAATCGGGAAGGGAACGAGGGCCGCTTCCGACAGGATGTTGACCACGGCGCCGCGCGAACGCGTGAGCAGCGGCAGCAATGCGTGGGTTACGCCATGCACGCCGAGCAGGTTGACGGCGAGGTGTCGCTCGAGCGCAGCACGATCGCCAAGGTCGTCATAGAGCCCGATGCCAGCGTTGTTGATGAGGATGTCGAGAGACCCGATCCACTCGACAGCCGCCCCTATCTGCGCCGCATCGGTCACGTCCAGGATCAGCGGCGTGACACGCCGATCTGCGTGGGCGAGCGGCTTGCGCGCGCCGGCATAGACGCGCTTGGCACCCCGCCTCAATATTTCCTCGACCAGCGCCTTGCCGAGGCCGCGGTTGGCCCCGGTTACCAGAACGGTCTTGTCTGTGACTTCCATCGATTTCAGCACGGCGATCTCTCCTCCTACTGCATGAGTGCAGGCGATTTATTCTTGCATCATGCAAGTAGGCTACAGTTTTCTGTTTCATGCTTGGACGCCGTCCCCCCTTTGCATTGCTCCAGGGCAGCCGTCGCCGGGCGAACCCTTGCAATCAGGACCCGACTTCCAATGTCGTGTAGGAGATCGGCGAAGGCCGCTCCAGGAAGGCACCGGTTATGGCCGAAACGAAATTCCTCGCGTCCGCCGAGCCCAGGAAAGCGTCGCGCTCCTGCCTCGATGCCCAGCGCTCGACGCAGATGGTAACGTTGGGCTCTGCCTGCGAGCGAAAGACGCTATAGTCGATGCATCCGCTTTGCTTGCGGGCGGCGCCGGCTACGTCCCGCAGGGCATCCCGCACCTTGCTCTCGATGCCGGGCTTCGCCGCTGCCGTCGTCATGACGATTATCTCGGCGCCATCGCTCGCTGCCTTGCGCTCGAGGCCGATGTCCGCATTTTGCGGCACGACCGTTGGATTGGCGTTCTCTTCGCCCTTGTTGGGCTGCCCCTTGCCCGTCGAAATCAGGTCGCGAAGACTCGCGACATAGAAGCGCCAGGAGTCATGGCAGACATCGTAGCATTCTTCACTCGGCTTCAGCCCGACATGGGTGAAACGCAGCTCGGTTCCCTTGTCGGTCGGCGCGATGTCGAAGACCACGTTCGTGCCGGTCCACTCGGTCGCATCCTTGACGAAGTTGAAGTAGTTCTGAACGACGTGCCAGACGACCTTCTTGCCGGGCACAAGCTCGGTGACCTTGAAGGTGCCGCGGTGGATATCCTTGAAGTGATAATAGAATATTGCATCAAGCTTATTGGTTTCGCCATCGATGTCTTCGGACCACCAGGCGCGAGGATTGACAACCGCCGCAAAAACCTTTTCCGGACTTTGCTCAACGACAAATGACGTTGTGTAATCTTCTTGTTTTTTCATGACATATCTCCCGTCTGATCTGATTGGTTGGTGGACACCCGAAGCCTCGGGCGAGGACGTGGAGCGACGCTCTGTTGATGTCGCTTGCATCATGCAACCACCATGCATACTTGCATGATGCAAGTCAACAGGGTATGTTCACGCCATGCTTGGTCGTCTCTATGAAAAACAGAACTGCTCGGCCTCACGCGCCCTGGAGCTGGTCGGCGAGCGCTGGAGCCTCTTGATCCTGCGCGACGCGATATTCGGCGGCTACACGCGCTTTTCGCAATTCCAGAAGAGCCTGGGGATCGCCACCAACATCCTGGCCAAGCGCCTCGAGGATTTTGTCGAGGCCGGCCTGATGGACCGTCGCCCGGGCACCGCCGGCGAGCAGGCCGAATACGTCCTGACCCGGAAGGGGCTGGAATTCAAATCGGTCATTATCGCGCTGACCGAGTGGGGCGACAAATGGGTGCGGCCCGGGCCCATCTTCTATTGCGACCAATCCGACGGCCAGCCCGTCGAGGTGCAATTGCGCCGCGCCGGCAATGGCAAGCAGGCCGACCTCGCCGACGTCGTGGCCGCCCTCCGCTAGGGCAATTCCAGGAAAAGTGTGGAACGGTTTTCCGTCCGGAAATGCGCCGAAACAAAGAGATAGAGCGGTTCGGCGTTTCAGTTAAACGATGAACCGCTCTCGGCGCGGCGGGTCCGGCCCACAGCACGATCCAAGACGAAGCTGTTTCGCATTGTGCCATAAATGTTACCGCATAGCTCACCTCTCCAGGTTGCATCTGTGGCTCGTGTCTGGTGGATAGTTCGCGGGAGGAAACATGTCCGTCGGACAGCCATCGACTTTGCGACAGCGTCTTTTCGCGTTTCTCGTCGCCGGCCTTGGTGGTCTCGCGGCGGCCGCAGCGTCATTCGCAATGACGGTGTATGAAGCATCCAACCCGCAGCCAACTCCGACGGTTGCTGCGGGCGAACCCATCGACACCGGGCGCTGGGTTATTACGTTTCGCGGTGCACGAACCGGCTCGGTTCCGCCGACAGGAACCGAGCCGTCCCAGCCGAAGACCTTTTTGATGGTCGAATTCGATCTCGACAACCGCTCGGCATCGACCAGCAACGCTTTCGCTTCCATGTTTGACATCGACCCGCCGATCCCGGACGTGCCGGCGCCGGCCTTCTATCTTGCACGCGACAAATGGATCGCAAGCGGCGTCCATCCAGGCATACCGGAACGCATGATCGCCACCTGGGAGTGGCCGGAGGCGCGGCCGCGGCCGCAGGATCTGCGTCTCGTGGTTGGCAGCCAGATCTACAAGCGGCGTGACAATCTCTATGGTGCCTCGGGCTGGTTCGACCGCGATCCGGTCGCGATCGTGGACTTGCCGGTAAAGACCGAGATGGCCGGTTCGGCGCAATGAGAGCGGGTCTCAAGGAAACCGGCGCGATCATCTTCGCGGCGGCGATCCTCTACGCAATGCAGCGGACTACCCCGCTCTACAGCAACATCACCTCGCCCGTCTCGATTGCCGGCAAGCAGGGTAAGCGCACCGACGCACGCGCCTTCGCGCTGGCCGTCGGCGACGTGCATCTCGCGCGTACCGTAAGGATCGAGCGCTTTGGCCAGACCAGGACCTACACCACTTCCGGAATCTGGGTCCTGGTCGAGGCCGCGGCCGAAGCAAAACGCGAGAGCCTGACCCTGACCTCCGTCGAATGGCTCGGCCCGAGCGGCGTGCGCTATTCTCTCAGCCAGCGCATTTCCACGCTGCCGGCAGAGCGGCTGGAGCCGGGACTGCCAAAGCCTGTGCTCATGGCCTTCGAAGTCCCGGAAAGCGAACTTTCCGGCGGAACCGTGGTGGTCGCGCCATCTGCATTCACACCGCTCGGTGAAGAGGTCCGGGTGGCGATCACCGAACTTGCGCCGGGCGACATCCCCGGCGCCGTGACGATCCGCCGGAGCGATGGCCCGATGCCTTGGATGCTGGAGACCGAGTGATGGCGGAGGCCATTTCCCTTGCCGAGAGACGCCGCTACTGGCTGAGCCTTGCTGGGCTGGGTTGCGCCCTGCCGGCTGCAGTGCTGGTGCATTCCTGGGAAAGCCTGGAGGCGTGGCGGTCCGGCAGCGCCCGCGACCCGATCGCGGTCGACAGGGGCGAGTCGCAGCGTTACGCCGGCGCCGAATGGCGGCTGACAACGCTGTCGCGCCTGCCCGGCGGCTCGGCCGATGAGGCCGTGGTGCTGGCCGAATTCGAGGCGAGCATCGAGGATCCTGGTCTCCTTGCGGAAAGCCCCTGCGCCGCTGTGCTCACCGACGCCGAGGGCCGCCGCTGGCTGCCTGCCTTCCTGACCCCGCCCGTCGTGCGCAAGATGTATCCCGAGGCAGCCGACAAGCCCCGCTGCGGCGGGCTGGCCTTCCAGCGCGCCGGCACGCGCGGCGCGGCGCGCATGGCCGAGACTTTCATCATTCCGGCGACGGCAAGCGGCCTGGCGCTGTCGGTCACGGTGGCGAACGCCAGACCACGCCATCTGCTCCTCAGGTAGCGACCCTCAGCGGCTGCCGTTGCGCCGCCACCGCATATTCAAGCACCGCCGCCAGCAACGCGATCCTCAAGGCGTCGAGCACTATGCCGCCGTCGAGATCGCTCGGACTGCCGATGAACACGCTGGCGACGCTGAAGACGACCTGCCATGTATCGAGGTCCGGCGCGCCAAGCGTCCGCGTCGCGCCAAACCACAGCCAGGCGCCAAGCCAGCCGATCAGCCGGTAGGCCACGACGAAGGTGAGCAGCGTCGCGAGTCCTGCGCCGAGCGTGAGCTTGAGACAGGCCCAAATCGGCGCATAACGCGAGCGGTAGCCGCCGAGGAAATGCGTGATGAAGTCGCTCAACCATTTGCGCCAAGTGGATCCGCGCGGCGGCGGCGGCGCGGCCGCGACCGCGGCGGCCGACAGTTCGTAGCCGTTGATGATCGCCGCCATGACCAGCCAGACCATTGGCAGAAGCGCATAGAAGAACAGGCCTTGCGCCTGTTCCAGGATGCCGGGCTGCTTGAACTCGACCGGCGTGAGGCCTTCGGCAGCTTGAGCGGCGATCGACAGGGCAAGCGATCCTGCGCCCATGCTGAGTTCATTGAGCAGCGCCCCGGCACCGATCCAGGCGATGAACTCGTCTTTCCAGATGTCGAGCGCATAGAGCCCGATGAATATCCAGCTTGCGTCCGCCGCCACGACGAGCAGCCGCCAGTAAGGCCTGCGCGCGCCTTTGTTCATGCGCTTGGCGAACCAGCGGACCAACCAGCAGCCGACAATGGACGCAATGAGGCCACTGGAGCGCAGCAGGCCGAATATGTCGGCGCTTTCTCCCAGCGGAATGCGTTCGAGCGCCAGCCGCGAATATTCGCGCACACTGTCGCCGAGGAATCCCCAGGCGGCGTAATAGGCGAAGAAGGGCAAGATGGCGGCCGCGGTCACCGCCAGCAAGTGGTCGGCGGGCTGGGATGTTTTCTCCTGTTTCGCACCGCTTGCCGACATTTGGCGAAGCGAGGCGAGTGCCGGCAGTCCCGGGCGCAGGGCGACGAACATCGCCACGATGACCAGAAGCTTGGTCAAAACCACCAGCGAAAGCACGACCATCCCGCCGAGAGGATTGACGAGGCCCACCGTGACTGCCGCGTTGAGCAGGAGGTCGCGCGCTATGTACCCGATAGCGCCGAGAAGCAGCAGTTGCGGCCAGAAGCGGGCAACGAGACCCGCGGTAAGGGCAAGAGGCCTGACAATATCGTCGGTCGTTGTCATGCAATGTGCATAGCCGAGCGCGACCAGTGCCTCAACCCGCGGAATGTCGGCTCATCAGGAACAAGTGACTGGCAACCGCAGCGCCGAAAGCGCCGAACATCCCAGCGAACTGATGGCTGAAGCCCGTAAAATGTCCCAAGCTGGCGACGAACAAGGGGGCATGAAAAAATTGGCAGAACTCAAGGACGCTCTTGGGATTAAGTGACTGCCGACTCGATCAGCATCTCAGCAAAGGGCATTATGATTTTTCAGCGATCTTCGCGCTGGCACTGCAACCCGTCCCCGCCCGCCGCGCGATACTTGATCGTACCACCGTTTGAAATGCGGTGGTTTCTTTTTGGGAACGTTTTTCGCCCTCACCGGTTACTTAGTGCTCAAGTGAGAAGGGACGCTCACCATGACTTCCAAGGATCGCGATCGTGTCCGCCAAGAGCAGGACACTTCGGAAGCACGCTTCATCGCCAATGAGACCGGCATTTCGGAAGATCAGGCGCGAGGGCTCATCGATTTGGTTGGCCTCAATCGACCGTCATTGATCCGGGAAGCGCGGATATTGCAGGCGGCCTATATTCCGCCGAAGCGCTAAAGAATTCTTCGGCTTCGGCATTCTGAACTCAACCGAACCCCTTGGACTTCTGCACTCAACCTCTCAGTCAGGGTGCGAGCGCTCACCCGATCCCCTCCTGCCCAGCCTGGGCTCGGCCGTGTCTGTGCGAGCTTCTGCGCCGGCAGCACGCCGAACGAGAACCCGGCGTAGACGAGCTCGGAGGGCAGTTTGTCGGCAACGCGGACGCCGCGCTCGCGCATGTCGTCAAATCCGATCTCACCAATGTAGGCGAGACCCTCGTCGATGCTCCGAAACGTGCGTCCGTCGAACAACTCCGGCGTGTACACAATGTGGCCGGCGGCCCGCAGGTCGTCTGCGAACGCGCGCACGCCGGGAGTCAGCCCCTGCGCATGGTGGAACAACAGGACTCCGACCATAGAGAGCCTCCAGGTGGGATGGGTCAAACGCACGTTTCTCTACGGTATCATCGCCTCGCCGGGAAGAAACGCACACGTTACACGCGCGCGTTCACTGGCGCATTGGCCTTTATGAAACCTTCGTGCATTTCCGACATTTCATACGACAAACGCGCGGTCGTCCGCCTGGCGAGGATTCGCAGTTTTGGCGCGCGTTGCCGTTCAGCGGCCCCGCGATCGAATAATCGCGGAGCCGCAGTCTACCCGTACGGCTAGCAGCTCTCAGTCTGCGGATCGCACGCCTTGTTTTTCTGTTTCTGTGGCTTGGGCTTGGCCGCCTGCTCCGGCTCAGCCTGCTGCTGCTCGGCCGCTGGCTGCTTCTTGGTCTTCGGCTTCTCAGGCTTGGCCGCCTGCTCGGGCTCGGCCTGCTGCTCGGCGGCGGGCTGCTTCTTGGACTTCGGCTTCTC
>NZ_JAMYLN010000066.1:0-9847 GCF_040318035.1 Mesorhizobium sp. M1329 | reverse complement strand
AGCCGATCTCCGATCCCAATACAGAATCGGCAACCTCACAGATCGCGACCACTCCCGAAAGGTGGTCCCACAACAGCGCTTACGGTATCGTACCGGTCGCGCAGGTCGGCAAGCGCTTTCGGATGCGGAGAGCCGTGCGCCGCGAGCCTGGCAAGCTCTTCAAAATAGTGCTCGTGTCCAGGCGGAGAGACGGTCATCAGCACCCGCGCCGGCTGTTCGCTGACGTTGGTGATGTTGTGCGGAACGCCCGGTGGAATGAACAGGTAGGTGCCCGGGGTCGCGCGGATCGTCTTGTCCCCGACATGCCAGACGCATTCGCCCTCAAGAAGGTAGAAGGTTTCCTCCTGCACGCGATGAACATGAAGGCCGGTAGCGAACCCGGTCGGGATCGTCCAGTCGAACATGCTCGTGTGTTTCGTATCCTCGCCGGTGACAAGGAACACCATCGGATAGCCACGTAGCATGACCCCCTTATTCTGATCGGGCATGCGAATGACGGGAGCGACACTCATCTGATCCTCCATTGGCTCGGTGCTTCTTCCGCAAGCACCGGCTCAGGTTGCCCTCGCCATTTCGACAAGTCGTGAAGCCGTCCCGAAATCGTTGCGAAAAATTCACAAACGGTATCCTCTTCGGGAATGGCGACAACTCTTGCGTTTGGCCCGTTTCGCCTCGACACCGATGCTGGAATTCTATTCCACGGCGTCGAACCGACGCCGCTCGGACAGCGAGCGGTCGCGCTGCTTGCGCTGCTTGTGGAACGGGCAGGCGCACCGGTTTCGAAGGACACGCTGATCGAGGCGGTGTGGCCTGGACAGGCCATTGAGGACAGCAATCTAACGGTCCAAATTGCGGCAGTGCGGCGGCTCTTTCAGGAGCTGGCGGGCGCCGCTTGCTGGATCGAAACGCTGCCGCGACGCGGCTATCGTTATGTCGGGCCGGCGGTCACAGCCGGTAACCGTGATCCGACGCCCGGGGGCACAGCAACGGCGACGCTGACATTGCCGGACAAACCCTCGGTCGCGGTTTTGCCGTTCTCGAACCTAAGCGGCGATCCGGAGCAGGATTATTTCGCCGACGGGATGGTTGACGATATCATCACCGGCCTGGCGCGCATCAAGTGGCTGCTCGTCATCGCGCGAAATTCGACATTTACCTACAAGGGCCGCGCCGTGGACGTGAAGCAGGTCGGTCGCGAGCTTGGCGTACGATATGTGCTCGAAGGCAGCGTGCGGAGAGCCGGCGGCCACGTGCGCGTGTCCGGCCAGATGATCGATGCATCGACCGGCGCTCATGTATGGGCCGAGCGGTATGACCGCAATTCCGATGATATCTTCGCGCTTCAGGATGAGATCGCCATGTCGGCTGTCGGCGCAATCGCACCGAGTCTGCGGCGTGCCGAAATCGATAGGGTCAAGCGCAGGCGCTCCGACAACCTCGATGCTTACGACCTTGTGCTGCGGTCCCAGCTCGACGTTGATTCCGGCATGCCTGAGCGAGTGAGGCGGGCGCTCGTGCTGCTCGACCGTGCCATCGAACTCGATCCGGCCTACGCGCTGGCGTACGGCAACGCCGCGATGTGCCACCATTGCCTCTTCCTCCGCGCCGGCCTGCAGGAAGCCAACCGTGCCGCTTCGATCCGCTATGCCCGCTCCGCCATCCTCCATGGGCAGGACGATGCGTCTGCGTTGACCTTGGCTGGATTTTCCATCGGCATGGACGGACATGACCGCAAGGCTGCTTTCACCGCCTTGGAAGCCGCGCTCGCGATCAGCCCTTCATCCGCCCTGACCTATATTCTGGGCAGCGTCATCCTCGGATGGAGCGGAGAAGCAGAGCGAGCCATCGAGTGGAGCGAACGAGGCATGCGGCTAAGCCCATTCGACCCATGGGCTTTCGCCGCCTTCGATGCACAGGCGATGAGTCATTTGCTCCGCGGCCGCTACGACGAAGCCTGCCGCGCCGCCTATCGATCCGTTCAGGCGAATCCCGCACATAGCATCACTTATGTGCAATTGGCCGCTGCCCTTGCCAAACTCGGCCGGCTCGAGGAAGCGAGGGCAGCTGCCGTCCGGGTGCTCGAACTGCACCCGACCTTCCGTTACGGCCGCCAGTTTGCGGGTGTGAACTGTGCCCCAGCCCTCGCGGAGTGCCTTGGCGATGCGCTGCATGCTGCCGGGCTGCCAGAGTAGTGCCGTAGAATCGGTCAGACCGGGAGCCGGGACAACCCTGCTGATGTCGCGGTACCAGCAGGATTGCTGCGACTAGCTAGCCGCCTTACCTGGATGAAACCACCATCGGCTGTGGGAGGCGGCTGATCCGGTGGAATGACCAAAGGAGGAGAGGGCAAAGGAGGAGCGCGGCAGCGCCGAAATCGAGCGCGGCGACCGAGATGCCGACCCAGGTTGCAAGTTTGCCGCCACTCGCGGGCCCCGCCAGCCGGCATAGTAGACAGTGTAGAACACGCCCATCCCGATCGATCGAGTCCTTTGGTCGAGCACCCGTGCGGGCAAGCTCATAGTCGCGCCGGCAGAGCATACGACCCCATGGTAATGATGAGGGGAAGCACTGGTCCGCTTCGCGACAGAAGGAGCATCAGAAATCGCCCGGGCGGTTGACGACCCTGCGTTTTCGGATGAAGTGCTGGAACAAACGCGTGCCTGGATTTACGCAGGGCTTGACCAACAGTCAGCCAGCTGGCCCCTCGTCGCTCACGGTCTCGACGTCGAATACCAACTGGACACCTATATCGGTCTGGTCGACCATGCTACTTCAAACGCTCTTCGGTTCCGTGACAAACTTCTGATCGCCGGCGCTGGGTCGCGGGAGGGGATGTGGCATGGTGGATTCTGGTAGGATCAACAAGCTGATCGCAGCGGTGCCCGCCGCCTTGGCGCTTCGCGCCGGACTGGACCTTGGCATCTTCACCCGGCTCGGTGGCAGCGCGGTGACTGCTGACAGCCTGGGGGCGAATACGGTGCCGCTGACGTGGTTGTCGAAGAGGGGGACATAACTGTCGCGCCATCGATCGGTCGGCACGATCTGGCGATCCTGAAGGCCGTCGTCCAGGTCCTTCCGCCTGACCAGGCGCGCAGTTCGATCCTGAACGCGGCGCGTTGCCTCACACCGGGAGGCGAGATCGCAATTGCGGGGTGGGGTGTCGTCGATGACGACCGCCTCGGCCCGCCTGAGGGTGTCTTTCTGAATATCACCTTCTTGAACCTCTATCGCCACGGCGAATCGTACACTGAAGGTCAGTATCGCGCGTGGATGACCGAGGCTGGATTCCGGGATATCTCCAGGTCGCGCCTGGCGGACGGCTGCACCTTGTTTCGTGCGCGCCTCACGGGCTGATCGTGGTTGGATGGTTGGTTTTGGATCTCCGGGACAGCGGCATGGGCGAGTTCGAGTTCCTGTTCAAGAGCTCATTGGCGAGCAGGCAGCTCTTGGTCTTTATCAGAACCAGGCGAGCCGCATCTTCCGATCTGGCTGCCAATTTCAGGTGGCCGATTCCATGGACGAGGCCGATCGGGCCGAATCGAAGTCCATTTATTTGTTTTTGCTGGGGCGCCAGGTCGGGAGGAACTCTCCCGATTGTGGCGGGCATCCTGCTCTTTTTGGAGATATCTATGAAGGATTCGCGCATTCCCGAGGCAGTCTTAACGGCTATGTCAAAGGGGACCCACGTCATCCGCGCTTATCGGGAGCACCTTGGATATTCGATTGAGGACTGTCAGCAAATTCGCCCGGGTGGGCGGCTGCGTCGCCTAGGAAGGTAGCCAGCGCAACCACCCGCGGAGCGCCGCTAAGGCTCTGTCAAAAGCAAAGCCTCACGGCTGATCACCGGCAAGCACATCCGAGAGAAGCGCCTAGGGGCGAAAGACCCGCACGTCCTGGTCAGTGACCGTGCGGGTCCATTTTCGGGAGTGCTCAAGGAAACGAGGGGTCGGGTGAAAGCCCGGCTCCTCACTCAGGGCCAAACATAGCGCTTGCGCGTTGATCGAATCAAGTTGAGGGTGAGTATGGCCAAAAAGGACCAGGAACGCGCGAAATTCGCCTGGATGTATGGTTCCCAGGCCCGCAAGGACGGCAAGGAGCGCCAGGTGTCGGAATTCTGGGCAGAATACGCCGAGGCCTGTCTGTAGGGCTATGACGACCAGGCGCTGACCGGCGAACCGGCAATGAGCACCGCAAAATAGCGCGCTTGCCTTGGAACAAGCTGGCCTCCCCGAAAGTTCATAAGGCGCAGCAAAATTCTACTCCCCTCTGTAATTGCTGCAATGATCGGTGGCGTCCGATCCGGCCCGCGTCTTCTTTTCCGTTCACGCCCGAAGACGCGGGCCTTAGATACCGCCAGCGCCCAGCCGATCCCCTCAATGCGATGTGCGACAGTGAAGCATAGCAACGCATTGAAGGGAGCTTCACATGGCACGTCAGATTTCAAGCCGTTCCGTTTTCACACGCGGAGTGGTGTCATCTCGACGTCGGGCGCTATGTTCGACAGGATCTCCGCGCGCGTTATGCGCTGCAACGGCGCCTACGCTGCGCGCAGGGGTGAATATGATGGCATCATGGCGGATCTTTTCGCAGCCAAGGCGGAAATGCCGGACCACTTCAAAGAGAAGGGCGACCACGTCCTTGGCACCGTCGCCGGCGAATGGGCAGCATGACAGAGAAAATCTGGATCGACGGTGTCGGCATCGAAGGTGAGGCTGAGAAGATCAAGCCCATCGTCGAGGCCTATATCGAGGCCAGGGTGAAGGCCGGTCTTGGTGCGGTGATCACCGATGCCACGGGCGAGCTGACGCAGTGGGCTATCGAGCTGGAGAAGAAATTCCCCTGGACACCGCCGGAAGCGGGGTTGACCGCGACGCCGGAGGTCCACGCCAAGACCCGCTATTACAAGAGCCTGAAGCCATGAGCCGACATCTTCCACCAAGGGCCGAGACCTGGACCGTGGCTCCGAGGATCGCCTATCTCGAGCGGCGGATCCGGCTGTGCGAAATCGAGCCTCGGGACGATCGAGTCTGGAAGCACCATAAGGACATTCGAGCTAACCCAGGGGAGGCAGTTCACCTGGGCAACGCGCAGCCGGCGGTCGTGTTGGCATAAAAAACAACCCCCGCAGACAGAGCCTGGTTCGGTCTTCCCAGGTGATCTGTTGGGGAGGCGAACTGCAAATCGCCTTTTCCTTTTACCAGACAGCAGCCATGGAACCCCTTGGCCTCAGCAGCGTTCGCTCGCGATGATGGAAGGGCTCCGCTCGTGGCAAGCAGGCAGGACGTTCTATCGTTGATGGCAAAGCTGCTGGCTCAGCACTTCGCTAGAGACGACCGCGTCGACATCGCCCAGACCAGGCAATGCGTCTACCTCAGGCTCGACGACAAGGTCTATCACCTCACGGCTGAATCAATCGCCGCCATCGAAGACGCCAGGGATCCTGTAGGCGCCGGCAAGCGCTTCATGGCCACCATGGATCCAACGCCAAAGCCCCGCAAGCGAGCAAAAGGCCGAACCAGCATCATTCCCGGCGTGCAGGTCCGGATCAGACACAGGCGCGGCTGAACGTCAACAACAGGTCCCGAAGCAGACCTTACGTTTCCCGCCAGAGCCGGTTGAAAATCGAACGCAGGCATCACTGCCTTCGGGCAATAATCTCGACCGGCGCAATCAGCCCAGCTGAAATACTTTCGCTCATGTTTCGGACCATCTGGGGCCGCCGCGCTCCCATGAGAGTCTGGACGCCCAGTACTGCCCGCCCGGTGGCCGCCTGGGCGCGCTGCCGGGCAAAATAGTCAAGCGCGGCATCGCGCCGCTGGCGTTCCGACAAAATCTCGAACCCTGCCGCGGAAAGTGTGTCGCGATACTGCTCCGGCGCGGCGATCGCGTTCGTAACTGCCGTACTCGCCCATGGCAGCGGATAAGACAGCTCGCCGACTCCGGTGCGCATGACGTCGAAGACACCGAAACGCGCACCCGCGCGGAGGACCCGCGCAACCTCCGAAAATAGTGCGCTCTTGTCGGCAATGTTCATTCCGACATGCAACATGTATGCGGCAGTGAACGATCCATCTGCGAACGGCAGCCGCAAAGCATCGCCCTGCTGCAACGAGACGCGCTCCGCGAGATGCAGCCAGCCGGAGAGGACATTGCCGGCTTCGACGTAGTCGCGAGTGAGATCGATGCCGGTCACCTGGCAGTCGTAGTGCGCAGCGATCTGTCGCGCCGGTCCACCGAGGCCGCAGCCGATGTCGAGCACGCGATCCCCAGCGGTGAGCGCAAGTTGCCCTGCCAACTCTGCCGTGGCGGCGCGGCCGCCAATGTGAAACTCGTCTACGGGTCACAGGTCCTCGGCGGTAACCGTGCTTTCGGTCTTTCCCATGGCGGCAAGGCCATCGCGAATATCTGCGACGAGGCTACCTTGCGCGTAGTGGTCCGCAACCTGTGAACGTTGGCGCCGCTTCCATGATCATCGCCTCTTGGTGCCAACCTACCGGATCATCTTCGAGCTACGGCTTCACGCTGTCACCGAAAGTCATCGCCCTCAACTATGACGTCGCCAACATTAATGCCGATGCGAAATTGAATCGGGGGTGGTAGCGGCGAGATTTCGCTCGCCCATCGCCCGCTGGATCGCCGCTGCGCATTCAACCGCACTCACCACACTTGGAAATTCGACCAACGCTCCGTCGCCCATCATCTTGACGATGCGGCTAAGAATAGCTCGTACAGTCCAACATTCCTCAGCCCATCGAGTGTGGGACCGGTATGGTGGAACAGCAGACGACGCGCCGGCTTTCGGCCATTCTAGCAGCCGACGTTGTCGGGTACTCCAGCATGATCGGAGCCGACGAGGCGGGCACAGTTGCGGCGCTACGGGAGATTTGGCAGGAAACTTTCAGCCCCGCTGTCACCGCGCGTTTGGTGTCGGGAAGTGATAGCGCAGCGCGGCCCATGGCGAAGCTAAATCGGCCGGCAGGTTGATCACAGGTCGCGTAGTCGCAGGGGTGGATTTTTATCGTTTCGACCGCCGCCAGCCAGCGGCCACGGCGTCCGCTTCTGCGGAGGCCGACCGCTCCGCGCCCCAAGTCTGCCCCAGGGGACCGCATTTGGGATTCCTGAGAACAGACGTCGTCTGCAGCTTCAGTGGAGGTCAAGCAGCCAACTATTGGCAATAGTGCGGGGAGAGCGCAAGATTGTCCAAACGGCCTTCGTTTGCGACAGGGCATTTGCGCGATGAGTCAATTTAGTAGTGAACCGATTCGTGATCCTGCGGACCTCGGCTTCGACAAGGCGCGGCTGGCGCGACTGAAGCGGTGGATGCAGCGATATGCCGACACCGGGCGCTGGCCGGGCGGTGCGGTGCTCATTGCGCGTCATGGAGAACTCGCCTTTTTCGACTGCGCCGGGCATGCAGATGTCGAAGCCAAGCGGCCTTGGCAGCGCGACCTCATCGCCCGCATCTACTCGATGACCAAGCCTGTCACCGCCGTCGCGCTGATGATGCTGTACGAGCAGGCGCGCCTGCATCTCGACGATCCGGTCGAAGCTTACCTGCCGGAATTTAAAAATAGGCAAGTTCTGATACCGGGCGCAACGTCGCTCGACCAAACGGTGCCCGTCAAAACGAAGATGACGATCCACCATCTGCTGACTCACACATCTGGCCTAAGCCTTTTCACGAACCCTCGACTGCTCGGTGAAGCTTATGCCAAGGAAAAACTCGGCCTCGACCTTGCTTACGGCGGGCTCGACAAGATGGTGCGCAGGATAGCCGAGCTGCCATTGGAATGGGAGCCGGGCACGAAATGGCAATACAGCACCGGGTCCGATGTCATCGGCCGCATCGTGGAAGTCGTTTCTGGAGTGACGCTCGACAAGTACTTCGCGACGCGGATCTTCGAGCCCCTCGGCATGACCGACACCGGCTTCTCTGTACCGGAGGCTGAGATCGGCCGTTTTCCCCCGCTCTATGAGGCTACGGCTGGCGGCATGGCATTGCACGAAACGCCGGAGGTTTCGGAATGGCGGCAAGGCAAGGTTGATACGTTCTGCGGTGGAGGCGGGCTCGTCGGAACCATCGACGACTATTGGCGCTTCACCGAAATGCTGCGGGCGGGAGGGGAACTCAACGGCGAACGCATTCTCAGTCCCCGCACTTTGAAATTGGCGGCGCGCAATCACCTACCGGGAGATCTTGCCTCGATGGCAACCGAAGTTTGGGCCGAAACCCAGTTTGACGGCGTCGGGTTCGGTCTGTTGGGCTCAGTCGTCCTCGATCCGGCTAAGGCACAAATTTCGGCGCAAGTGGGCGACTATGGCTGGGGCGGGGCGGCAGGCACCTTCTTCTGGGTGAGTCCGGTCGACGACCTGGTTGTCATTCTCTTCACGCAACTGCTGCCTTCGAGCGCCATTCCGGTGCGCAAAGAGCTGCGCGCACTCGTCGATGGCGCGTTGACGGGGCCTGAGCCCTCTCAATAGAAACTGCGCGGAGCAACCTTGCGCTTAGCAAGTTGGGCCGGCTCGACTTCGTCGTGCTCGATGAGCTCTTCACCCAAGCCGGCGGGCAGTGCTCTTCCATCTCATCAGCCAGCTTTACGAGCGGACCTCGCTTCCGGCATCGGTCTTCTCACGACGATGCCCGCGCAACCTGAATGCCCGCTCTTGAGGAACCGCAGCCTGAAGCTGCTTGTCCCCTTGCGGCCCCAACTGAGACCTCCAATGCCACGCTTTCGCTCTCCCTTGGGGCGCGAAACTGGCTTCCAGGGTCGGGTAGCAAAGCCGCCTTCGGGTTTCGATGTTCATGCTCTGTGCTTCGATGTTGCAACCAAGTTCGAAAGTCGCATAAAAGGGCAGTGTGGAACGCACTAAGCCGCAGGAGATGGGGCCTCGTTCATAACGCCTAGGCCTGGCTAACATCGGCTGAGTGCGCAATTCAGCTAATCCGGCCTTGCTTGCGATAGGACAGCTTCCAGGAGCAGGATTAGCTCGACATTGGCGCTCGTGCTGGCTTGCGAGTGAAGGGGCTGATTGGCCCAACGGGCGATTGAGACTAGCAATGGGTAGTCCTCGACGGGCACCTCATGGATTTTGATCGACCTCCCCATACGATCCAACAACAGAAGCAGAGGGGTCACCCCTCCACCTGATTTGCTCGCGATCGCGGCAACTCGCTGAACGTCTGCATGGCTGTCAACGCGAACATTGAAGAGTATTCGCCCTCCAGATTTATCAGCACAGTCACCTACGACGGAATCGAAGCTGACCGCCGGAAAGTCTGCAGCTTGGACAACCATCTCGATCAAAACCGTCTCAAGTTGTGGCGTGCTACCCATCCAGCAACGTAGTCGGGAGGCTCTCGCATAAATCAAGCCCGCGTCCTGGCGTATCCCCGGATCATCGGCACAGGCGGTCGGGAATGGCGAGTTCGTAACCAAGGAGGCCGCTGCCGAATGGGCCGTGCCACGCAATGCCAGTCAACCAGCAGACGTGGTCTCCTTTGCGCGCGAGGCGTATCTTGGCAACGCCAAGGATGATTAGAACAATCGGCAATCGACATGCTCGGCCAGCGCATTACCTTCGACGAAGGGTCGGTGACGCTGGTGGGCGACCTGGACCCGTTCCTGAACTTTGTTGCGCGGTCGCCTGCCAGGAGACGCTCGACCATAACTGAGCAGATGCGGGCAATGTCAGCAAAGCGGAACAATCCGGCAGCCGGCGGGTTTGTAGGATGAAGGGCGATCTGTTTCGGAGGAAGATTATGATGAAACGCGTCCTTGCCCACCATGCGGTGCGACTGATGCTCGGCGGCGTAACCGCCTGTCTGCTGACGGTCGCCCAAATTCCC
>NZ_JAMYLN010000065.1:0-10586 GCF_040318035.1 Mesorhizobium sp. M1329 | reverse complement strand
TGCTTCCGGCAAACCCGGGCGACTATCTAAATTTTCGGGGGGGGGCGCCGGGTGACCTGGGGGCGCCCTTCGTGTATCGGAACGCCCAGTGGTTCGGGGCGCACCGAAACGCGTCACACGCACGATGACGAGGACCAGATGACGGTGAAGCCCCTCTACCGACGTGTCTTGCTGAAAGCATCGGGCGAAGCGTTGATGGGCGAGCAGCATTTCGGCATCGACGTATCGGTGGTCGACCGCATCGCCGCCGACATCGCCGAGGCCCGCGCACTGGGCATCGAAGTCGGTGTCGTCATCGGCGGCGGCAACATCTTCCGTGGCGTCGCGGTTGCCTCGAAGGGCGGCGACCGCGTTACCGGCGACCATATGGGCATGCTAGCCACTGTCATCAACTCGCTGGCGCTGCGCACCTCGCTCAACAAGATCGGCGTCGACGCCGTTGTGCTGTCGGCGATCGCCATGCCCGAGCTTTGCGAAAGTTTTTCGCAGCGTCAGGCGACCGCCTACATGAACCAGGGCAAGGTCGTCATCTTCGCTGGCGGCACCGGCAATCCGTTCTTCACCACCGATTCGGCTGCAGCCCTTCGCGCCGCCGAGATCGGAGCCGATGCTCTGTTCAAGGGCACCCAGGTCGATGGTGTCTATTCGGCTGATCCCAAGAAGGACCCGCACGCGACACGTTTCGAGCGGATCAGCCATGACGAAGTCATCAAACGCGGGCTTTCGATCATGGATACGGCGGCGATTGCACTTGCGCGCGAAAACAACATTCCGATAATCGTCTATTCGATCCACGAGAAGGGTGGTTTCGGCGATATCCTGAGGGGCGGCGGCCGTTGCACGGTTGTCGCAGACGATTGACCGGACCATGAGCCCGAAAGGGACCGGTTGCGGATGAGGCTCGAACAGGGCCTAAGCAGTGAACCCGGGTTAACGGGTCGAGGAGACGATGATGAGTGGCGAGTACGACGATCTCAAACGGCGCATGGACGGGGCGATCGCCGCGTTCAAGCATGATCTGGCTTCGCTGCGCACCGGCCGCGCGTCGAGCAACCTGCTCGACGCCGTCCAGGTGCAGGCCTATGGCACCACCATGCCGATCAACCAGGTGGCAACAGTGTCGGTGCCGGAACCGCGCATGATTTCGGTTTCGGTCTGGGACAAGTCGATGGTCAGCGCAGTCGACCGCGCCATCCGTGAAGCCAATCTCGGCTTCAATCCTATCGTCGACGGTACCAATCTCAGGATTCCGCTGCCCGAGCTCAACGAACAGCGCCGCAAGGAGCTGGTCAAGATCTCGCACGGTTATGCCGAGAATGCCCGCGTCGCCGCACGCCACGTTCGTCGGGACGGCATGGACTTTCTGAAAAAGGCGGAAAAGGACGGCGACATCAGTGAGGACGACCATCGCAAACGGGCCGACCAGGTTCAGAAACTGACCGACGAGACAATCAGCACCATCGACCACCTGCTTTCCGACAAGGAAGCGGAAATCATGCAGGTCTAGGGTCTGGCCACGCCTGGCCCGGAAGCGAGAATATGGCAACGCCCGCGCATGTCGCGATCATCATGGACGGAAACGGACGCTGGGCCAAGGCGCGTGGCTTGCCGCGGCTGGCCGGTCACCGCGCCGGCGTCGAGGCGCTGCGCAAGACAGTGCGGGCCGCCCCCGGCCTCGGCATCTCCTTCCTGACCGTCTACGCTTTTTCGTCGGAAAACTGGTCACGGCCGAAATCCGAAGTCAGCGACCTCATGGGCCTGCTGAAGCTTTTCATCCGACGTGACCTCGCCGAGCTGCACCAGAGTGGGGTGAGGATCAGGGTCATCGGTGACAGGGCAGGGCTGCAGCCCGACATAAGGGGCCTGCTTGAGGAAGCCGAAACGCTCACTCTCCGCAACGAGGCGCTGACACTGGTTATTGCCTTCAATTACGGCGGGCGCGACGAGATCGTGCGCACCGCGCGCAAGCTCGCAGCGGCGGTGGCGCGCGGTGAGATCGAGAGCGAGGCGATCACGGCCGATTCCTTTGCCAGCTCGCTCGATACAGAGGGCATTCCGGACCCGGAACTGGTCATCCGCACCAGCGGCGAGCTTCGGTTGTCGAATTTCCTGTTATGGCAGGCTGCCTATAGCGAACTCGTTTTCCTGCCTTGCTACTGGCCCGACTTCAGTCGCGAGCACCTGTCCGATGCACTGCGCGATTTCGCCGGCCGCGAGCGCCGCTTCGGCGGACTTGCCGCCCAAGATGTCGCCTCAGGCTGAGGAATGAGCAACCTCCAACTCCGGGTCATTTCGGCCGTCGTGCTTGCCATCGTCACGCTTGCCCTGACCTGGCTCGGCGGACTGTCCTTCCGGTTGCTTTGCGCTGCCATGGCGGCGGCGATCTTCCACGAGTGGACGCGGATGAGCCGCCCCGTTGCCCCGGCGGGCGCTAGTGCTACGGCAGGTCTCGGCTTTCTGCCCGCGGCGCTGATCGTGGTCTTTATTGGTGCCCTTGTCGCCGGCCTGCCTGCATCTTTGCTGCTGCCGCTCGTCGCGGCTCTGGTGGCTATCACTGCCGTCGCTTCCTCCATGCGCAGGGCAGGACCGTGGGAAGCATCCGGCCTTGCCTATGCGGCCGTGTCCGGCTTGTCGCTGGCCTTCTTGCGTGACGGCGACCATTCAGGGCTGCTGGCCATTCTGTTCCTATTCGCCGTGGTTTGGGCGACCGATATCTTTGCCTATTTCGTCGGCCGCTCCGTCGGCGGCCCAAGGCTGGCGCCGTCGATCTCGCCGGGCAAGACGCGGAGCGGGGCGCTCGGTGGGGTGGTCGGCGGCGTAGTGGCCGGGCTGCTTCTGGCCGCCGTAGCCGGAACGGGCAACCTCGTCGTGCTTGGCGTGGTCGCACTGGTGCTTTCGATCGCCGCGCAGGCCGGTGACCTGTTCGAATCATGGGTCAAGCGACGCCACGGCCGTAAAGATTCCGGCACGCTGATACCCGGCCATGGCGGCATCATGGATCGGGTCGATGGGCTTGTCGCGGCGGCTGTCGCCCTATACGTCATCGGCTGGATTTCCGCGACCGCCGATCATCCGGCACAGGGGCTGTTTCCGGTTTGAGCGGCATCGTCGGTGGGCCGGCGCGGGGCTGCGCCATGGATTCGCCTGGATTGATGTCACAGTCGCGGCGTGATCTGTGCCGTGGATGAATTTGAGGGCATGAGTTGAACGAGATTCTTCACGCGCTTTTCAGCACAGAGGGCTTTGTCCTCGGCACGCTGGTGCCTTTCCTGTTCGTGCTGACCGTGGTCGTTTTCGTCCACGAAATGGGCCATTACCTCGTCGGGCGCTGGTGCGGTATCGGCGCAAAAGCCTTTTCGATCGGTTTCGGCCCTGAGATCATAGGCTTCAACGACAGCCGCGGCACGCGCTGGAAGCTTTGCGCCATACCGCTCGGCGGCTATGTCAAGTTCGTCGGCGACATGAACGCGACGTCGAGCCAGCCCAGCTCGGAGGAGATCGAGGCGCTGAGCGACGAGGAACGCAAGGTTGCCTTCCACACGCAGCCGATCTGGAAGCGTGCGGCGACCGTCGTGGCGGGGCCGCTGTTCAACTTCCTGCTGACGATCGCCGTCTTTGCCGTGCTGTTTTCCGTCCATGGCCGGCCCGTGCTGGAGCCGATGGTGGCCGAGGTCACCGTCGGCAGTCCGGCCGCCGCGGCCGGCATCATGCCCGGCGACCGATTCGTCAGCGTCGACGGCAGCAAGGTCGAGACCTTTGCCGACGTCCAGCGTCTGGTCTCTGGCCGCGCCGGCGACAGCATCACCTTCGTCATGCTACGCGCCGGCAAGGAAATCACCGTCACGGCGACGCCGCGCTTGATGGAACAACAAGACGCACTGGGCAACAAGGTCCAGGTGGCCGTGATCGGCGTCGTCAACAACAAGGAACTCGGCCAACCGCGGCTGATCACCTACAGCCCGGCCGGGGCGGTCGGGGCAGCGGTCCAGGAAACCGGTCACGTCATCCAGCGCACCGGCCAGTTCCTGCAACGTTTCGTTGTCGGTCGCGAGGACAAGTGCCAGCTGGGCGGCCCCATCAAGATCGCCAAGATGTCGGGTCAGGCGGCAAAGCTCGGCTTTGAATGGCTCGTGCAGCTTGTTGCATTCCTGTCAGTCGGGATAGGGATTCTGAACCTATTGCCGATTCCCCCCCTCGACGGAGGGCATCTTCTGTTCTACGGCGTGGAGGCTGTCATCCGGCGGCCGGTGTCCGAACGGATGATGGAAATGGCTTACCGAAGCGGCCTCATATTGGTGCTCGGCTTCATGGGCTTTGTTTTCTGGAACGATCTGTTTGGGTGCTGAAATCATGAAGGAATTTGGCTTCGGCACGAGCAATGTTGAGACGCCGTTTACCATGCGTGGGGATATGCGTGACGCGAAAGCCACGCCACAGGGTTAAGTAAATACAAATTAACCAGAAGCCTTGCGTGTAGGGAAAATCCGGTTAATACGGTAGGGGAAATTACCGCACGTCCGGTTTTCTCGCCGTGGGGACTTCGAGAAAAGGTACAAAAGCCCGATGAAGGCAGCATCCAAGTTTCTGAGCGCCGCGTCCGCGGTGGCTATGTCCGCCGCTCTGGTTGTACCAGGCGCGCTCGCAGTGCAGTTCGTTGCCACATCGGCCGCCGAGGCGGCTGTCGTCTCCAGAGTCGAAGTCACCGGCAATCAGCGCGTCGACGCGGACACCATCCGCAATTACGTGACGATCAAACCCGGCAAGGCGTTTTCAAGTTCGGATATCGACGATGCGGTCAAGGCGCTGTTTGGCACCGGGCTGTTTTCGGACGTGCAGATCAACCAGGTCGGATCGACGCTGGTCATCAAGGTTTCCGAATACCAGGTCGTCAACCAGGTGCTGTTCCAGGGCAACAAGAAGCTCAAGGACAACGCGCTTGAAGCCGCGGTGCAATTGAAGCCGCGCGGCACCTTCTCGCAACAGCAGCTCGACGCCGATGTTGAGGCGGTCAAGGCCGCATACCGGCGTATTGGCCGCGACGACGCCGCCGTGACCACCCAGATTATGGATCTCGGCGACAACCGGGTAAACGTGGTCTTCAACATCAACGAAGGCGGCCGCACCCAGATTGCAGCGATCAATTTCGTCGGCAACAGCGCCTATTCGAGCCGCCGGCTGTCGGACATCATCTCCACCAAGCGCTCGTCATTCCTGTCGTTCGTTCTGCGCGACGACGTCTATGACGAGGACAAGCTGCGCGCCGACCAGGAGCTGCTGCGCCGCTTCTATTACAACCACGGCTATGCCGACTTCCAGGTCGTCTCGGCTGTCGGCGAACTCGACGACACCACCAACAAATACACCGTCACCATCACGGTGCAGGAGGGCGAGCGTTATACGTTCGGGGATGTCAGCGTCGAAAGCACGATCCCCGAGGTCGACAGCAAGTCGCTTGAATCGGTGGTCGAGACGCACAAGGGCGATGTCTACAACGCCAAGAACGTCGAGGACACGATCATTGCGCTGACCGAGAAGGTGGCTGGATCCGGCTATGCCTTCGCCCAGGTGACGCCGCGCGGCGACCGCAACTTCGAGAATCACACGATCTCGGTCGTCTATACGGTCGACCAGGGTACCAAGGCCTACATCGAGCGCATCGAGATTCGCGGCAACGATCGGACGCGCGACTACGTCATTCGCCGCGAGTTCGATGTCAGCGAAGGCGACGCCTTCAATCAGGTCCTCATCCAGCGCGCGAAGAGGCGGCTGGAAGCGCTCGATTATTTTGAGAAAGTCGAAATTTCCACCGTTCCGGGCTCTGAGCCGGACCAGGTTGTGCTGGTGGTCGACGTGGTCGAGAAATCGACCGGTGAGTTCACCGTTGGCGCCGGTTATTCGAGCGGCGGTGAAACGTCAGGTCCGTCCGTCGAAGGCTCCATCAGTGAGCGCAACTTCCTCGGTCGCGGCCAATTCATCAAGGTGGCGGCGGGCGGTGGCAAGAACTCGCGCGACTACAGCTTCTCTTTCACCGAACCCTATTTCCTCGGACGCCGCATCGCGGCCGGCTTCGACATCTACAAGCAGAGCCGTAACTACGACCATTACGACAGCGACACGACGGGCGCGACCGTTCGCTTCGGCCTGCCAATCACAGACAACATTTCGACGCAGCTGGCGTACAACATCTCGCAAGAGAAGTACAAGTTCGACGAGGGCTGCGTTCCCATTATCAATGGTGGCACCTGCGACGTCTCCCAGGCGATCGTAAACGGCGTTAACGAGAGCCCATGGCTCAAGTCTTCGGTCAGTCTCGGCCTGATCTACAATACGATCGACGACATGAAGAACCCGCATGACGGCATTTATGCCAATGTCGGCACGGAAGTGGCCGGCCTCGGCGGCGACGCCAAGTTCATCAAGGTCACGGCGCGCGGCAGCATCTATCAGACGCTATCCGAACAATTGGATCTGGTGGGCCTCATTTCGGGCGGCGCCGGCCATGTCCAGGGGTATGGCAACGGCGATCTGCGCGTCTTCGACCATTTCCAGAGCAGCGACCGTATGATCCGCGGTTTCGAATATGGCGGCATCGGCCCGGTTGCTTCGGACAACAGCAATGACCATCTCGGCGGCACCACCTACTTCAATGCCTCGGCGGAAGCGCAGTTCCCGCTGCCGGTCATCCCCGAAAGCTTCGGTTTGCGCGGCGCTGTGTTCGCCGATGCGGCAACGCTCTACGGCAGCAAAATCGCAAGTGGCCTTGTCAATTCTTCGACAACCGGCATGGAATGGCGCGCTTCCGTCGGTGTCGGCATGATGTGGGCATCGCCTTTCGGCCCGATCCGCATCGACTATGCGATCCCGGTCAAGAAGGAAAAGACCGACGACGTGCAGGAATTCAACTTCGGCATATCGACCCGCTTCTGATGCGTGGATGGCAGTGATCCGAAACTACAGCGCAGCGCGTCCTAGCGGACGCGCAAACGACGTTGTAGCACTTTGATTTGCGCATGATCCTTTCCGAGGATCGATTTCCGATTTCGGGGTCATGCGCTAGCTGGATATTGCTTCTGGAATGACCGATCCGGTGTTCTTCGCGCCCTCACGCCGGTATACGGCCGGCGAAGTCGCGAATCTGACCGGCTCGACGCTTGTCGATTCCGGTCTCTCCGATGTTTCGATCGAGGCTCTGGCGCCCGCCAACGAAGGCGGCGAGAACGCACTTGTCTTCGTCGATGGCAGGCGCAATTTCGCGCTGATGCAGGCACTGCGGGCGGCGGCGGTTCTCTGCCCTGCCGAATTTGCCGGCAAGGCGCCGGCGGGCATTGCGGTGCTGGTGCATCCGCGCCCGCAGCAGGCTTTCGCAATGGTCGGGCGCCTGCTTTTCCCGGCGGCTGCGACGCCTGGACCGATGACCAGCGAAACCGGTATCTCGCCGCACGCCCATATCGATGCGACCGCCCATATCGAGCCCGGTGCGATCATCGAAGCGGGTGCGGTCATCGGACCGCGCGCTGCCATCGGCAGCGGGACCGTTATTGCCCCGCATGCGGTCATCGGTCCGTCCTCGCAGATCGGCCGCGACGGCTATGTCGGTCCAGGAGCCAGCGTGCAATATGCGTTGATCGGCAATCGTGTCATCATCCATGGCGGTGCCAGGATCGGCCAGGATGGCTTCGGTTTCGTGGCCGGCGCCAAGGGTCCGGAGCGGGTTCCGCAGATCGGCCGTGTCATCATCCAGGACGACGTCGAGATCGGGTCGAATACGACCGTCGATCGCGGCGCCATGTCCGACACGATCATCGGCCAGGGTACCAAGATCGACAATCTGGTACAGATCGCCCACAACGTTCGCATCGGCCGCAATTGCATAATAGCCGGGCTTTCGGGTATTTCCGGTTCGGTGACGGTAGGCGACAACGTCACCATGGGTGGCGGTGTCGGCCTTGCGGATCATTTGACCATCGGGTCCGGGGCCAAGCTTGCGGCAAGAAGCGGGTTTATGAGCAATGTGCCTGCCGGTGAGATTTGGGGAGGATATCCGGCGCAGCCGATGGCGGAAGCCATGCGCGAGATAGCGGCCTTGCGCAGACTTGCACGGACGCGCAAACAGGGTGAGGGGGGAAATGGCTGACATCGCAGCGGCGACGCTCGAAGCGGTTGACATAATGCGGCTGATGAAGCTTCTGCCGCACCGCTATCCGTTCTTGATGATCGACCGTATTGTCGACATAGATGGCGACGAATCCGCCATCGGCATCAAGAACGTCACCATAAACGAGCCGCATTTCCAAGGTCATTTCCCCGACCAGCCGGTCATGCCCGGCGTGCTGATCATCGAGGCGATGGCGCAGACGGCCGGCGCCATCTGCATCCGCAGCCTTGGTACGGAAAAGCCGTCGCTGGTTTATTTCCTGACCATTGACAATGCCAAGTTCCGCAAGCCGGTCGTTCCAGGCGACCAGTTGAAAATTCATGTGAAGAAAATCAAGAAACGCGGCAATCTTCTCAAATTCGCTTGCGAGGCCCTCGTCGATGGCGCCAAGGCGGCGGAAGCCGAGATCTCGGCGATGATGGTCGCAAGCGGCTGACAAACGAATGCTAATGAAAATCCAGACAGTCATCCATCCATCGTCGGTCATCGAGGCAGGCGCCCAAATCGGCGAAGGCGCCCGCATCGGGCCCTTCTGTCACGTCGGCCCCGACGCCGTGATCGGCGACCGCGTCGAACTGGTCAGCCATGTCTCGGTGATTGGCGCGACCACCATCGGCGCATCGACCAAGGTCTATCCGATGGCGATACTGGGCGGGCCGCCGCAGAACACCAAGCACAAGGGCGGCCGTACCACGCTGGTGATCGGCGAGAACTGCACGATCCGCGAAGGCGTCACCATGCATGTCGGCACCGATTCCAGCCGCGGCGAGACGACGATCGGCGACAACGGCAATTTCCTTGCCTATGCCCACATTGCCCACGACTGCGTGGTCGGCAAGAATGCCACCTTCGCCAATCAAGCGACGTTAGGCGGGCATTGCGAAGTCGGTGACAATGTCTACATCGGCGGCCTTACCGCGGTTCATCAGTTTGTCCGCATCGGCGATAACGCCTTCCTCGGCGGTTGCTCGGCGATCGTCGGCGACGTCATTCCTTACGCCATCGCCGTTGGCAACCGTGCCAGCCTTCGCGGCCTCAACATCATTGGCCTGAAGCGCGCCGGCCTGCCGCGTTCGGAGATCCACTTGCTGCGCAAAGCCTACAAGACGATCTTCGATCGCTCCCGGACCGTCGGCGAAAACATCGAATTCGCCAAGGCGGAATTCGCCTCGTCGCCGACTGCCATGAAGATCGTCGACTTCATCGCCGGTCGCGGCAAGCGGCACTACGCCGTGCCGTCGCTCAAGGGTAGCGACGGCGACGATACCGATGATGAAGACTGAGGGCAGATGACGAAGATTGAGGCTGCCGGAAAGGGCCTTGATCTCGCGCCAGATGCCAAGGTCGGCATCATCGCCGGCGGCGGTAGTCTCCCGGTCGAAATTGCCCGAGCGCTCGCCCGGCAGGGCAAATTGCCCTTCGTCGTGATGGCGGCCGGCGAGGTCGATCGCATAGCCGATTTCGAGCCCTATGAGCAGACAACCTTGAGGCTGGAAGACGTCGGCTCGCTGCTGCCGATCCTTAAGCGGCATCACGTTACGCATGTGGTGACCGCGGGTCATATCTCGCGGCGCCCCAGGCTGAGCGCCATGCGCCTCAATTTGGGCCTGCTCGCGTGGCTACCCAGCCTGTTCGTCGGTGTAACCCGGGGGGACGACACGGTGCTGAAACTGTTCGTGCGCAGGATCGAGCGCAGCGGCATCAAGGTCGTCGGCGCTCACGAGATCGTGCCGGACCTGGTCGCTGCCGAAGGCCTGCTGACCAAGGCGGCGCCACGCAAATCCGACTGGCGCGACATCGAGGCGGCGCACGCTGCAGCAAAAGCAATCGGTGCGCTGGATATCGGCCAGGCGGCTGTTGCGGTCGGCGGCCGCGCCATTGCCTTGGAAGGCGTCGAAGGCACCGACGGGCTGCTCGAGCGGACAAAACAATTACGCGGGCACGGCAGGCTGGCTGGCAGGAGCCGTGGTGTTTTGGTCAAATGTGCCAAGCCCGGTCAGGAACTGCGTGCCGATCTGCCCTCCATCGGTCCGCTGACGGTCGAGGCGGCGCATGCCGCCGGACTGGCCGGCATTGCCGTCGAAGCCGGCCGCTCGCTGGTGCTCGAAGGTCCCGCCACCATCGGGTGTGCCAATGCGCTCGGCCTCTTCGTGATCGGGCTGCCTGCTGCGGAGCCGGCGCATGGCGAATGAGCGGCCGTTGAAGATAGCCGTCGTCGCCGGCGAGGAGTCAGGCGACCTGCTTGGCGCCGACCTTGTGCAGGCGCTCAAGCTCATGACTGGGCGCGACGTTCGGCTTGTCGGCATCGGCGGCCGCCATTTGCAGGCGCTCGGCCTGGCGCCATTGTTCGACGGCAGCGAGATCGCGCTGATGGGCCTTAGCGCCATCCTGCGCGACCTGCCGCGCCTGATGCGGCGGATCGGCCAGACGG
>NZ_JAMYLN010000064.1:0-11214 GCF_040318035.1 Mesorhizobium sp. M1329 | reverse complement strand
GAACGCTACTACGCCATGTTGGATGAACCAGCCATAGCCGCGTGACTCAAACGAAACGGCCTCCGGAAAACCCGGGGCGGTTCAGAGCGGCAACTACCTTGGACCGTACAACCCCGACTGAGGCCTTGTAGTCACTTCTGTAGAGCGCCTTCAGAAAGCGTAGCTGCCGAAGACTCGACAATCCGCAGTCGCTAACCATGTCCGCATCCCTGAGTGCCTCTAATATGCGTTCAAACGCAAAAATGTACTCGCCCCGACCAGCCAGCCAGAGGACTCCGAAGTTTCGCACGGTGACATATAGCACGTCGGCGGACCAGAGCTCCGAAACTCTTCCTACGGATACACTACTCACTAGCTCTGCCAGAAGCGCATTTTGCCTCAGTTCCTCGTCGTACTTTTCCTTCGGGCGGAACGACGCCAAAAGGCTTCCTAGACGATCGTCCTGATCTACCGCGATCACAGACTCAAGTCGTAAATGCTGGAGGAAAAGAGCACCGCAGGCCGCAAGCCTATCAAGCTTACTAAACGTATATGAGGCGACGGATAGGCCCTGAGCTTTAAGCATCGCTGCACGTGCGCGGAGGATGCTTACATCATCATCCACGATGAGGATATCGCGGTCACTCAGTTTATCATCGTCACCTCGGGCGCACGACCCGAATGCAGCTTCGGAGGCCGCGCGGAACGCTGATTCTTTGATCCACGTCACCGCAAGAACCTCTTCACAAGCACTGAGGTGAAAATAGACAGCCAGCCTATTGCTGCCAACGCTTCGAAGACAGTTAGCAATTTCGCGATAGCCCCGTCCGGCACGATCGAAGAAAAACCGAGGACCGTGAGGACTGAAAAAGAATAATAAATGCTATCGACCAGGGTCAGACTGGCAGGCCGCACACCATTGACCAAAAGGTCGGTGCCAATAGCAAAGTAATTGATGATCGATATCGCCAAGAAACCTGCGAGCGTTATTAAAAACAGCCGAGCTGGTTTGTAGCCGTAGCCGGCGAGTAAATCGTATAGCAGGCCTGTCGACCGCTGCCATTTGCCAGCCCATCGACCGACATTCTTTTTCCGGATATCTCGATCGAGTTGATAGCGCTTCCAGCGCCGAAACTGGATGTCGGCACGCGCGAAGAAAGCGTCTTGTCGCTCATTCGCGTAGTTTGAAAGCAACGCTTGATATAACGTAACCCCGACGTTTGCAGCCTCCACTCGATAGCGTTTATCGAAGCTGATCAATTCAGGGTCAAGGTAGCATTGATCGAACTTGGCTTTCCAGAAATTACAGTTGATGAAGCGGCATCTGTGAAACTCCACCTCTCTAAAGCGGCTAGCGATAAGGAGACAAATCTTCGAATGTGCATTCTGTGAAAGTCAGCTGGAAGAACTCCATATTCGCCATGGAGACGTTCCTGAATGAGACTTTCTTGATCATCTTGCGTGACTGGTACCACTGTGTACCCTTAAACTGCATGTTCGACACGACGTCGTCCGGCGACATGGCTGGCATAGGTGCGCCCTGCTGATGAACAACAGGGATACCGTCTAGCCTAAAGAGATCCGTCAGCATTGAAGGGCCATCACAAGCAGAAGACCTGAAGGTTAGGCGTTTGTCTAGCGATCAGCATAGCTTCGTCGATGTGTACGCAAAAAGAGTGAAGCAATGAATGACTTACGCCGACCATAAATCCAAGCCAGCCCCAGATTCGGATAACGCTTCTCACCGCTTCGCACTACGAGTTACCCGCCTGAAAACGGCCTAGGTCGAGAAGACGACAGCACGCCTCTTGCCAGCCACTACGCTCATGTGACGCAGATACAAACTGGTCGCCAAGGCATCCCTATGCTCCCACCGTGGGCTCCGTAATCACCTCCAGCGCTTTTTCCGCCTCATGTCCTCGCCAAGCACCGCCCCAGGCACCCCCAGTGCCCGCCCGATCCAGATCGGGTCGACCAGATGGTCACGCCTGGGGGTGGTGGTGTTGGGGTGGATGAGGATACCTTAGGTCGCCGTGGTTCAACATCGCCATGGAACGAGGGCGGGGAACTATTCGTCGCGAAGGAGCTTTGGCTGGGTCGCTGGATAGAAAGCGAGTTAAGCCATTTCTAAAGTCGACAGATTAGTGGGAAAATAATAATTTATATTGACATAGAAATGGTGCGAAAGCCATTTTTTCATTTTCCATTATCGTGAGGTATGCATGTCAGTGCTAGACATCCCACTCCGTAAAATTCTGCAATTGTTCTATGCGCAGCAGCCGCTGCGCCGCTCAATTTTGAAAAAGGACATTCAACTTGACCGGAAAAAAGAGAAAGGCGGCAGCAGAAGCCAAGGTGGCGATTTCTACCTGCCTTTTTGGTCCGATGTGAAAAAGCACATTGCGGGTGACGCGGATCTTTCGGAGATGACCAACGGTCGAATAAAATCAAACAAGAATTTCAAGCGATTATACCCTCTTCTAAAAGACGGAGTAGTCGATTTACTTAGTGCGAAGCTGCGTTGGTCAAACGAGCCGGTCCACATAGTGCCGAAAAGCGTCCACGGAAACTTGCGATTTGGAGATATAGGAGGCGTCGTTCGTATACATGACGCCCTGCATGCCCGGGTGAGAGGTGAGTATACACGTATCGTGTATCCTTACTTCAGCGAGGATCCCCCCCTGCCTGAAGAAGGTGGTAGGTTAGGCTTGTGGGCAATGCAGCAGGCGTTGACCGAATATGATCCAAATGACGTGCGCATTATCGACATCCTTCGTCGAACCTTCTTCTCGCCGCAAATAACTCCACTTAGGGGAGATGAAGGGAGAGTGTTTCAAGAAAATTACATTTCAATAATTACCGAATGGGAGCGTCTGAAGCTTGATTAACAAAGGCATCGGGCCTCGTTTGTTAATACAAGCGGCGATGGACCGACAAAGCTTGCAGGATCGGCATCCCCTAAGCCCCCATCGTCGGCTCGGTATTCACCTCCAGCGCCTCTTCCGCCTCATCCTCCTCACCCAGCACCTCGCCATGCACCCCAACGCCCGCCCGATCCAGATCGGGTCGACTAGATGGTCGCGGTGGTAGATGCTCAGCCCCCATGCCTGTTCACCTCAATCACAGCTCTCCATAGCCTTCAGCGCCCCTCCAGGGGAGGGTTTATCAGCGATCCGTCGAACAGCCTCATAAAACCTCGGATAGTCCCCGCCACACAGGTCGAACAAGCGGAGAAATACCGGAACCTGTTCGCCGTAGACAGATGTCGCGGCGAGCTTGGCGTTGTTGATCGGCTGATTGAACCAGGCGTCATAGCCCCGGTATCCGGCCCAGCGCCTGTCGCGCATTTGTCGGTAGCGCATCCGCAGCCTGTTGATCGTGGCCGCCTTGGCGGCAGCCATCTGCTGCGGGGTACGGGGACTTCCATAGACCTGGGCCAGCTCTTCGCGCGCCTTCGCCACCAGCCCGAGAAAATCGGCACTGCGCTTGCGGGCGGCTTCGTAGCGGCGCAACCCGGCCCGATCGCCGGCGGCGCGGAGCCATTTCCTTGTGCCGGTGGTTTCGACGGCAACCGCGAAAGCCTCGTTGAATGCGGAATCGCCATTCACATAGAGGCGCTGATGCGCCAATTCATGGAAGATCAGGCTGGCGAGATAGGTGTCGTCCTGACGGAGCATGGTGCTGAGCAGCGGGTCGCTGGACCAGCCCAGTGTGGAATAGGCGGTGATGCCAGTGACAAAGACGTCCAGCCCCTGTCTCTGAAGCTCGACAGCGCTTTCCGTCGCGGATTTCCGGGAAAAGTAACCCCGGTAGGGAACGCAGCCGAAAACCGGAAAGCACCATGTGCGCGGCGTGAGGGAGAATTGCGGCGCGGCAAAAACGGCCCATGTCACAGCGTCCCGGTGAATGTCGACATAGCTGCGATAGCTGCTGTTGTCGGGCAGTGACAGTTCATCTGTCGCAAACCTTCTTATGGCGCTCGCCGACGTCAGCTTGCTGCGCAATGCCTGAGGCGTCGAAGGGTCGCGGATCAGTTTTCCAACATTTTTGCGCGCCGCCATGATCTGCACATGACCTTCCAGCGACTGCGCGTAGTAGGAGATGCTGGTGCAGCCGCTCACCCCGAACGCCATGGTCAGCGCGGCCAGTATTCGAAGAACGCGCCTCACCGTTTGCCCACCGCTTGCTTGTCTCCCCAAAGGAGCTCTTGCTCTCACAGGCGCACCGATTTTCGTCAAGCAGACACCGACCTCAAGTTACCGCGCTCATTCGCCCGCCCAGACAATCGCATATGCGCTCCCCCACTCCGGCCGCTGCCGGCTACGCGATTGCCCCCTAAGCCCCCAGCGTCGGCTCCGTATTCACCTCCAGCGCCTCCTCCGCTTCATCGTCCTCGCCAAGCACCTCCCCATGCACCCCCAACGCCCGCCCGATCCAGATCGGGTCGACCAGATGGTCGCGCTTGGGGTTGGTGGTGTTGGGGTGGATGAGGATGCTCAGGCCGCCATGGTTGAGCATCAGCCACGGAACGAGGGTAGCGAAAACCCCGGTGGCGAAGGAGACCTGGTGCATGGCCTGCTCGTGCGGGCCGACCGGCTCGTCGCGCCAGTTGCCCAGGCGCACGCGGAAACGCTCGCCGATGCGCAGGCGCAGCCATTCGGCATGCTGCCGCTCGGCCGGCCCATCATAGTAGATATGCGCGTGATAACTGGCAATTTCCGAAAGCGGCCTTGGACTGGCGGCGTCTTCGTTCACCATAATGCTCTCCTTCGATGCCTATCGCGGCGGTCATCAGGGCGGTCTTGGTCGGAAAATGCCGGAACGGCACTCCCGACACCCCGGCCGTTTTGCCGGCCTCGCGCACCGTCACCTGGTCGACGCCGCCCTCCCTGGCGATGGCCAAGAAACTGGCTAGCACCCAACCGATCTGACCAGGTGCTAGGCATTTCGGCCGAGCGCGTCTGCGGCTCGGCGCGCTTGCTCGTCGGCTTGCTGGTCCATCGAGTTCCGCTTCTGGATAGCGAGGGTCCGTTCTGAGCGCCCAGCGACGCTGGTCTCAATGTCCGAGATGAGGCGCAAAGCAGCCATGCCGCCGTCGGGTGTGAGACACTGATTTGGTGACAGGCAAAACAGCAGCCCCCTACGGCTCGTCCCTCACATCGCGCAAATTAGACACAACGCGGCGGTTCTGCGACCTGCAGGCGGTGTCGGGGCACTCGCGGACGAGCCTGTCCTTGCCGTAGCCCCTGGCCCACATGCGGTTGCGGTCTATGCCGCCGGCGGCGAGATAGTCCATCACCGCATCGGCGCGCTGCTGCGACAGCGCCGTTTCACTTGCGCCGGGATCGTCGGCGAAACCCTGCAGCTTGAGCAGCCAGCGCGGATGCTTTGCTAACCAGGCGATCTGGGTGTCGAGGGTGGCCTTGGCGACAGAATCGAGCGCGGCCGAACCTTGCGTGAAATAGGTGCGGCGGCCGACATTGAGGATAAAATCCTCCTCGCTGCCCGGCTGCACGTTCTGGAAGCCGGCAACCTCGGTGTTGGTGACGTCGGGCGTGGAAGGGGCCAGCGTGTTGCTGGTCGAGCAGGATGCGACCAACACCAGCAGGCCGGCGGCGAGTAGCCGGCGCGTGTTTTCAATCATGCGGTTCATGAGGCGCCAATCATTCGACAGTGGTGGAAGCGGGCGCCTGGTCGGCGATGTGCGGCAGGACCTGCACCGCGGTGCCGATCGGGCAGCGCTGGTAGAGGTCGATGATGTCTTCCGGAAACATGCGGATGCAGCCGCTGGAAGCGTCGGTGCCGATGCTCCATGGCTCCAGCGTGCCATGCAGGCGGTAGCCGGTGTCGGCGCCGTCGCGGTGCAGATAGAGCGCGCGCGGCCCGAGCGGATTGTTGGACGCGCCGCCTGCGATCATGGGTGGTAGGTCCGGCCTGCGCTTACGCATTTCGGGGGGCGGGACCCATTCCGGCCAGAGCGCGCGGCGGTCGATCGTCGCGCGGCCGTACCATTTGAAGCCGTCCTTGCCGACGCCGACGCCGTAGCGGATGGCGGTCTTGTTTTCCATGATGACGTAGAGGAAGTGGTGGCGGGTATCGACCACGACGGTGCCGACCGGCTCGCTGCTGAAATACTTGACGATCTGGCGATGCCATCTCTTGTCGATCTTGGCGAAGTTGGTCTTGCGATAGACAAAATTGTTGTCGCTGGCGGTACCGGCGAAAAAGGATTTTGCCGCCGCGGCTTGAGCAATATTGCTGGTTGCACCCACCGCGACCAGCGCCAGGCCGCCAAGCACGACACCCCTGCGTGACAAAACCATCGGCAATATCCCCCCATGCCTAAAGCCTGGCGAACCATAGTTGAGAATTATTTCGCCTCAAAGTGGAAAATGCTGCGTTGCTTCAGTCCGCCGAAAGCGGAAAGCTAGGACCGGCCATATTCGTTACGAATGGTGACGATGTCGGATTGATCGCCCCGGCCGCGTCGTTCCAGAAAATGAAGGAGCAACGATATGTCTGAAAAGGAAGTCTTGTCTGTCATCCGGGGCCAGGAAGACGCAACTGCCAAGGGGGACGCCCGCGCCAACGTCGATGCCATGGACCCGGATGTCGTGGTTTTCGATCTGCCGCCGCCGCTTGCCTATCGAGGCGAACAGGCACGCGACATCGAAGGGATAAATGCTTGGTTTGCAACTTGGCGCAACGGCGTCACCGTTCACATTGCTGACCCGCAGCTCATGATCGACGGCGATCTTGCAGTGGCCTTCGGGCTGTCGCGCATGACTGGCATTAAGACCGATGGCACAAAGGTCGACTCCTGGAGCCGGCGAACCATCGTGCTAAGGCGCATCGCCGGTTCTTGGAAAATCATCCACGAACATGCCAGCTTCCCTATGGCAATGGACGGAAGTGGGCGCGCTGTGACGGATCTCTTGCCGTAGTTCCGGAACGCCTAACGTCCTCAACAGGGATGTCGGCTTTCACGCGGCAAGGGTTCGTAGGTGAACGGTCGATTTGGCGGCCCGTTGCTGACAGTCAGCCTTGGGGCGTAAGCAGATTGGCGGCTTTCGAGCATCTAGTTGGCAAAAGCGGCCATTCAGCTCATGACCGTATTTGCGAGGCGGCCACGCAAGTCCGCAGGTGAGACGCCAATACTTCAGACGCGGGCTTGCTCGGGCTCTGCAACGGGCTCATTAAGTAGTAGGCGCCACCGGGAATGATGGACTGATTACGGAAGATCACCAACCGCTCTTCCCGGACAAGGTCACCGGTGTTCGCAATCCATCCGAGCATCACTCCCATCCCTGCTAGCGCAGCCTGAGTTGCCTGAACGTGGTTGTCAAATGAGAGATCTCCTTCCCGGTCATGCGGTAGACCGACCGCATCGAAATATTCGTCCCAGCCGGGCGAAAATTCCTCGTCGGCGTTAACGTGGAGGAGGGTAGCTCGCGCGAAATTGCCAGAGCCGAGCCGTTCAACGGCCTTCGGGCTACAGACTGGGATCAAGCGCTCATCGAACAGCGGTTCGCATTTGCCATCAAGCCAGTCGCCCGCCCCATAGCGAATCACCAGGTCGGCTTCGGGCGTAAACTGCGGGCTGCCGGATGTTGGTACAACCCGTACAACAATGTCGGGGTGTCGAGTGTAGAACGTCGCCAAACGTGGCATTAGCCAATATGTGCCAGTACAGACGGTGCAAGCGATCGTAACGACGTTCTGCTCGCTTCGCTCTAATGCTCTAATTTTTCCGATTGCGCTCTCGATCCGGTCCATTCCGTCCGAAACTGCGTGAAGCAGAACCCGGCCTGCGTCTGTCAACACAGAAGGACGCATCCGTCGATCGAGCAGCTTCGTGCCGATGTGGTCCTCGAGATTCCGAAGTGCTTGGCTGACGGCGGGTTGCGTGACATTCAACTCCGCCGCCGCGCTCTGGACACCGCCGGCACGAACCACGGTTTCAAAGGCTGTCAGAAGCCGGAGGGGAGGGAGATGTCGACGCAATATCATAATCCCTTGCTTATGTCAGATTAGACTTTCAGATCTTCCAAACCTAATCAAATAACGCAATTATCGCAACTAGCGAGGGCCGATCCACCGTCACAATATAAGCACACCTTAACCAGAGCGAGTTCATGAACGCCCATCCCCATCCCTCCGAACTGACTGCGGAAGAGACACAGTCGCTCCGGGTCGATCTTGCTGCAGCTTTTCGTCTGGCAGCTCAGTTCGATTGGCATGAATCGGTGGGAAATCATTTCAGTGCCGCACTTTCCGCTGACGGGAAGAAATTTCTCATGAACCCACGCTGGCGGCACTTCGGGGAGATTCGGGCGAGCGATCTCTTGGTTCTTAACGCTGGCGACAGCGAGGTGATGACTCGGCCTGACGCTCCAGATCCTTCCGCGTGGACAATCCACGGTTCCGTGCACGGCGCGCGCCCGGAAGTCAGGGTTATGCTGCATTGCCATCCGCCGTATACGACGGCGCTAGCCAGCCTGAAAGATCCTGACATGAAGCCTGTCGACCAGAACACGGCCCGTTTCTTTGGCAAGCTCGGCTTTGATCTCGGCTTCGGCGGTATTGCTGACGATGCCGCCGAAGGGCAGCGCTTGGCGGCGGCTTTCGGCAACAAGAGCGTCATCATCATGGGCAACCATGGTGTCACCGTCACGGGCCGAACAGTCGCCGAGGCTTTTGAAGACCTCTATTTCGTAGAGCGCGCGGCCAAGATCCTTGTGCTCGCATATTCAACTGGCGAGCCTCTGAATGTCATGTCCGAAGACCTCGCCCAGAAGACAGCCGATGGCTGGCTTCCCTACAATGACCAGGCATTCGCACACTTCGACTATCTGAAGCGGCAGTTGGACAAAACCGACTCCTCATATCGCGACTAATCCTAAATTCAGGGCAAAAGGAGAAAACGTGCGTAATATTGAAGTTCTGTTCTTTGACGTCCTGGGGACGACGGTCGACTGGCGTGGCAGCATCACGGCCGAGGTCGGAGAGTTTCTGAAACGCCACAACCTTGGCCGCATAGACCCTGCTCGTTTTGCCGACGCGTGGGTAGGACGCTACGACGCTTCGGTCGACCCGATCCGGGCAGGTAAGCGATCATTCGTTTCCCTCGATCAGGTAAACAGAGAAAATCTCGTTGCCAGCCTCGAGGAATTCGGCTTGTCCTCTGCATCGTTGCCACCGGAGGAACTTGAAGACCTCAATCTGTCTTGGCACCGCCTGAAGGCCTGGCCGGACCTGGGCGATGGTCTCTCTCGCTTGAAGTCACGTTTTATCGTCGCTCCGCTGTCCGATGGACACGCCCGCCTTCTGGTGAACCTGTCGAAATTCAACAATCTGCCGTGGGATTTTATCGTCGGCGCCGATATGTCTCAGGCTTATAAGCCCATGCCGCAGGTCTACCTGCGGGCCTGCGAGTTGCTCGAGGTCCAGCCGGAGAATGCCATGCTGGTGGCGGCGCATGACTACGACCTGGAAGCGGCCCGTCGTTGCGGATTGAAGACCGCCTACATCGTTCGCGCCAATGCTGAAGACCCATCCAAGGTAGGTAACCAGAAGGCACAGGACGGCTGGGACTACAAAGCGAAGAACCTGCTCGAACTCGCCGACATGCTCCAATAGCCACGCAGTATGCGTCCCTTCCAAGTTGGCCGTCCGGCTCCAGCTCATCGATCGGTCGACGAGCTAGTCCTGTTGCCGCCGCAACGGACACCGGATGCTGCCGACATCGATGTCGAGCTTAGACAAAGGCCAACTGACCTAAATGCCAGGGGAAACTGTGGCCAACTTAAACATCGTACCCCGAGATGTAGTTTTTTATCTGGTACCGGAGTTCGATATTCTGTCGTTCGGAGGCGCGCTTGAGGTGTTCCGCCTTACGAACCTGGTGTTGGGCTACGAGGCTTACAGCTGGAGGCTTCTCTCTGCAGACGGGAGTGACGTCAGGGCAAGCTGCGGTCTGGATATTCAGACGGTCAATTCGATTTATCGCGAGATCCTACCTGGTTGGCGGCAAGCGTCCAGACAAAGTGATTGTCTGCTCAGGTCCTAATGTTGACAGGTATCGCGATCGTGCAGTGGATGCGTGGCTGCGAGAATGCAGTCATCGCGGCGTTGTTCTCGCTGCGCTATCCTCCGGCGCTCAGGTGCTAACAACGGCAGGCCTGCTTGAAGGCCGCAGATGCGTCATTCATTGGCGGAATTTTCCCGCGTTCGTTGAACATAACACTTGGGTTAACGTCAGTCTGGGTATCTACGAGATCGATGGAGACATTTACACCTCGGCGGGAGGCGCCTCTTCGATAGACATGATGGCCTGCATCATCGGCCGAGACTTCGGGGAGGATGTGTTTGCGCGGGTATGTCAACATCTCGTCGCCGACCAGATTCGGGGGGCAACAGCTCGGCAGAGGTTGCCTCTGTCAAAACGGCTAGGGCCATGTAACGAGGTGGTACTGCATGTTGTTCGGAGGATGGAAGAAAATCTCGCAGATCCGATTGCAATGGGCACTTTGGCTGCCGCTACTCGTCTCTCGCGTCGGCAGCTTGAGCGGTTGTTCCGAAATGAGTTCAGCTGTTCGCCGGCTAGGTACTACATGAATTTGAGACTTGAGCATGCCGATGGGCTCATTGTTCAGACGAAACTGCCGATTGTCGATATCGCTGTCGCGTGCGGATTTGTATCGGCATCGCATTTTTCGAAGGTATACCGAGAGGCGTATGGTCGCACACCGCAGAAGACACGCATCAGCCGAACTAGCTCTTTTCCGCCGAGCTTGATGCCGCAAAATGACAGAATGATACTTGCCAGCTGAATCGCTGACGGTCGAGGCCCTATGCCGTGGAACTCTGCTGGACCTGGCGGCCAGCGGCAAATGGAACGGGCCAAGGCAATTCAACTGGCAGCAGTCGCCCGATTAGTTGAGACCGAGTGCGTACCCTCGAACGGAACTTCGCTGTCGACAACGTCCGCTTTCAGGCAATGGCGAGGGGATGCTGAGCGGCCGATATGAGGCGCAAGCAGCCACTCAGGATTCGGTCTGCGAAGGTCAACGTCGGCTCGTATCCAGACGTTGGCTCTCCCCCGCCCGACAGATCGCGCCGCGCCTTGTCGAGTTCTTCGGCATAGCGCTGCATCAGATGGCCTTCGGTCAGCAAACCGACCACCTTGCGGTCGGTGAAATCCTCGACCACCGCCAATTCCTCGGCGCCGGCGCG
>NZ_JAMYLN010000063.1:0-13505 GCF_040318035.1 Mesorhizobium sp. M1329 | reverse complement strand
CCAGCGGCGACGCCGAGACGTTGGTCGACCGCGTCGAGAAAGTCGTGAAAAAGACGGCAAGCAAAACCGAGGAAGCCATTCGCGACCGTTTGCCGGAGTCGGACGAGCCTCCCAACACTTCGTCATAGGCGCTGCCCCCTGGTTTTCGTGGTGCGCTGGTGAAGCTGTTCTTGAGATCTCTTCACAGGCTTGCCTCGGGATTGATCTGGCGCGCAACCTCTGCTTTTCAGATTTGCTCCTGGCGAGGTATCGAGTTGCTGCTTCTGCGCGTTAATCCTTCTTTGCAAGAAGCGTCGCACAAACATCGCTCACGACTTGCGGCAGGACATCGAAAGCATAGCCGATGTGGAGCCGCTCGAGCGGGGTATGGTAGTCTCGTCCCCACGGGCCGATATTGATGGTGGGAATGTTGGCCAGCCCACCTGACTTGGGCCAGCGAATGCCGTCACGCCACATCGGCGTGTTGCGGGCAACGACGTCGAGACCGGATTCGGTAGCCTCGCCAAAGAAGCTCATATCCGAGATGCCGGCGAAGTAATCCGCACACCCGATCGCTGAGCCATAGCGGGCGCTTGCGCCGGCTGCGACGTCCAAGGCAATCGCGCGCAACCTCGCCGCTGCCGGCCTATCCGAAAGGTTCGTCGGCAGATAGGGTATTGAGCCGAAGCCGGTGACGATTGCCGGTCCCGGCAAGCGGCTCAATCGCCATGCCTCCTCGGTAACCAGCCGGCATTGCTCCGGCAGGGGGAGATCGCCGGCGGCAAGAGACGCGCTGAGGGTGCCAAGCCTTGATCGTGCTTCCGCATCGAGGCGGTCCAGCACTGCCTCGTAGCGATGCAGGGGAATTGTTTCGACGCGATCGATCGCGGTGCTGCCGTGCAGGGGATCCCGCCGCCGTTTCAGCTCCACCAGGTAGGCAGAAGCAGTATCGGCGCAAAGCCGGTCGAAGCGATCAAGCACCTCGTCCGGCGTCCGACGATAGCTCAGCACGTTGAACGTAGCGAACGCGGTCGCCGCAGTCGTCACGTCGTAGCCGGACTTGCCATCGCGGATGCTGAGCAGACTCGGCGGTGTGCCCGGAACGGACTGGGGATCGTCGGTAAGCTCAGAGGCCCATTCCACCCGGACGGCAATGGCAGCGGCAACAGTCGCGGCGTTCAGGCCATTCAGGGGAAAACCGCTATGCGCGGGAACGCCGACGACATGGGCCGTCGGGAGCAGCTTGCCGACCGTCCCAAGCGCGATGACACGACCCTCGCTGCCGTCACCGTTGTCGGCGATCGCATCGAGATTGATCGCCGCCAGAATATCGAGCCCGCGCTCGCCAGCAATCGCCGGCAGCTCCTGTGCCGCCTTGCGCGCTCCGGCAGAACTGTTCTCTTCGTCTGGGACGGCGATGAACAGAAGATTTCCCGCCGCGTTAGCGCTTTCGGCCAATTCGGCGCAGACTGCCAGCCCGGCGGCGAGACCGGCCTTCATGTCGAGCAGGCCGCGCCCTGCGAGAAACTCTCCCGACGTGAAATCGTCCCGCGCCCGCCTCGCGGCAGGCGCATCGGTCGAGGCCAAGGTTTTGCCCAGCGCCTGCGTGAGTTGTTGCGGCCGGATTGCCATGTCCTCCAGCTCGCCATAGTCGCTCGTCGTGACAGTATCGTAGTGGCCGGTCAACACGACGGTGGCGGGGCTATTGCCGCGGACCAGCATCGCCACGCAGTGGCGCCCATCCCCCGGCTCGACTTCTATGGTCCAGATTTCCGCGCGGCGAAATGCCGTCTCGTAGCGCAACGCGTCGGCTAGCCATGGGCCGAACGAGGCTTCGCCATCCGTCCCGGTGACGCTTCTCCGTTCCGTTAGCGCGATGGCCCAGCGTCTGGTCCGGCCGGCCAGGCTGCTCTTTGCCTCACAGTTCATCATTCTCCTCGACGCACGTGAAAGAGCCTGAGCTTAGTGCCTCCGGCAACCTTCTCAAGGGCAGCTCGGGGTGAGGCCGAGTTGACGGCTGGAACCAACCCTCCTTGCCACTCGTTGCCGGGCAAAGGAGATTACGCCATGTGCCTTCCCATGGGACCCCAACCAGAAGAGCCGCCATTAGACGCGCCAATGTGGACGCCGGATCCCGATGTGCTGCCGTATGAATCTTCTGTTCCGAATCCAAACGAGAGCTGCGATCTCCTTATGCGAGCGGTGTCGATATGATGGACGAGCAAGTTCGCACAGGTGGCTGCCTTTGCGGAGCTGCTAGCATCCGGCTCAAAGGGCAGCCGACGAGGGTTGGTATATGCCACTGCCATGACTGCAGGCGAACGAGCGGGAGCGCCTTCGTCTGCTTCGCGGTTTGGCCCAGATCGAGCTACGAAGACACTGGCAATCTCCACACCTTTGCCGGGCGGAGCTTCTGCCCAACCTGTGGTTCGCGCCTCGTAAGCCTTCGGGAGGACGAGGCCGAGGTGATGATCGGCAGCCTGGATCAAGCTCCGAGCAATCTTATACCAGATTATGAGCTTTGGATCGGGCGACGGGAGCCATGGCTGTTGAACCTGGAATGGGCCGTGCAGTTCGAGCACGATTGGGAGCCGAGGAAAAATTGAGACCCAATGGAGACGGCGATGTCTGGAGCCGGCCCAGCACCCCGATCCACCGGTCTGACATGCCTAGCGGTCGCTACGGTCCTGCGCCGGTCATCATCGAGACCCTTTCAAAGCATCGGCGTTAAGCCCTGGATCCCATTGCAAAGTTCCGGTGAGCCGAAAGCAGCAGAACCTTCTTCCAAGAGCAACCGACGATCAGGCGGTTTGGGCAACCAACAGGGAGAGCAAGAGATGGACTCTGTAAGCCACGCGCCGACACGCGCGGCAGTTCGGCAGCAGCATCAAGGCATTCCGAGAGCGGTCACACCTGTCGACTTTGCGCGCGGCGGCCGCTAGTGACCCGCCGCACGAACAAGACAACCGCAGCAGCCGTCCTGCTTGCCGCCGGGTTGGTCAGCCTGGCGCTGTACAACAGCGCTCGGGCCAGACGCGCGCTTTTCCCGCACGGGTCGGGGCGTCTTGTCGGGGTGTCGGGGGTGCGCCTGCACCTCCTTGAGCAGGGCGGCGGGGCGCCGTTGATCCTGCTGCACGGAAACGGCTCGTCGGCCGAGGATTTCAAGACCAGCGGCATGCTCGACGAAGCGGCCGACAAATACCGGGTGCTCGCCTTTGATCGGCCCGGCTTCGGCAGGAGCACGCGGCCGCGAGGCAAATTGTGGACGGCGGCCGCGCAGGCCGATCTCATTCATGCCGCCATCGCGCAGCTTGGAATCGAAAGATATCTCATTCTGGGCCATTCCTGGGGCGCGTCGGTGGCTCTCCAACTCGCGCGCAGGCACCCAGCATCAGTTGCCGGAATCGTGCTTGTCTCGGGTTATTACCGTCCGCCGCCGCGCCTGGGCCTTGCACTGGCGGCGCTACCGGCCTTCCCTGTCGCCGGTGGAGTTTTCCGCCACACCTTGCTGCCGCTGCTTGTGCGGCTCACCTGGCCGCTCGCAATGGGCAAGATATTTCGCCCCGGCATCATCTCTGCGGCGTTTGCTTCGTCGGCAAAAGAGATCGCCAGCCGGCCCTCACAGCTGCGGTCGATCGCGGCCGAATCGGGATTGATGCTGGCCGGCGCGCTGGCTGGCGGCCGCTTCACCCGCTACCATGATCTGTCGCTGCCTGTCGGCATTATCGCTGGGGCCGGCGACCGGTTGTTCGATGCGAAAGCCGAGGCTCTTGGACTTCAATCCGAGATTCCTGGTTCCTTTGTGCATATCATCCCGCAGGCCGGCCACATGGTCCACCACACCGCACCGCTGGCCGTTCTCGCGATGGTGGACAGGGTCGCTGCCGCGGCGAGTACTTGCGGGAAGATGGCACGGTAGCGAGGCTGCGCTCTTAAGGTCGTCCTCACGAGCGTAGTTAGCAGCACAGCATGGGCGAATCGGTCGGCCACCACCACCTCGACGGCTCAGCGGCTGCGGTGTAGATGCGCGCCTGGATTGGGGAATACAACCCCGTTCTATCCGTCTGCCGGGGCCGCGTTCGCGTCGATTCGATCCAAACCTATGCGGCCTGTCGCATCGCCCGTTCGTTGACGCCTGTTTCGCCCAGTCGGGTGAGCGCCTCATCGGTTGCTTTTTCTTCCTTGAGCGTCTGTTCGAGTAGCGGGACGGCGTCTTTCAGACCAAGTAACTCGGCCCATGTGACAAGAGTCCCGTAGCGCGCTATTTCATAATGTTCGACGGACTGGGCTGCAGCCACGAGACCCGCATCCAATGCCGGAGCCTCCTCGAATTCCTCCAAAATCTCCTGTCCTTCTTCGATGATGCCGTCGATCGCCGGGCACGTTTTCCCTTTGGCTCTCTTGCCAAAGGCGTCGAAAACCTGTTGCAGGCGCTCGATCTGACCTTCCGTCTCGTCACGATGTTTTTCGAACGCCGCCTTCAGCTCTTCGGACTCCGCGCCCCTTGCCATTTTCCGGAGCGCCGTCAAAATCTTGCGTTCGGCGTAGTAAATGTCTTTCAACCCATCATGGAAAAGGTCTTCCAAACCCTTGGAGCCGCCCTGAGAGCCTTTCTTCGTCGCCATTGTCATCTCCTGTTTCATTTGTATCGACGCATGCATGGTCTAACTGGATCAGTCTCTTGTTGTTCCTTCGCCACGGCTCTGTGGCAGCCAACAGGTTGAGCGAGGTTGACCGCTGACTTCAGTCGGCCGCGGACCCACGCGGCAAGCTGAAAACCGTCCCGCCTGGCAGATCAACGTCGGACAAAATGGTGTCTGCAGTGCAACGCCGATCCCATCGGGAAACAGCACAACCGTCCAAAGCTACCCAAGAGCTGGGTCCGGTCGAGGAACACGCGGCGCTCGGCACATTCCCTCTCGGCAGCACGCCCATGAGCAGGCTGGTGAGCCATGTAGCAGCTGTTCTCCCACGGCATGACCGCGTGATAGTGCCAAAAGCGGTAAGGCATTGATGCCCTTGTGGCGGGCGGGAATAGTGGCCCCCAGAATGGAAATAAGTTTATGTTCCGTTCTCATGAGTCACGTTGTGGATTGTTCGATCCGTACCGAGCCGAATGCATTGTCATTTCTAAATGACTCCTTGGGCCAGCGGAGTCATTGTCCGCTGTCGTTTCGTTCACCTGTCGCCAACTGAGGAGGCCCCAGATGATTGATCGCATGAACATTGACCCAGCCCTTTACCCGACCGACTTGGAAGCTCTCAAATCCGTTTTCAGCCAGATATGCGAGGAAGGGCATGTCGAGCCCGGCTCACCGGCAGCTGAGAAGCTCGCAGCCGATCTTGTGCGGCTCTTCCAGAGTGGCATGGCTGATGAGAGCGTGCTGCTCATCGTGGCTCGGGCGCGTTTTCAGGCGGTTAAGCAGGCAGGCTGACCTACTTCGGTGGTTGCACTTGGTGCAAGGCGAACCACCACCACTGACACCCCCCAAAACCGGATGTCGAACCCAACGCCAGCTCGTTTCTGGGACCGGCGACAGCCAAGCGCGTCCCATATTTCCCGCTCGTGCCCATCCGCGAATGACACTCGTGAATGATGGTTCGGAACGGTTGGCCCTGTCGGGGGTTACCTCAGTCCAGCGGAGAGGAGACTCCAAAAATGGACCACACCAATCACGCACGGCTTTCGAGTTCTGAACTGCGCGCTGACGTTGTTGAGGGGGCGACCATCTACGGTCGCCACGATGAGGAAATCAGTTCAGTCGACCACATCCATGGAACGGGCGAGCATGCGCAAGTCGTCTTCGATGTTGGTGGGTTCCTCGGCATAGGCTCAAAGCGCGTGGCCTTATATGCAACTCAGCTCGATTTTATGCGGGACGAAGACGGCACCGTGCATGCCATCACACAAATGACCACCGATCAGTTGAAGGCCCTGCCAGAGCATTTTGATTAAAATCAGCTTCGGCGATCTCGACCGTCCGATATTGTCAAGGGTGAAGGTCGATCCGAGTGCGAGCTCGTTCAGAGCGTAGACGAAGGTATCTACCTGATCGTCAAATTGTCCATTCGGAACCCAACAGACCTCGTCGAGGAATGTTTCGTTCCAGCGACTGCGCAAGAGCTTCACGCTGCGGCTCAGCCTGGGCGGCGTGTGTCCTTGTCGCCTAAGACCTGAAGAACCTTCACGTCATGGCCGGCGAGAGATTCACTTTCGTTGCTGCGTCTGCCTTGCCAGCCGAACCAGGGTCCTGCGGCATGCGGATAGTGACTTCCTGCGTCTTGCGCCTGGAAATGCCTCCACGATTTCAAAGTCGCTGCGGTAGAACATGACGCCGGAACTTGGCGCTAGCCGGTGCTGATACCGGCGGAACGATGTGGTGAGATGGCCCATCCGAGGCGAGACCGGACAGCCCCACTCCGGCCCTCGGAAGCGGTCGTCAGTCAGAGGCGGGCAGTGTCGTTGTTAGATGGCCGGTATTTCTGCAGCTGGCGGATGATTATTTGCGAGCGCAGGTCTGCACCTGCATCTATTGGCGCGCCTAAACGTTTGCCGTCGAGGAAGATGCGACGGACTGCAGTCATGTCGAAGAACAAAGCCGAAGATTCCGACGAAAACCAAGTGCGACTGGAGCGGCGGGCCGGACAAGAAGACAAGGAGGGCCGTGGACGCAATGCCGAACGGCCATCGCAAATTTCCGGCGGCGGCTGGAGGGATGTGCTGTGGCGGGTGTGGGCTGAGGTAACAGAGGACCGTGTCACGCTGATCGCGGCCGGAGCCACGTTCTACCTGCTTCTTGCGCTGTTTCCAGCGCTTGCCGCCTTCGTGTCCATCTACGGCTTCGTCGCCGATCCTCAGACCATCGCCGAGCACATTTCATTCCTTGGCGGCATACTGCCTTCTGGCGGTTTGGAGCTTATCAGATCGCAACTTAGCTCATTGGCCGCTCAGAACACTGGCACGCTCAGCTTTGGCTTTATCATAGGTCTTGCTGTTGCACTGTGGAGCGCCAACAGCGGCATCAAGACACTGTTTGAAGCAATGAACATCGCTTATGAGGAGACTGAAAAGCGCGGCTTTATCCATCTGAATCTCCTGGCCTTGGGGTTCACCCTTGGCGCCATCCTCATTGGCATCGGCCTTATCATCTCGGTCGGGATCGTGCCCGCAATGCTTGCGCTGCTGAACCTCGGCGGCTGGACCGAAACCCTTGTGCGGATCTTGCGGTGGCCGGTTTTGCTGATCATGGTCGGAAGCGGAATTACGCTGATCTACCGCTACGGCCCTAGCCGCGAAAAGGCAAAGTGGCGATGGGCCACATGGGGGGCATTCCTCTCGGCTGGGGTTTGGATCGCGGTCTCGGTGGGGTTCTCCTTTTATCTTGAAAACTTCGCTAACTACAACGTGACCTACGGAGCCCTGGGGACGGTCATCGGCTTCATGATGTGGACCTGGATTTCCGTGATTGTGCTGATTGTCGGTGCGGAGCTGAATGCCGAGATGGAGCACCAGACAGCCAAGGACACCACCACAGGTGCGCAGCAGCCAATGGGTGCGCGAGGTGCCACGGTCGCCGATACCCTGGGTGAATCGGCCAATGCCGACGACAAGCAAACACGTTTGGACGGGCGCACAACGTAGCGCCTCACTTGCATCTGCCGCAACTTCGCTGGGCGCCAATGACGGTGTTAGATGGCCGTCATCTTTCGAACAGGCCAATCGAGCAATGAGGGTATCCTTCCCATCACCCCATCACCGGAAAGACAAAGCAGGGTTCAGATGCTGCCCCCCTACTGAGGGCCCGCCCACGAGCCGCCTCACCGCCGAGCTATACCACTGAGCGGAGCACGCCCAGACGCAACCATCCTTGCATCTAGGTCTAGGTGCGACGCTTTGCCATCGAAGCCACCAACAACGCAGATGCTGCCTGAGCGCCTGTCACCCGCCGCAACGTTGCGCTGTGTGTTCTTCAAGACTGTTGCCGCGCGTACGGTGCCCGTGCGATTGGGAATCGGCGCTGACCGCTTCCAGACCTCGCCTCGCGAGGTCAGTCGTCCCGAGCCTTGAGCGCACGTGCGAGGAGCCTGGTGTCATTTAGCTGGATCACGCAGGTCTCGAACGCTTTGGTCGGGCCGCGCCAGCGCAGCTGTTCGACGTCATCGAATAGCTGAGCGTCCGTACGTAACGTCGCGAGATTTTTGAACAAAAGTGCGAACTCTCTACGCTTGCCGAGGGCTTCAGGCGGAAAGCTTTCAAGGGGGCCATAGCGGCCCAGCAGCCGGGCCGCCGAGACCAGGCCGATGCCCTCGAGACCCGGGTAGCCATCGGCGGTGTCACCCACGAGCGCGAGGAAATCTGGAATCAGGGACGGCTCCACTCCGAACTTCTCGCGTACACCCGCGGCATCGCGAATTTGCTTGGTCCTGCGGTCTACCTGAACCACATGGTCACCTCGCACGCACTGCGCGAGATCCTTGTCCGGCGTCCAGATACACACCTTCTGCACGCGCTCATCGGCAGCCGCGCTCCGTGCCGCGGATGCCAGCGCGTCGTCGGCTTCCAGGTCGATCATCGGCCAGACCGCCACTCCCATGGCCGCCAGGGCTTTCTCAAGGGGGTGGAACTGCGCGAGCAATGCCGGCTCGATGCCATCCCCGGTCTTGTAGCCGGGCCAGAGCCGATTTCTGAACGACTCGATTACATGATCTGTCGCTACCCCAATGTGCGTGGCGCCATTCTCGATCATCTCCAGCACTGTGTTCAGCACGCCAACGACGGCGCCAAACGGCTTGTCTTGGCCGTTGTTGAACCGGCGTTGGCCATAGAAGTGGCGAAACAGCTCGTATGTGCCGTCTACTAAATGAACGATCATCTCAATCCTCGAGACAGCGCTCGGCCGTGCCCGTACGCCCACCGCAAGCCATGTCTCTGACCGCAGCAGCTTACCTTCAAGTCACAGGCGCGGCACTACTATATGGTAGCGCGCTGCGACAGCCCCTTTGACAATAATGATCTGCGCATAGCGCTGAATACGCGGTCGACCGCGAAGCGCTCGTCAAGACTATCCTTGGCAAGGTCGGCAATGACACGCCGGTGCACGCAGCCCGTCCTTTGTTCTCCGCCGACATTGAGCAGCGTGTCTACGATCCGGACAAGGCCGCATTCCATTACCGGAAATCAGCACATGGCGCATTCGTAACCCGCCTTTCGAGCAGTCCTCGCCTTGGCGGCGTAAAGTTGATGTAAGGTGACGCTGCCCTCGCAATTTTGAACCCCTGACAAGCTTCGCTGGCCGTCGCTAAGCCGACGGCTTATGCGGCGTTCGCATTCTTCGTCTTGGGCGGCCGGCAGCGCTCGACCGCAGTGCGCTTCCACATGGCGTGGTCAAAGGCGGGCAAGCAGCCCATGCCGAGCAAACGCTTCCGCTACGTCGACAACGGGATTGTTTCCCGGCGGATACCGTAGCCGCCGCTGATGATTGCCGCAGCGGCGCAGACCAGCCCCTCGCGCTGCAACGCGTTCGGGTTACTGGTTTGCTTGTCGCTGGGGCCGTGTATGGACGGCTCTCCGTTGGCAAGGGATTCTTTGAGCCTTTTGCATCTGCTGGTTGGTGCGGCCATGTATCCGACCTGTAGGTGCGGCCTTTCATGTGCCGCTGGCCATAATGCCATTCGCGCGTCTCAGGTCCCGATCGTAAGCTCGCACTCGAAGTGCACGGCCCCAGTGGGTTTTCCTGATCCGGCGGTTTCAACCGGCTTTGTGCATTAGCTCCTGTCCGCCCTTTCCAACCTCGTCGGCGATCGCTCGCCTTGTGTCGTTCTATGCGATGGCCGGCTCCCTGTAGCGCTCGCCGCCTGTCATCAATGCCCAGACCATGCGGGCAGTCTTGTTGGCGAGCGCAACGGCTGCAACCTTGGTCGTTCGCCGGGCCATCAGCTGCACGAGCCATGGCCGCCTGGTCCCGTTCCGCTCGGCATAGCGGATGACCGCCATGGCTCCGACCACGAGCAGCTGTCGCAGGTAGCGATTGCCGGCCTTGGAGATACTGGCGAGCCTCTCCTTGCCACCGCTCGAGTTTTGCTTCGGAACGAGCCCGATCCAGGCCGATAGGCATCGCCCCGACTTGAACGCGTGCGGATCGGCGACGGTCGCCACGAACGCACTCGCCAACAGCGGGCCGACGCCCGGGATTTCCATCAACCTGCGACCCAGCTCAGTCTCTCGCGCACTCGCCCGGGCCCGGCGATCGTTTTCGAGGATCTGTTGCTTCACGACCCGAAGCTGTGCCTCCAGCATCCGCAGGCATAGCCGTGCGTCAGCGGGTATCCTGGCGTCGTTCTCGTCGTTGATGACCAAGAGCAGTTGTTCAATTCCATTCCGCCCGATCGGCGCCACGACCCCGAACTCGGACAGGTGGGATCTCAGCGCGTTCGATATCTGAGTGCGCGGACGATTAAGCATCAACCGGACACGATGCAGCATCATCACGCTTTGCTGCTCCGGCGACTTGACCGGCACGAAGCGCATGGTCGGACGGGTCACGGCCTCGCAGATCGCCTCTGCGTCCGCGGCATCATTCTTCTGTCGCTTCAGATAGGTTACTGTGCCGGCAGCAGCCGCACATCATGGCCGAGTGCGATCAGCTCGCGAGCCCAAAAATGCGAGGAACTGCAGGCCTCGATCCCGACCAGGCATCGCGGCAGGCTCTCGAAGAATGCAAGAACACGCCCCCTCGTCAGCTTCCGGCGAACAACAACCTCGCCGGCCGCATCCACTCCGTGAACTTGAAACACGGACTTCGCAATATCCAAACCTATCGTTGTAATGCTCCTCATCGTAGCGCTCCTCCAGCTCAATCCCGCGATCATACCGCAGGAGGGAGGAGAGCCGTCCACCGCATCATAAGCAGATTGGCGGTCTCCCTGAATGAGACCACGTTTTGAATGAGACCATGTTGCCCATCGGCTGCTCGATCACCACGAAGTCGGGCCTGTCGCGAAGCTGGCAACTGACCGATCCCCTTCTCCTCGGCGTTCTCGCCACGGCTTTGATCAGGCCAGTCTTGATCGACGAGAGCGATGAGCCGGCCTCATACCAAGCGAATTCGATATCGAGGCCGAGGACCAACATCCTCACCCCTCGGCAATGGCGGCAGGAATGCCGCCAGCATCGGTTGTCGCCAGGCCCCAAAGGCATGCAGTCGCAAGGAGCTTGTCACAGAATGTTCGCGCACCGAGTCAATTGTGACGCAACGAAATGTGGTGTTCGCCCGTAGGGTCGTCGGGACATCGTGAAAGGAAACCAGAATATGACCAGCGAACGAGACGTCGGCACGTTCGAAAAACCCGTGACCGTGTTGCTGTCCTCGGGCAAAGTCAGTGTTTCGAGCACCCGCGAAGCCGCCGAAATGCTGCTGTATGACTGGCCCATTGGAGAGACCGGGTGCCGCATCCAGGCACGAATGGCCTGCATGAAGGTGCTCGGGGGCGGAAGCGCCCCGGAGGTAGCCCGCGTGGCATTTCTGACCGCCGCCAAGGAAGCGAAAATCTTGAACGCCTGACATCTGCTACTCCGCCGCCGCAGCAAATGCCCCATCGCGATGATCTGGCGTAGCCTTTGCTGCCGGTGACATTGGCAGTCGGTTGAGGATGCCGGAATCAGGCTCGGGGCTCAGATCCATGGTTGCCAGTGCGCCGACAATTCGAAGATCGCGATCTCATCGGGATCAAACCTCCAGCCGGATGTTCGGGCATCGAAGTGCATCGGAGCAAAGGGGCGGGAGATGCGAGTGAAGGGACGCATGAACCGGTGCATGGCTATTCGGCGGCCTGAGAAATCAGCTTCATCGCATCGCCGAAGGTGTGAACTGGTCCCATACCGGTGGGTACCGTGCTCTTGTCGCCAGACTGCACGGCCTCGTCTGTTTGGGTGTGACCGGCTCTGGAAGCGGCGATCTGGGAATGTAAGCGAGATCGCCATTGGACGCGCATAGGCCCACTGACGGGTACCAGACGGACGCCAGATGAAACCGGTCAGGACTGGCAACGTCGCCACCGGGTACAAGGGAAAACCGCACGGGCCGACAACCGAGCATTTCATCAATTGGCTGATGTGCTGGCAGAATCTCGACGCGCACGACATGGACAGATGTCACCACGCCGAGTCGCAGCATCAGCGCTCTCCCGGGCGGTAGCTGTTTGTGAGCGCCTAAAGTCTTGGGCCGAAACGCTCGCCCGGCACCCCGGTGACGATTGGGCAGTTCCGAGATCCGCAGGGTAACCTCGTCGGTCTGGCACAAATTGACGAAAACCTGATCTCTTCAACGATCGATCCGGTGGCACCATGGCGGCCAGCTCGTGCGACGGGCCATCGAACTCACCTATCCAGCGCGCATAGAAGAGGAAGGCGGCAAGGTGACCATCGACAGGGACCGCCGGTGACGATCGACATCAACAAGGTCAGGCTGGTGGAGAAATACAGGCCGCCGAAACGCAAGAAGCCCCTGCGGGACATGGTGGATTAGCTCTTTCTATGTAAAAAACAGACATTGAACATTGTCCGGCAATCCTAGTTAGGAGTGATGCCGCGCTATTTCTTCGACTTGTCCAGCAATGGAGAGACCTTCCCAGACCCTGAAGGTTCAGAGCTTCCGAGCCTGGAATCTGCGGAGGACGAGGCAGCAAAAACGCTGCTTGAAATCGCAAGAGAAAAGCTGCCCGATGGCACCTACCACGAGGCTGGCATTCAAGTCCGCGATGAAGCAGGCAACCAGCTAGCCCAGATCGTGGTCAAATTCGAACTGAACCGCATAGCGCGCATCAGACAATGAATCGATGGGAACCTGATCGTCTTCACCTTGAAGGTGCCCGGTTATACCAAGCGCGGGCGTGGCGTCAGGTAGACGACCTTCAATCGACTATCGAAGAGACGCGTCGGACAATCGAAGCATCGCGCCAGTTGCTGGCCCAGCTAGCCGCCAAAGAGGACCGGCGCCCTGATGAGTGATCAAGAAGTTAACGAGACCAGCGCGAGAGGCCAAACCACCGGAAGGCCAGAACCCCAACGAAGCTGAGGGTCATGGCTCCAATGAAACTATAACAGGCGCGCGCGTCATGGCTGATAGCAACAGAGTTTTGGTCGGCAGTCGAGGACGCCGCGAAGAGTACATAGCAAGTCGGTCTCCAAGGCGCTACTTGGGAAATGAAGGGTTCAGGGGGGGCACGCGAGCCACTTATCCGACCACCCACTCGGAATTTTGTACCAAACATTCCCGAGAAACAAGCCCGGCCCCTAGCTGGTCCGGTGTATGTAGCCTGTAGGTTCGGCCATGGTTCAGGTCGACAAAAGGAAGCAGAGGGTTAGGGCCGATCTTATACGACGGTGGATCGCGTCAGAAGCCGTCCGGGACTACCTTCACAAGGCGCTAAATCTTCCGGTAGAAGTGAACCGCCCCGGGTTTTCCGGAGGCCGTTTCGTTTGAGTCACGCGGCTATGGCTGGTTCATCCAACATGGCGTAGTAGCGTT
>NZ_JAMYLN010000062.1:0-15333 GCF_040318035.1 Mesorhizobium sp. M1329 | reverse complement strand
CGCTCCTTCGCTCAACTGCCTCTCCAAAGAATCCTTTCTCAGCCTAAACTCAACCCCAAAATCGCCACATGCGATTCCCCTGCCCCTCAAGGGGGGAGATCACCTGCCCTCAAACATGCACCGCCCGCCCCAGCGCCTTCAACGCCGCTTCCTGAAAGCCCTCGCCCTGTGTCGGATGGGCATGAATGGTGCCCGCGATATCCTCCAGCGTCGCGCCCATCTCCAGCGCCAGCCCAAACGCCGTCGACAGTTCCGACACGCCCTGGCCGACCGCCTGGATGCCGAGCACCAGATGGTTGTCGGCGCGGGCAACGACCCGGACGAATCCGTCCTCGCCCAACTTCGTCATCGCCCGGCCATTGGCGGCGAAGGGAAACAGCCCGACCTTGATCTCGCCACGGGTCTTGGCCTCTTCCGGCGACAGGCCCGCGGTGACCAGCTCCGGATCGGTGAAGCAGACAGCCGGGATCGCTCGTCTGTCCCAGCTGCGCCTGTGGCCGGCGACGATCTCGGCGACCATTTCGCCTTGCGCCATCGCCCGGTGCGCCAGCATCGGCTCGCCGGTGACGTCGCCAATAGCAAAGATACCGCGCATCGAGCTGCGGCACTGGTCGTCGATGCGGATGAAGGGTACGGCCATGTCGAGGTCGATCTGCTCCAACCCCCAGCCTTCGGTCACCGGCTTCCGACCGACCGTGACCAGGACCTTGTCGGCAGCAATCTTGCCGTTCTTGCCGCCATTCGTCTCGACCAGCAGCGCGTCGCGCTTAGTGGACAGCCCCTTGGCCTTGGCGTTCACGAGCACCTCGATGCCAAGTTCGGCCAGCCGCCTCACCACCGGCCGGGTCAGTTCCGCATCGTATTGCGCCAGCACGCGCGGCAACGCCTCGATCACGGTCACCTTGGCGCCCAGCTTGACAAAGGCGATGCCGAGTTCCAGCCCGATATAGCCGCCGCCGACCACCGCCAGCCTCTCCGGAACTTTGCTCAGCGCCAGCGCCTCGGTCGACGAAATGACCGGCCCACCGAACGGCAGCGATGGCAGTTCGACCGGCGCCGAGCCGGTCGCGATCACCACCGTTTCGGCGCGGATCACCTGCACGCCGATCTCGGTCTCGACCGCAACGGTCTTGCCGTCGCGAAATGTCGCCCAGCCATGCACCGTCTTCACGCCCGCTTTCTTCAGCAGGCCGGCGACACCGTTGTTCAGCCGGCTAACGATGCCGTCTTTCCAGGCAATGGTCGCGGCGAGATCAAGCGATGGTGCTGCGACCGTTATGCCGAGTGGACTTTTGCCGCCGGCCATGTGCGAGAGCTTCTCGAACTCCTCGGCCGCATGGATCAGGGCCTTGGACGGGATGCAGCCGACATTGAGGCAAGTGCCGCCTGGCTTGCCGGCCTCGACAATCACCGTGTCGATGCCAAGCTGCCCGGCACGGATGGCGCAGACATAGCCGCCCGGACCGGCGCCGATGACCAGCAGCTTGCAGGAGATTTCCTTCATGTCGTGCCCCATGCAGCGGCTCGGAAAAGGGCGCTCTGTGGCGATCCTTGGCGCCCCCCTCTGTCCTGCCGGACATCTCCCCCACAGGGGGGGAGATTGGATCTCGCCTCCGCCTTCGCCAATCGCCGCCGTCTCAGGAGCGGGCGGAGCGCGGGAACTGCCAATCTCCCCCCTCGTGGGGGAGATGCCTGGCAAGGCAGAGGAGGGCGCTGTCCCTCCAGCCTCTCGATCGTTCCGCACCATCGCAACATTCTATTCATTACCTCAATCCACAAAAATCAGCGCCGGCGTCTCGAGCAACGCCTTTATCCGCTGGATGAACACCGCCGCGTCCCAGCCGTCGATGACGCGGTGGTCGAAGCTGGAGGACAGGTTCATCATCTTGCGCGGGATGAACTGGGTGCCGTCCCATACCGGCCGCACCATCATCTTGTTGACGCCGACGATCGCCACTTCCGGATGATTGATCACCGGCGTCGTCGCCACGCCGCCCATGGCGCCGAGCGAGGTGATGGTGATGGTCGAGCCCGAGAGCTCGTCGCGCGTCGCCGTGCCGGATTTTGCCGCCTCGGCCAGCCTGACAACCTCGGCTGCGCAATCCCAGATGTCGCGCGCCTCGGCGTGCTTGATCACCGGCACCATCAGTCCCGACGGCGTCTGCGCGGCGATGCCGATATGGACGCCGCCATGCTGGTGGACGATACCGGCCTCGTCGTCGAACACCGCATTGAGGTTCGGCTGGTCGGCAATCGCCTTGACCATCGCCCGCATCAGGAACGGCAGCAGCGTCAGCTTCGGCCTGTCCGCGCCCGGCCGCTTCTCCTTGTTGAGCGCGGCGCGCAGATCCTCGAGCGCGGTGACGTCGATCTCCTCGACATAGGTGATGTGCGGGATGCGCGACATGGCCAGCGTCATCTTCTCGGCGATCTTTCGCCTGAGCCCGACTATCTTGATGTCCTCGACCGCCTCGTTGCGGGCGAGGCCAGTGGCCTTCGCGAGCTGCGGTCCGCGTGCCAGGAACGCGTCGATGTCCTCGTGCTGGATGCGTCCGGCCGGGCCGGTTCCCGGGACCTGCCGAAGGTCGATGCCGGCCTCTTTCGCCCTGAGGCGGACGGCCGGCGAGGCCAGCGGCTTTTCGCCCTCGGGGCGCGGCGCGCCGGACGTCGCAGTACCCCCACGCCTAACCCCTCCCCACAAGGGGGAGGGGGATTCTGTCCGCGCCACACCTGCGTTCCCGTTTCTTGGAGCAAGCTCAGGTGAGAGCGAGGGGGGCGGGGCATCGGCTTTGGCGGCCGTGACGCGTCCCCCTCCCCCTTGTGGGGAGGGGTTAGGGGTGGGGGTACGCTTGGCGCCCGCCTCAACGTCCCGTGGCGGCTTCACATTACCCTCGCCCGCCACCTTCAGCCTGACAATCGGCGAGCCGATCGCCACAGTGTCGCCGATCTCGGCGCCCAACCAGACGATTTCGCCATCGACGGGCGAAGGAATCTCGACCGTCGCCTTGTCGGTCATGACAGCGGCAAGCACGGCATCCTCGCGCACGAGATCGCCGACCTTGACCTGCCATTCGACGAGCTCGGCCTCGGCGACGCCTTCGCCGACATCGGGCAGCTTGATGACATATTCGCCCATCGTTCCCCCCCTTCAGGCTTCCATCGTTTCGATGAGCGCGCGGCCTAGCCGGGCAGGACCGGGGAAATAGTCCCATTCCTGCGCATGCGGATAGGGCGTGTCCCAGCCGGTGACCCGCGCCACAGGCGCTTCCAGATGATAGAAGCAGTTCTCCTGAACCAGCGCCGAAAGTTCGGCGCCGAAGCCGGATGTCAGCGTCGCCTCATGCACGACCACGCAGCGCCCGGTCTTGTTGACCGAGGCGACGATCGTCTCGAGGTCGAGCGGCAGCAGCGTCCTCAGATCGATGATCTCGGCATCGATGGCGGTCTCCTCGGCCGCCGCCTCGGCGACATAGACCATCGTGCCATAGGCAAGCACGGTGACCGCAGCGCCCGGCCGCCGGATCACCGCCTTGCCGAGCGGCACGGTGTAATGGCCGTCGGCGACTTCGCCGAGCTCATGTTTCGACCATGGCGTTACCGGCCGCTCGTGATGACCGTCGAAGGGGCCGTTATAAAGCCGCTTCGGCTCCAGGAAGATCACCGGGTCGGGATCCTCGATCGCCGCGATCAGCAGGCCCTTGGCGTCGTGCGGATTGGACGGAACCACGACCTTCAGGCCGGAGACGTGGGTGAACAGCGCCTCCGGGCTCTGGCTGTGGGTCTGGCCGCCGAAAATGCCGCCGCCGGTCGGCATTCTCACGACGATCGGGCAGGTGAAATCGCCGTTCGACCGGTAGCGCAGCCGCGCCGCTTCCGAGACGATCTGGTCATAGGCCGGATAAACATAGTCGGCAAACTGCACCTCGACGCAAGGCTTCAGCCCGTAGGCCGCCATGCCGATGGCCGCGCCGACAATCCCGGATTCGCTGATCGGCGCATCGAAGCAGCGGCTCTTGCCGTATTTCGCCTGCAGGCCCTGGGTGCAGCGGAAGACGCCGCCGAAGAAACCGACATCCTCGCCGAATACGATGACGCGTTCGTCGCGCGCCATCGACACGTCCATGGCGTCGCGGATCGCCTCGATCATGGTCCGCCGCGGCATGGTCAGACCCCGGCCTGTTGGCGCTGGCGCCTGAGATGCGGCGGCATCTCGGCATAGACGCCCTCGAACATGTCGCGGGCCGAAGGCTTGCCGCCGGCATGCAGCGTGCCGTGGCGTTCGGCCTCCCGCTGCGCCGAAATCACCGTGTCGAGGATTTCCGCCTCGGCCTGGGCGTGGCGTTCGTCAGACCAGACACCGCGCTGGATGAGATGGTTCTTCAGCCTGACGATCGGGTCGCCGAGCGGCCAGGCATCGGACTCGGCCTTCGGCCGGTAAGCCGACGGGTCGTCGGAGCTCGAATGGGCGCCGACGCGGTAAGTGACGTATTCGACCAGCGTCGGCCCGAGATTGCTGCGCGCCCGTTCCGCCGCCCATTTGGCCACCGCATGGACGGCGAGATAGTCGTTGCCGTCGACGCGCAGCGACGGGATGCCGAAGCCGAGCCCCCGGGCGGCAAAAGTGCCGGAGCCGCCGCGGGCGATGCCCTGGAAGGTCGAAATCGCCCACTGGTTGTTGACGACATTGAGCACGACCGGCGCCTTGTAGGTCGAGGCGAACACCAGCGCCGAATGGAAGTCGGACTCGGCTGTCGAGCCGTCGCCGATCCAGGCGGCGGCGATCTTCTGGTCATTGCTGATTGCCGAAGCCATCGCCCAGCCGACCGCCTGGATGTACTGCGTCGCCAGATTGCCGGAGATCGAAAAGAAGCCGTGCTCCTTCGACGAGTACATGATCGGCAGCTGCCGGCCCTTCAGCGGATCGGCCTCGTTCGAATAGATCTGGTTCATCATCGTCACCATCGGGTAGCCGTCGGCGATGAGCAGGCCGGCCTGCCGATAGGTCGGAAAATTCATGTCGCCTCGCGACAGCGCCTTGCGGAAGGCGCAGCTCACCGCCTCTTCGCCGAGATGCTGCATGTAGAAGGAGGTCTTGCCCTGGCGCTGCGCCATCTGCATGCGCGCATCGAAGCTGCGCAGCGTCACCATATGACGCAGCCCCTCCAGCAGCTCTTCATCGGAAAGCAGGCCGGCCCATGGCCCGACGGCCTCGCCGGCGCGGTTCAGCACGCGAATGATCGAGAAGGCAAGATCGCGGATGGTGCGCGGATCGACGTCGATCTCGGGACGCGGCACTGAGCCGGCCTTGGGGATGGTCACGTCAGAAAAATCCGGCGTGCCGCCCGGCCGCACTTCCGGTTCCGGAACATGAAAGCGCAACATTCCGGCATCGGCCATGATCTCGGTCCTCCACTGTTGCCGGCCAAGATATTTGCACACCGCCGGAGCGGTGCCAATTCGCCGGGGCGACTGAAATGCCAGCAGCAGACCCCGCCACAGCGTAAGATGAAGACAAGCGCTCGTAATTTCCTGTCTAACTTCCGCAGCAGCGCGCAACTTGGGGAAAGGTCGCGCGAGCTTTTTCGCCAGAAGATTGAGCGCAGGCGCCAGAACTGCCAATCTCCCCCCTCGTAGGGGAGATGCCCGGCAGGGCAGAGGGGGGCGTGAAGGAACGCTGACCTTGCTCGCCTCGACCAGCCCGGACGATGCAAAGATCGTAATTTGCGATCGATTGGGAGGTCGGCGGGACAGCGCCCCCCTCTGTCCTGCCGGACATCTCCCCCACGAGGGGGGAGATCACCCTCCGTTCACCCGGCGCCTTATCATGCTAACCAGCTCATGCTAATCAGCGCCCATGGCACAAAAGAAAGCATACGAGGTCGATGCATGGCTCGCGAAGCCGGATCCGCGCGTCTCGATCGTGCTGCTTTACGGTCCCGATCGCGGGCTGGTTGCCGAGCGGGCAAAGGCCTTTGCCGGCAAAACCGGCCTGCCGCTCGACGATCCGTTCTCGGTGGTCAGGCTGGACGGTTCGGAGGTCGATCGCGACGAGGGCCGCCTGCTCGACGAAGCGCACACCGTGCCGATGTTTTCGGAGCGGCGCCTCCTATGGGTGCGCAATGCCGGCGCCCAGAAGGCGCTTGCCGACGACGTCAAGGCGCTGACCGCCGAGCCGCCGCGCGATGCCATTATCCTGATCGAGGCCGGCGACCTTAAGAAGGGCGTCGGCCTGCGCGCTGTCGTAGAGGCGGCGGACAATGCCATGGCTCTGCCTTGCTACGCCGATGAGGCCAGGGACATCGACACCGTCATCGACGACGAATTGCGCAAGGCAGGCATGTCGATGACGCTGGAGGCCCGGCAGGCGCTGCGCCGCAACCTCGGCGGCGACCGGCTGGCCTCGCGCGGCGAGATCGAAAAGCTGGTGCTTTATGCGCATGGCCAGGCCGAAATCGGCCTCGACGACGTCAAGGCGACGTCTGGCGATGTCTCCGGCCTCTCCTTCGATGCGGCAGTCGACGCCCTGCTCGAAGGCAGGATCGCCGACTTCGACAGCGCCTTCACCCGCCATTGCCAGTCTGGCGGCCAGCCCTTCCTGGTGCTTTCATCGGCGATGCGGCAGTTGCAGGCGATCCAGGCCATGCGCGGCCAGATGGACGCCGGCGGCCGCAATGCCGCTTCGGTCGTTGCCGCGGCGCGCCCGCCGGTTTTTTTCTCGCGGCGCAAGCTGGTGGAGAAAGCCCTCGAACGGTGGAGCAGCGAAGCGCTCGGCCGCGCACTCAACCGTCTGCAGACAGCGATCCTGCAGACACGCCGGCGGCCGGATCTGTCGGTCGCGCTGGCACGCCAGGCGCTGCTCGGCATTGCCGTGGAGAGCGCAAGGCTGGCGCAGCGGTAGGAGCACCTGACCTTCTCCCCTTGTGGGAGAAGGTGGATCGGCGCGCGGCGCCGAGACGGATGAGGGGTGTTGGACGGAATGAGGCGTTGGCGTTCCCTGGAACACCCCTCATCCGTCGCCTTCGGCGACACCTTCTCCCACAGTTCTCCCACAGGGGGGAGAAGGGAGAGCCGCGCCAAGCCTTCAACGCTGGAAAGACAAGCCGCGCACCCTGGAGTGAACAGAGCTTGAGGCTTAGCAGAAGCAGCGTCTCTGCCCAACCCGGATATTTATGCGCCGGCTAACTACCTACTCCCGCTTCAACCTCCGGCACAATTCGTCAAGCTGCTCCAGCGTCCGGTAGGCGACGCTGATCACGCCGCCGCGCTGGTTGTGCTCGATCGTGACGATCATGCCGATCGTATTGGTCATCAGCTTTTCCAGCGCCAGCGTGTCGGCATCCTTTTGCGGCGGGGGCGCAGGCTGGCGCTTTGCCGCCGGCGCGCCCACCGGCATCTGCGCCAAAGCTTCGGCCTGGCGCACCGAAAGCCCCTCGTCGATGATCCGCTTGGCAAGCCCGGCCGGGTCGTCGGCCGTCACCAGGGTGCGGGCGTGGCCGGCCGAGAGCGCGCCGTCGACCAGCATGTCGCGAATGACGTCAGGCAGCTTGAGCAGTCTCAGCGTATTGGCGACATGGCTGCGGCTCTTGCCGATCACCTGGCCAAGATCGGCCTGCGTATAGCCGTGGTCGTCGATCAGCTGCTGGTAGCCCAACGCTTCCTCGACCGGGTTGAGGTCGGTGCGCTGGACGTTTTCGATGATCGCCAGCTCGAGCGCCGTGCGATCGTTGACGTCGCGTACGATGATCGGGATTTCGGTCAGCCCGGCGCGTTGCGCCGCGCGCCAACGACGCTCGCCTGCGATGATCTCGTAGCGGCCCGACTGCGTTTTCGACGGCCGCGCCACCACCGGCTGCACCACGCCATGTTCGCGGATCGACTGGGCGAGGTCGGTCAGGTCGGCGTCACCAAAATGCCGGCGCGGGTTTTTCGGATTAGGGCTGAGAAACTCGATCGGCACCTTGCCGTCGGCCGCCAGCCCGGGCTTTTCCGGAGCCGCCGGGCGATCGATTTCGCCGATCAGCGCCGCCAGTCCCCGTCCCAATCTTTTTCTCGAAGGGTCTTCGTTCATCGTCCGTCCAGATCGTTTCGGTGTCGAATTCGGCTTATCGTTAGGCAGCCCGCAATTTGCGCTCGCGACGGATCACTTCCGAAGCAAGCTGCAGATAGGCCTGGCTGCCCGAGCATTTGAGGTCGTAGAGAATCGCCGGCTTGCCATAGGACGGCGCCTCGGAAACACGGACATTGCGCGGGATGACGGTCTCGTAGACCTTGTCGCCCATATGCGCCCGGACATCCTGCACCACCTGGTTGGCGAGATTGTTGCGCCCGTCGAACATGGTCAGCACGATGCCCTGGATCGTCAGGTCGGGGTTGATCGAACGGCGCACCTGCTCGACCGTCTCCAAAAGCTGGCTCAGGCCCTCTAGCGCGAAAAACTCGCACTGCAGCGGCACCAACACCGAATCTGCCGCAGCCATCGAATTCAGTGTCAACAGGTTGAGCGAGGGCGGGCAGTCGATCAGCACATAGCCGAATTTGGCCGAGCGCTCGGCCGAAGCCCGTAGCGCGTTGCGCAGCCGCAGCACCCGATCCGGTGCCGAGGCGATTTCCATCTCGATGCCGAGCAGGTCGAGCGTCGACGGCACGATCGACAGGCCGGGCACCGCCGTCGGGATCGCCGCTGCTTCGAGATCGAGCTCGCCGGTCAATACATCATAGGAGGATACGGTGCGGTCGCGCCGGTCGATGCCAAGCCCGGTACTGGCATTGCCCTGCGGGTCGAGATCGACGATCAGCACCTGTTCGCCTATGGCTGCCAGCGCGGTGGCCAGATTGATGGCCGTTGTCGTCTTGCCGACGCCGCCCTTCTGGTTGGCGACGGTGATGATTCGGGGGCCGTTCTTCATCATGGGTCTATGCCAGAAATTCATTCGGGGTCGCCGGTCACTAGCCAGGGTGCTGTCGCAAGTCGGATATTTCGAGAATGACGCCCTGCGCGTCGGTTGCACTGGCATGTTCTACCAGATCGAAAGACCATCGTTGAGCGCTTTCTGCCACTTCGGCGCGGTAATCCCGGCCTTTGTGAAACAGGCCGCGCGCGCCCTTGGTCAGCCACGGTGCCGCCAGGTCGAGCAAGTCGGGCAGCGAGGCGAGTGCCCTGGCTGTGACGATTTGCGGTGCAGGAACAAGAGGATAGCTGTCATCGATGCGGCGCGCGATGACCTTGGCGGGCAGATTGAACTGTCCGACGACCGCTTGCAGGAACGATGCTTTTTTCCGGTTGCTTTCAACCAGGTCGATACCGGCGCCTTCCCGCTCGGCAAGCAAAAAGGCCAGCACGAGGCCGGGAAACCCGCCGCCGGAGCCGAGATCGACCCAGCGCTTCGCCTCTGGTTTGATTCGCGCCAGTTGCGCGCTGTCGAGGATGTGGCGGCGCCAGACATCGTCCTTCGTCGATTGCGCGGCCAGATTGATCCGGCGATTCCATTTCTGGAAGACGGCGTCGAACTCGACCAGACGATCGAATGTTTCACGTGAAACCGGGCCCGCTGCCGCTTGCAGGCTTGCCCAGGACGCAGCGCTCACGCGACCTGCTTTCGCGCGGCCGCTTCGGCATTGCGCACATGCGCGACAATAATCGCCAGCGCCGCCGGCGTAATGCCTTCCATGCGTTGCGCGTCGGCAATGGAGCGAGGCTGGTGTGCCAGCATCTTCTGCTTCAACTCGTTCGACAGGCCGGGAACAGAAGCAAAGTCGAGCGACTCCGGAATAAGCCGGCTCTCCTCGTGCCTGATCTGCGATACATCGGCCTGCTGGCGGTCGAGATAGACAGAATATTTGGCTTCCGTTTCAAGACGTTCGGCCGTTTTGCTGTCGATCGCGGCGAAAGCCGGTTCGATGCGCGCCAGCCAGGCGATGTCGACACCGGGATAGGCCAGCAACTCATAGGCCGAGCGACGGACGCCGTCCCGGTTGATCTCGAGCCCATGGCGCGCCGCCTCATTGGGGGTCATGGTGGTGCCGAGGGCGAGCTGTCGCGCCTTCTCAAGCTCTTGCACGACATTGTTGAACCGCTGCGTTCGCTCCGGCGAGGCAATCCCCAGTCTCATCGCCAGCGGCGTCAGCCGCTCATCGGCATTGTCGGCCCGCAACGACAGCCGGAACTCGGCCCGCGAGGTGAACATGCGGTATGGTTCGGCGATGCCGCGGCTGGTCAAATCGTCGACCATCACGCCGATATAGGCTTCGGTGCGGCTCAACACGATTTCGTCGCTCGCCGATGCGCTGCGCGCTGCATTCAAGCCGGCAAGCAGCCCCTGCGCGCCGGCCTCCTCGTAACCGGTGGTGCCGTTGATCTGCCCGGCGAGGAAAAGCCCGCCGATCCGCTTCGTCTCCAGCGTTGGCTTGAGCTCGCGTGGGTCGACATGGTCATACTCGATGGCATAGCCCGGCTGCAGCATGGTTGCCCGCTCCAGCCCCGGAATGGTTTTCAGCATGTCGAGCTGCACGTCCTCGGGCAGCGACGTCGAAATGCCGTTCGGGTACACCGTATCGTCGTCCAGCCCTTCCGGCTCCAGAAAAATCTGGTGGCCTTCGCGGTCGCCGAACTTGACGATCTTGTCTTCGATCGACGGGCAATAACGCGGCCCCACCCCTTCGATTGACCCCGAATACATGGCCGAGCGGCCGAGATTGGCGCGAATCAGCTCATGCGTCGCATTGGTCGTTCGGGTAATGCCGCAATGGATCTGCGGGTTTTCGATGCGGTCGGTCAGCAGCGAGAACGGCACGGGGTCCTCGTCCGCCGCCTGGCTCTCCAGCGACGCCCAATCGATTGTCCTGCCGTCCAGCCGCGGCGGCGTGCCGGTCTTCAGCCGCCCGAGCTTGAAGCCGGCGCGGCTCATCGTCGCCGACAGACCGATACTCGCCTGCTCGTTCATGCGGCCGGCGACAATCTTCTTTTCGCCGATATGGATCAGCCCGCGCAAAAAAGTGCCGGTCGTCAGCACCACGGCGCCGCAGGCGAGCCGGCTTCCGTCCGCCAACAGCGCAGCCGCGATTCGTCCGTCATCGATTTCGAAATCCAGCACCTCGCCTTCGACAACCTCGAGACCGGCCTGTTGGCGAATCACCGCTTGCATGGCGAGCCGATAGAGCTTTCTGTCGGCTTGCGTGCGGGGACCACGCACCGCCGGCCCTTTGCGGCGGTTGAGCAGGCGGAACTGGATGCCGGCCGCATCGGCGACGCGCCCCATCAGCCCGTCCATGGCATCGATCTCGCGAACCAGATGGCCCTTGCCGAGGCCGCCGATCGCCGGATTGCAGGACATCACGCCGATCGTGTCGAAGCGCAGCGTCACCAGCGCCGTTCTGGCGCCAGCCCGCGCGGCAGCACCGGCCGCCTCGCACCCAGCATGGCCGCCGCCCACCACAACCACATCATAGTGATTGGTCATTTCAGAATCCCGAATTCAAGTGGACCGACACATGTCCCCGGAGGCACGCGCTGTCAAGGACAGAGGGCGCTGTCTTCTCCTTCTCCCCTTGTGGGAGAAGGTGGATCGGCGCGTAGCGCCGAGACGGTTGAGGGGTGCTGGAAGAAATGAGGCGTTGGCGTTCCCTGGAGCACCCTCATCCGACCGAGCTTCGCTCGGCCACCTTCTCCCACAAGGGGAGAAGGGGAGACGCACGAGCGGGATCGTTTCACGTGAAACAGTGCCCACCCTACTCCTGCGCCGTGTTTCACGTGAATCACCGCCGGTGTGCTCCTTCCCCAGTGTTTCACGTGAGTCATTTCCCAATACAGAACTGCGAAAAAATCACATCGAGCATGTCCTCGACATCGACCGCCCCGACGATTCGTCCGAGCCGATCCGCCGCCAGGCGCAGTTCCTCGGCCCGCAGCTCCTGTCCGCGATCGCCCCCCGTGACAGCCGCAACCAGGAACCGTTTCGTCTCATTGAGCAGCTCGACGTGCCGCAGCCGCGACGGCAGGATATCGCCGGCCTTGCCGATCTGCGCTGCGGCACGACGCCCGATCTCGTCCAGCAGTTCGGCCAGACCCGTGCCGTCCCGCGTCGAGATCGCGAAATCATAGTGCGCGGCGGACGACCGCGATTTGCCCCCCAACAGGTCAATTTTTGTTCCAACCCTCAGCGCCGGAATGTCGCTCGTCAGCACACCGATCGCGATTGGCTCCGCCAGATCCTCCAGCAGCAACAGCAGATCAGCGCTGTGCGCCTTGGTCCTGGCCTTCTCGATGCCGATCGCCTCGATCTTGCCGGGCGCCTCGCGCAGACCGGCGGTGTCGGTTACCCTGACCCGCACCCCTTCAAGGTCCAGTACCACCTCGAGCAGGTCGCGGGTCGTGCCCGGCTCATCGGTGACGATCGCCGCTTCGCGCCGCGCCAAGGCGTTGAACAGGCTGGACTTGCCGGCATTCGGCGCGCCGAGGATCACGACTTCGAACCCATCGCGAATGATTTCAGCAGCGCGGAAGCCAGCGACATGGCGCTCTATTTCCTCAATCATGGCCCGGACATCCGACCAGACCGTGTCGGCGATCGAGCCCGGCACGTCATCCTCGTCGGCAAAGTCGATCTCGGCCTCGATCATCGCGCGGACGTGGATCAGCCGTCGGCGCCAGCCCAGATAGAGTTCGCTCTGCACGCCTTCGGCGTTGTGGATGGCAAAGCGCCGCTGCGCCTCGGTTTCGGCGTTGATGAGATCGGCCAGCGCCTCGGTTTCGACCAGATCCAGCTTGCCGTTGAGAAAGGCGCGGCGGGTGAATTCGCCCGGCTCGGCATGCCTGACGCCATCGAAGGAGGCGATGGTTTCCAGCATCCTCGCCACGACGGCGCGTCCGCCGTGGACGTGGAACTCTGCAACGTCCTCGCCGGTGAAACTGTCGGGACCGGCAAAGAAGACGACCAGGCCGCTGTCCAGCACCGATCCGTCGGGCGCCCGGAATTTACGATAGATGGCAACGCGGATCGGAACCGACGACCCGGCAATCGTTTCGATGGCGAATCGACTCTGCGGCCCTGAAATCCGGATCACTGCAATGCCGGCCGGCAGGCGCCCGCTCGACAGCGCCACGATGGAATCTTTTGAAATCATTTGCCCGCTCTGCCGAAGCGCCCTAGCTATGCCTGTTCAATCCGCCATCGAGTAGCGCCGTGACATTGCCTGCACAAAACCTGCTTGCCGAAGAGGCCAGCCCCTATCTGCAGCAGCACAGCGGCAATCCAGTGCACTGGCGGCCATGGTCGCCCGCCGCTCTGGCCGAAGCAAAGGCGCTGCAGCGTCCGATCCTGCTCTCTGTCGGCTACGCCGCGTGCCATTGGTGCCACGTCATGGCGCATGAGAGCTTCGAGAACGACGACGTCGCCGCCGTCATGAACCGTCTCTTCGTCAATATCAAGGTCGACCGCGAGGAACGCCCCGACATCGACCAGATCTACATGGCGGCGCTGTCCTCGATGGGCGAGCAGGGCGGCTGGCCGCTGACCATGTTCCTGACATCGGACGGCAAGCCGTTCTGGGGCGGCACTTACTTTCCGCGCGAGGCTCGCTATGGCCGACCGGGCTTCACCCAGGTGCTGGAGGCGGTAGACAAGGCCTGGCGGGAAAAGAAAGAAAGCGTTAACCAAAGTGCCGACGGTTTGACTACGCATGTCGAGACGCGGCTGGCGGGCAGCCATGGCAAGGCCGTGCTCGACCGCGGCATGCTGGCAAAGCTCGCCAACGGCATTGACGGCATGATCGACCGCGATTTGGGCGGCCTGCGCGGTGCGCCGAAATTCCCCAACGCGCCGTTCATGCAGAGCCTCTGGCTGTCCTGGCTGCGCGACGGCACCGCATCCCACCGCGACGCCGTTCTCCTCAGCCTCGAAAAGATGCTGGCCGGCGGCATCTACGACCATATTGGCGGCGGACTCAGCCGCTACTCGACCGACGCCGAATGGCTGGTGCCGCATTTCGAAAAAATGCTCTACGACAATGCCCAGCTCATCCGCTCGTGCAATTGGGCCTATGCGTCGACCGGCAAGGAATTGTTCCGGCTGCGAATCGAAGAGACGATTGCCTGGCTGTTGCGCGAAATGCGGGTCGACGGCGGTGCCTTTGCCGCCAGCCTCGATGCCGACAGCGAGGGCGAGGAGGGGCTGTTCTACACCTGGAGCAGCGATGAGCTCGAAGCAGCCCTCGGCGACGATTCAGCCATGTTTTTCAAATACTTAACGCTTGCCTACCCGCATGGCTGGGAAGGCAAGCCGATCATCCGCCAGACAGAAGCCCAGCAGACGCGAAGTGTGATCGACCGCCAACAGCTCGTCCCGCTGAAAGAAAAATTGCTCGCGGCGAGGGCACAGCGCATCCGGCCGGGGCGTGACGGCAAGGCCCTGACCGACTGGAACGGCTTGATGATCGCAGCCCTTGCCGAGGCCGGACGGTCGCTTGGCCGATCCGACTGGATCGAAGCAGCAGCAACGGCCTTTGCCGCAATTGCGGCTGCCGGACGTGACGGCCGCCTGCCGCATTCGATGCTCGGCGCAAAGAAGCTGTTTCCGGCTCTGTCGAGCGACTACGCCGCCATGGCCAACGCCGCCATCTCACTGTTCGAGGCGACCGGCAATCCCGACTATATCGATCGCGCCGGGAACTTCATTGAGCAACTCGATCTCTGGCACCGGGACAGCGACAAGACCGGCTACTATCTGACCGCATCGGACAGCGCGGATGTGCCGATCCGCATCCGCGGCGACGTCGACGAAGCCATTCCTTCCGCTACCGGCCAGATCATCGAAGCCCTGGTCCGATTGTCGTCGCTTTCGGGCGATCTCGATCTCTGGGAAGAAGCCTGGACAGTCGCAGAGCACGCGGGCGGGCGGGCGGAGCACCAGGGCTATGGCCAGGCGGGTATAGTCAATGCCTGTGCCTTGGCGCTTGAACCGCTGAAACTGGTGATCGTGGATAGACCGGAGAATCCAGGACTTGTTCCGGTTGCGAATCGAAGTCCAGACCCCCGTCGGGTGGACATCGTCGTGCCTGTTGGCGCGGCGACAAATCTGCCGGCCTTGCCGGGCGGCGTCCTGCCGCCAACGGCCGAGCCCGGCGCCTGGCTGTGCACGGGGCAGGTCTGCCTGCCGGTGATAATGGAAGCTGAAGAGCTGGAAGGGTTATTGCGGCGGTGATGGACCTGGCGCCTTTTCCCTTCTCCCCTTGTGGGCCTGTTGCGCAGTAGCGGAGGATGTTTGAAGGGATCGGATTGCAGGGATTTCGCTCGTATTCTTGAGCTCTGGCGCCTTGGTGGGGGTTTTGGCGGCGGTGCGG
>NZ_JAMYLN010000061.1:0-15929 GCF_040318035.1 Mesorhizobium sp. M1329 | reverse complement strand
GCAAACCGACCACCTTGCGGTCGGTGAAATCCTCGACCACCGCCAATTCCTCGGCGCCGGCGCGCTGGAAGGTCTCGGCCGCCGATTACACGTTCGGCACCAGCAGCGAGTCGAACGACAGCACCACCGATTGCGTATCGACCTGCCGAACGTTGTCTTTGGCAGAGTTTGAGTCAAGACATAGCCCTTATTAGCCGGGACCACTTTGGCGGTGCTGTGATCGATCCGGGGCTACGAGAACGCGAGCAACTACTCTCCGCCTCGCTCACCGTCGCTACGGCGGAAGAAATCAAGCAGCTTTTTCTCGAGTTTCAAGCCGCCGGCGTGCCCTTCTTGCAGCCCCTCAACAGCGAGCCGTGGGGCGCGCGAGATTTCATCGTCAAGGACCCGGACGGGCATCTGCTGCTTTTTGCTGGCCCAGAGATAGTGCCAGCCCAGCAGCCGGCATCTTTGCGACCCTCCGCGATGCGAGAAGAACAGCCGTGTTACAGAACTGGCAATGCTCGTTTACGAATTCACGGACTAGCAAGTCTATCGCAACCCGAACACTACAGTGGAATTGCGGTCACTTCTTTGGCCGTTCGGATCACGAACATCGTTTGGTATCGCGCGACGTTGCTTTGGTCTCGGAACAGTCGCTCGCATAGCGCATCGAACTCTTCGATATCCGTCAGGCGGAGCATGAGGACGGCGTCGGTTTCGCCGCTCACGCTGTAGGCCTGAGTGACGGCCGGTTCCTGAGCGGCCAACTCGAGAAAGTCCCGCATATACTGCTCGCCATGACGCTCCAGTTCGACGGTGACGATCGCCTTCAAGCCCCGGCCAGCCTTTGCCGGTGCGAGAAGCGCGACAACGCGGCTGATGACGCCGCTTTTCTTCAGTCGTCGTATGCGGCGCAGGCAGCTCGAAGGGGAAAGCCCGACTAACCCCGCCAGTTTGGCGTTCGTTCGTGACGCATCATCCTGGAGCAGGTTAAGAAGCCTTCTGTCGATCTTGTCCATATCGGTCGCACTCATCCTCGCTGTATTGCAATTTTATTGCACGGAATCGCAAACTTTGACCACAAATGCGAAGCGTCTCAGGTTACGCAGATGGCTCCAGGGATGATGGAGCAGCATGATGGCAATTTGCGCCGCCTTCTATCGCAAGACATTGGAAACGCTTGAAATCTATTGGGAACTGGTTCGCGTGATCGTTCCGGTTGCGATAGCCACGCGGCTCCTGCAGGACCTTGGCGTCATCCAGGCGATTTCACCGTTCTTCTCCCCGCTCATGTTGCAGGTGGGGTTGCCACCTGAACTCGCCTTTGCCTGGCTGACGGGATTGCTGGTCGGGATCTGGGGCGCGCTTGTGATCGTATTCACCTTGGTTCCGGTTTCGGCGCTCAGCACTGCCGACATGACGGTTCTTTCGGCTCTCTTGCTGTTTGCACATGCCATTCCGATCGAGCAACGCATCATCCAGAAGGCCGGGCCGAGCTTCCTGGTCACCGCGGCGCTTCGTATTGGCGGGGGTTTGGTCTTTGCTGTCCTTCTGCATCAGATACTCGCCGTGACCGGATGGCTGTCAGGACCGGTGAAGCCGGCGTGGATGCCGGCGAATGAAAGCACCGGCTGGGGCGGCTTTCTCCTGGGTACGTTCAAAACTCTGGGCATCATGCTCGTCGTTCTGCTTGCGCTGAGCTGGGTGATCGAGCTTCTCAGGATGTCGGGCATTTTGGAGTGGATGAACAGAGGGCTTGCACCGCTCTTTCGGCTCGCCGGCATCGAAAGGCAGACGGTACCTTTCGCGGCTGTCGGCCTGTTTCTCGGGATTTCCTATGGCGCAGGACTGCTGATCCGCGAGGCGCGCACGCCTAGCGCGGAGCCGCGCCAGATATTCCTCGCCTGCGTGTTCATGGGTTTTGCCCATAGCCTCGTTGAGGATACGTTGGTCGTTGTCGCACTTGGCGCCGATGTTACGAGCGTGCTTCTCGGTCGCCTGGCGTTTGCCGTGCTCGCGACCGCCGTGATCGCAAAAGTAATCAAGGCGGTTCCCGACGCTCTTTTCTTCAAGACACTCTCCCACAAGGAAGAAGACGGCTCGCGCAATCGGATTTCGGAGCCGGCGATTGGCGGGCCGTTGACGTAGCCCTCCTTACGCAGCAGCCGACATGTGTCTCGCATCGCTATCGGCACAGGACGCGGCTACCCCTCGCCCGACAGATCGCGCCGCGCCTTGTCGAGTTCTTCGGCATAGCGCCGCATCAGATGGCCTTCGGTCAGCAAACCGACCACCTTGCGGTCGGTGAAATCCTCGACCACCGCCAATTCCTCGGCGCCGGCGCGCTGGAAGGTCTCGGCCGCCGACTGCACGTTCATGCTCGGCACCAGCACCGCATCCCTGAATTTGGCGAAGGACTTAACCGGCATCTCGTCATCCGACAAATGGCTGTGCAATTCGGCGACGATCAGCACGCCGACATAATGCAGGTCGGCGTCGACCGCGATGACGCGCTGCGAGGCACCGAGCGGCACCTGCTTGCGGAATTCCGCAAGCGTCGTCGAGGCGTCGATGGTGCGGACATCCTTTCGCATCATCGAGCCGACAGTCAGGCTGCGCATCCAGCCGACATCATGCGCGCTGCGGATGGTTTCGCCGCGCAAGTGAAAGCGCCATGTCGAGAAGGAATAGCCAAACGTTTCGCGCACCAGGATCGCCGCCATCAGCGAGGCGGCCAGCACCACGCCGGTCAGCGTCAGGTCGCGGGTCGATTCCAGCGCCAGGAAGGTCATCGTCAACGGGCCGCCGACGACGCCGACGGCGAGCGAGGTCATGCCGACGACGGCGGCGACGGCCGGGTCGATGCCGGTCGCCGGCGAGACGAACGCCATCGCGCCGGCAAACATTTTGCCGAGCAGTGCGCCGAGGAACAGCGAGGCAAAGAACAGGCCGCCGCGGAAGCCGGAGCCGAGCGAGATCGCCGAGGCCGCCAGCTTCAGCACGAAGACGCTGGCCACTACGGCCAGCCCGTAATTCATCGCGAATTCGCGGTGCAGCGCGCCGTGGCCGCTGGACAGGACCTGCGGCGTGACCAGCCCCAGCAGCCCGACCATTACACCGCCGATGGCTGGGCGCAGCGAGGCGTCGATCGACAGCCGGGCAAAGACGCGCTCGATCAGGCTCACCAGATGCATGATGGCGATGGAAGCACCGCCGCCCAGAAGCCCGAGCAGCATGAAAGGCAAATACTGGCTGACCGTCAGCGCCGGCAGGCCGGCGAGTTCCAGCGGAAACGGCACGCCGCCGAACACCTCGGCGGTCAGCGAGGCCGAGATCGCGGCGGCCATAACCGGCGCGACATTGGCGACCGAGTAGATGCCGATGACCAGCTCGAAACCGTAGAAGGCGCCGGTCAGCGGCGCGTCGAAGGCGGCGGCGATCGCGCCGGCGGCACCGCAGCCGACCAGGATGCGGACATCGTTGCGGCGCAGCCCGAACAAGCGCGCCAGCCGCGACGCCAGGCCCGAACCCACCTGCGTATAACCGGCCTCGAGCCCGACCGAAGCGCCGAAGCCGCTCGAGATCATCGTCTGCCCGGCGATGATGAAGGTGTCGGTCAGCGACATGCGGCCGCCATAAAGCGCGTTGGCTTCGATCGGATCGACCGGCGTGCGGAACTTCCGCTTTCTCAGCCAGATCACCGTCAGCCCGAGCAGGATGCCGCCGATCGCCGGTATCAGCGCCTGCTCCGGCCTTTGCAGCGAAAACATCGCTGAAAGCCGACCGCCGGGCTGAACGCCGAACATAAGCCCATGCAGGACCTGCACCAGTCCGCTCATGCCGGTGACCAGCGCACCCGCCATCACCCCGACCAAAGCCGCCAGAATGACGACGGCGATGCCGCGCGCCTCGAGCAGCGGGATCGATCGGATCAGCACCGCGCGCAACCGGCGGGCATAGACTTGCGGTCCGTTTCTGGGCGGTTCGTTTCTGGGCGGTTCGTTTCTGGAAAGCACCGGGGCGGCTCGCCGATATTCGTGGGTGCCTGATACGCCCGGCGGCACCGCATGGCAACATGCCGGCCGCCGAGCTGTCATGCCCGCGTGATGCTGCGGCGATAAAGCCCATGTTCGGCTCGGGGAACTGCGTTGACGTAAACGTCAACCCGAAGCTATATGCGCCGGCGGCCGTGGCTGTAAAACCAGGCAAGCGGCTTCGGCCAGGTCGAAGCGCCCCAGGTCGAAGCGTCGAGGCGCGACAAACGCAACCAGACGAGGAGAACCGCCATGAGCGTTCAGGAGATTGCCGACAACATCAGGTCGCGCGTGGCGAGCGCCGGGTTCGATCGCTCCGTGAAATTCGACACCGGCAGCGACGGCGTCATCGTCATCGACGGCGCCGATGTCTCGACCACCGATGCGCCGGCCGATTGCACGATAAAGCTGTCACTCGACGATTTGGACTCGCTGATATCAGGCGATCTCAACCCGACCATGGCCTTCATGTCCGGCAAGATAAAGGTCGAAGGCGACATGACAGTCGCCATGGCGCTCAGCCAGTTGATCGGCTGATCCAGTTAAGGCGAAACAAGCCGCCGCGATCGGCGGCTTGTTTCGAACCATCAGGCAGCGAGCGGCAGTCTCTGCGCCTTCAGTTTGCGCCCGGCCGCCTTCAGCGTGCCTTGCGCGCCGTCGAGCGCGCCGACAACCAGTTCCCGCGCCAGCAGGCGGTGCCGCTCGTAAGGCCCCGGCATAGCCAGCGAGCCGGTCTTTGCGGCCGAAAACCCGAAGCGCTCGTAATAGGGGGCGTCGCCGACCAGCAGGATCGCCGCATGGCCAAGCCGCTCGGCCTCAGTGACCGCTTGGCGCATCAGCGCCGAGCCGATGCCGGCATTTTTCAGCGCCGGGTCGACCGCAAGCGGGCCGAGCAGCAGCGCTGCCTTGCCGCCTTCGCCCAGCACCACGTCCCACAGCCGCACGGTGCCGGCAACAGTGCCCGACGCATCGCGCGCGACAAAGGCCAATCCCTCCGAAGGCCGGCGGCCGCGCCGCAGCTTTTCCGACGACTTCTTCCGGCGCTTCGGCCCCATGGCGCGATCGAGCAAAGCCTCGCGCGCGCCAACGTCGGCGGCGGTTTCGGCGGTGATGACAAAAGCGCCGGTAATCTCCCCCTTCGAAGGGGAGATTCCCGCGGCGCCTTCAACAATGAAATCCAAAACGTCCATTTCCGCGATCCTTCACGAGCGGATTGTTCCACAGGCGAGCCCGGGTGGGCGACAGGCGCCCACCTCGGGATGATCTGATCGGTTCTTTCGAACCGTCAGATCACGTAGGATCGGAGAGGTTCGAAGCCGTTGAAGGCGACCGAGGCGTAGGTCGTCGTGTAGGCGCCGGTGCCCTCGATCAGCACCTCGTCGCCGATGGTCAGCGAAAGGGGCAGCGGGTACGGCGTCTTTTCGTACATCACGTCGGCCGAATCGCAGGTCGGGCCGGCGAGCACGCAAGGCGCGGTCTCGGTGCCGTCATGCGCGGTGACGATCGGATAGCGGATCGCCTCGTCCATGGTCTCGGCGAGACCGCCGAACTTGCCGATGTCGAGGAACACCCAGCGCACATTGTCGTTGTCGGCCTTCTTCGAGATCAGCACGACCTCCGACTTGATGACGCCGGCATTGCCAACCATGCCGCGGCCCGGCTCGATGATCGTCTCGGGGATGGCGTTGCCGAAATGCTTCCTGAGCGCCGAGAAGATCGCCTGGCCGTAGGCCTGCGCCACCGGCACATCCCTGAGATAGCGGGTCGGGAAGCCGCCGCCCATATTGACCATCTTCAGCACGATGCCTTCGTCGGCGAGCGTCGCGAACACCTTTTTGGCGTCGGCGAGCGCGCGGTCCCAGGCGGTCAGGTCGGTCTGCTGCGAGCCGACATGGAACGACACGCCATGGGCGTCGAGGCCGAGCGCCTTGGCATGGCGCAGCACATCGACCGCCATCGCCGGCACACAGCCGAACTTGCGCGACAGCGGCCATTCGGCGCCCTCGCCGTCGGTCAGGACGCGGCAGAACACGCGGGCGCCGGGAGCGACGCGGGCGATCTTCTCGACCTCCTCGACGCAGTCCACCGCAAACAGCTTGATGCCGAGCTGGTAGGCGCGCTGGATGTCGCGCTCCTTCTTGATGGTGTTGCCGAAGGAGATGCGGTCCGCCGGCGCACCGGCGTCCATCGCCATCTCGACTTCGGCAACGGAAGCGGTGTCGAAGGACGAGCCCATCGCAGCAAGCAGGCGCAGGATTTCCGGCGCCGGATTTGCTTTCACCGCATAGTAGATCTTGGAATCGGGAAGTGCCTTCTCGAAGGCGCGGAAATTGTCGCGCACGACATCGAGGTCGACGACAAGGCACGGGCCGTTCGGACGTCGGGTGGCGAGAAAGTCAAGGATGCGCTGGGTAGCCATCGGGGTCTCTCCATCAGCGCCTTTCGGCGCGCACAAAGGCTTGCGGACGCGGGCTCTCGGCCTCGCGAACACGCGGTGGACAAAGGCGGGACGGAAATCCATGGAACCAGCCGGTGGAGACCCCGGAACCATGAAGCGCCGTCTCGCGGCGGTGAACCTTGGCCTTGCCCGGCCTCGGTTCGCTTTGTCTGCCTTGGCTTGGATGGGAGACCCGTCCGCACTGCCGGCAATGAAGGTGTGCCTCTTCAGTAACCCCGGTCTTTGGACGACCGGCAGAACACCAGAAAGGCCCGCACCGTCGTTGCTTCAAGGTGTCCTCGGTTGGCGGTTGGCCGCTAAACCGACTGGAGGGGTTGGCTCCAGTTACCTTACCGATTGCCCTCACCATTCGAGGATCGGCGGACACCCACAGGCACGTGCGACTTTGGGCAAGCGCGATATAAGATCGAAAGATTTCACAATCAATAAAAATCGTATGGCAGGTTGTAAAATTTGTGGCATCGAACAATGCTGCGGCAACCAGAAGAACAATGCTGCGGCAAGCACATCCGGATATCGAACGCATGACAGGCACTCGCGGCCCGCTGAACGCTTTTCTCGACCTTGATCAAACCCCTGTAGCCAATACGAAATCCGGCCCGCTTGCCGGCTTGCGGCTTGCCGTCAAGGACATCTTCGACGTCGCCGGCTACCGCACCGGTTGCGGCAATCCGCAGAAATACCGGGAGGCTTCGCCGGCCATGGCGACCGCGCCGGCCGTCCAGGCGCTGCTTGATTCGGGTGCGCGTTTCGTCGGCAAGACGCAGACCGACGAGCTGGCGTTTTCCCTGCTGGGATTGAACGCGCATTTCCCGTCGCCGGTCAATCCGGCGGCACCCGATCGCGTCACCGGCGGCTCGTCCTCCGGTTCTGCCGCGGCAGTCGCCGGCGGGCTCGCCGATATCGCCACCGGCTCCGACACCGGCGGCTCGATCCGTGCGCCGGCAAGCTTCTGCGGCCTGGTCGGCCTGAGGACGACGCATGGCCGCATCCCGCTCGACGGAGCCATGCCGCTGGCGCCTTCGCTGGACACGTTCGGCTGGTTCGCCAAGGATATCGTCACCTACGAAAAGGTCGGCACGGTGCTGCTCGGCGACGATCCGCATTCCCACGAACTGAGACGCCCCGTCGCCCTCGCTGCGCTGGACGGCCTCGTGCCTGGCCCGCACGAGGCCGACGAATATCGCGCCATGCTCCGCAGCGTCGCTTCGGTGCTGGGCGCGCCGCGCAGCGTCGGCCCGCTGTCTCATTCGACCGACGATCTCTATTGGTGCTTCCGCAAGCTGCAGGGCTATGAAGCCTGGCAAAATCACGGCGCCTGGATCGCCGGCGGCGACCGCATGCTGGGACCCGGTGTCAAGGAGCGTTTCGAGCACGGCGCGACCGTCGACGCGGCAACCGCGCAACGTGAAACGGAACGTCGCGTTTCGTTTCGCCTCGAGCTTGCCGGCCTGCTTGGCGAGGACGGCGTTCTTGTGCTTCCGACCGTTCCGGGTGCCGCGCCGCTCAAGGCGGCGTCATTCGACGATTTGCAGACCTATCGCGAGCGCGCGCTGAGACTGCTATGCCTTTCCGGCCTGTCCGGTTTTCCGCAAATCACGCTGCCGCTCGGCAAGACCGGCGGGGCGCCGTTCGGCCTTTCGCTGCTCGGCCCGAAGAACAGCGACCGGCAGCTGATTGCGCTGGCCGCCCGCATCCTTTCGGCCCACCAAGGAGGCGCATGACATGGATACGCTGACCCGCATGCGCGCCTTCATCGACGTGGTCGAGGCCGAAGGCTTTTCGGCGGCGGCGCGCAAGATCGGCCGCTCGAAGGCGCTGTTGTCGAAATATGTGCGCGAGTTGGAGGACGAGCTCGGCGCGCTGCTGCTCAACCGCACCACCAGGCAGTTTTCCCTGACCGAGGCCGGCCACACCTATTACCGCCGCGCCTCGGAGATCGTGCGCGAGGTCGATAGCCTTGCCGATGCGGTGCGCGAATCCTCCGGCGACGTGCGCGGCAGGATCAAGCTGTCCGCGCCGCGCACCTTTGCCGACGCGCCGATCGGCCAGTCTCTGATCGATTTCGCCAAGCAGCATCCCGACATCGTGCTCGACATCCATCTCGATGACCGTTTCGTCGATCTGGTCGAGGAGGGTTTCGATCTCGCGGTGCGCATTTCGCGGCTGGAAAGTTCCTCGCTGATCGCCAGACGCCTGGCCCCGTTTTCGGTACGGCTTTGCGCGTCTCCCGAACTGATCGCCAAGCATGGCATGCCGGTCAGGCCGCAAGACCTTGCCCGCGTGCCTTGCATCATCGATACCAATGGCCGCTGGCTCACCAACTGGCCGTTCAAGGGCGACGGCGGCGATACGGTGAGCGTTTCGGTTTCCGGCCCGATCGAGGTCAACAGCCCGATGGCGGCAAGGGCGGCCGCCGTCGCGGGATTGGGGTTTTCCGTCCTGCCGGATTTCATCGCCGCGCCCGACATCGAAAACGGCAAGCTGGTGACTGTGCTGGACGACCGCATCCTGCCCGGCGGCGGCATTTTTGCCGTCTATCCGCACCGGCGCTATCTGCCTGCAAAAGTTCGCGTTTTCGTCGACTTCCTGGTGCAGTGGTTCAAGACGCTGGACAACACATGAGCGTTCAGTCGCGTTGCGGTCCCATTTTCGCCCGCTTTCTGGTAACTGTCGGCAATTTACCGAAGCCGATTGAATCGCGACCGAGAATGCACCTGAAACGGCAAGCAATCATGCTGGCTTCGGCCCTGACCGCGACGTTTGCCGCCGTCGGACCGGCTGAGGTGCATCCCCACGTCTTCGCTGAAGCCCGCCTCGAAGTGGTCCTTAGCCCGGATCACCAAACTGTGAAGGCATTGCGCCATGTCTGGCGCTTCGATGATTTGTTTTCGAGCACGGTGATGATGGAGTTCGACAAGAATTCCGACCTGAAACTCGATGACAAGGAGCTGAAGGATGTCGCCGACACCGTCCATGCCTCGCTTGCCGAATTCAACTATTTCCAGCTCGTCACCGTCGACGGCAAGGACGTGGCAATGACCCCGCCGCCGCATTTGATGGCCAATTTCGACAATGACCAGTTGATCATCCTGTTTGAATCTGAACCGAAGGTGCCGATCAAACTGAGCGGCAAGATAGATATCGGCGTCTACGACCCGACCTTCTACACCGCGATCGATTTTACCGAGGATGCCAATCTGCAGGTCGATGGCTTGCCGACGACCTGCACCAGCAAGGTCGTCCGCCCCAACCCGGACGAGGCGATCGCCCAGAACCAGAAGACCCTGACCGAGGCCTTCTTCAACGATCCGACAGGCACCGACATGAGCAAGATCTTTGCCACCAAGCTTGAACTGACCTGTCAGCCGGAAGGATAGATCCAGTGAGCAAACCGCCCCTGCGTTTGGCAGTCGGTCTTCTGGCCGTCGCCTTTGTGATGACGCACTTTCTCGGCTCCGCCCACGCCCAGAGCTCACTCGGCATCGGCACCAATGACGGCATGGCTCCAACCGCCACCGGTCCGTTCGCCCACATCCTGATGTGGATCAATCTGCGCCAGCAGGAATTCTATCATGCGTTGGCCGGCGCGATGAAGGCGATGCGCCAGGACGGCAGCAAGTTGTGGCTGCTCATCGGCCTGTCCTTTGCCTATGGCATTTTCCACGCCGCCGGCCCCGGTCACGGCAAGGCGGTGATCTCGTCCTACATGGTGGCCAATGAAGTGGCGCTCCGGCGCGGCATCATGTTGTCCTTCGTCTCGGCCCTGCTGCAGGCGCTGACCGCGATCGTGGTGATGCTGGTGGCCTACTTCGTGCTGCGCGGCACTGCTGTGTCGATGACCGACGCCGCATGGTTCCTCGAAATCATGAGCTATGTCTTCGTCACTCTGTTCGGCGCCTGGCTGCTGTGGCGCAAGGCCGGTCCGGCCATCCTGCGCCTGTTCGGGGCAAGCCCCGGCTACAGCCTCTCGGCTGCCCATGCCGGCCATTCACATGCCGGCCATTCACATTCCGCGCATGCCCATGCGGCACATTCGCACGCGCTTCATGCGCATGACCACCATGATCATGCGCATGACCATCACGATCACGGCGCCCACGATCATACCCATGCTGCGCACGACCACCACAGCCACGCGGCGGGCGAGATCTGCGAGACCTGCGGGCACTCGCATGCGCCCGACCCGGCGCTGCTTTCCGGCGATCGCTTCGATTGGCGCACGGCCTGGTCGGCGGTGGCTGCCGTCGGTATCCGCCCCTGTTCCGGCGCGCTGATCGTGCTGAGCTTTGCGTTGCTCAACGGCCTGTGGTTCGGCGGCATCCTGTCGGTGCTGGCTATGGCGCTCGGCACCGCAATCACCGTCTCGGCCCTGGCGACGCTTGCAGTAACCGCGAAGAACTGGGCGGTGTATTTCGCCGGCGATGGCCGCATGGGCAATCGCATCCATTCCTTCGTCGAGATCGGCGGCGCCGCCTTCGTCTTCCTGTTCGGACTGCTGCTGCTTTCGGCCAGCCTGACTGGCGCCTGACCTCGTTGCGTCCGATCAGGGCGCTTAACTAGGGATCTTGCCACCCAACTCGTCCTCGATATGGACGCGGATGATGTCGTCGAAGCTCGTTTCGGCGGCAAAGCCAAGCTCCCTCGAGCGCCGCGCCTCGAAGCGTGTCGGCCAGCCCTTGACGATCGCCCAGATCGTCTCGTCGGGCTCCTCGCGGATCAGTTTCACCGCCTTGGCGCCGGCGACGCGTTCCAGCGCTTCGATCTGTTCGCCGACAGTGACGGCGACGCCCGGCATCGTCAGGTTGCGGCGCGGCCCGACGGCGGCGCCGTCGATCTGCGCCGCATGGATGAGGAAATTCACCGCCGAACGCGGGCTGGCGTGTGTGTGGACGACCGAGCGCGGCACCGGCAGGATCGCTTCATGGCCGCTCAGCGGCTCGCGGATGATACCGGAGAAGAACCCTGAGGCCGCCTTGTTCGGCTTTCCCGGCCTGACGCAGATGGTCGGCAGCCTGATGCCGATGCCGTCGAAGAAGCCGCGCCTGGTATAGTCGGCAAGCAGCGCCTCGCCGATCAGCTTCTGCGTGCCGTAGGAGGTCAGCGGCGTCGGGTGGAACTCGTCCGGAATGATGTCGGGAAACGGCGCGCCAAACACGGCGATCGACGAGGTGAAGACGAGGCGCGGCGCAAATGCCGCCAGCCGGATGGCATCGAACAGCGCCCTTGTGCCGTCGAGATTGACGCGGTAGCCGAGATCGAAATTGGCCTCCGCCTCACCCGAGACCACGCCGGCGAGATGGAAGATCACGTCGGGCCGCGGCGCGACCAGATCTGCCGTCGCGCCCGGCGCGGCAAGGTCGCCGGTGTGGACGCTGATGCTGACGCCGTCGAGGGCGGGCGCCTGCGGCGGCACGATGTCGTGAAGGTCGAGCGCGGCGATCTTGCGGCCGCCGAGCGTCCCGTCCTTGGCCAGCCTGGCGATGAGCTTGCGGCCGACCATGCCTGCCGCGCCGGTAATCAGAATGCGCATGTCATTTTCCTTTTTTGCGCTGGCTGCGGCTACGCAGCCAGAACACGACGAAGATTGCCACCATGAAGATCGCGGCGACGACGCCGGCTAGCACCGTCGAGACCTTGCCGACGGCCAGCATCACGGTTGGAAGATAATAGGCCGCGATGCCGAACAGCAGCAAAACCCAGGCGGCGCCGATCGCCGCATTGCGGGTGTCGCGGTCCATCACGTGGTCCGAAGGTGGCAGGAGTTCATGTCGATCGTTGCCAATACCCAGAACTCCCGAAGTCAGTGATAATGGCCGCGGTGCGGTGCCGTGTCATGCGCATGATCGTGCTCGTCATCATGCTCATGGCTGTCTGCACATTGGCCGAATTCCGGTTCGACGGTGGCATGGGCTATGCCATGTTCCGCCGCAAGCCGTTTCTTGATCGCGCTGACCGCCATATGCGCATCGACGCCGTCATTGAGGCAGGCATGCAACGTCGCCATGTTGCTGGAGCCATCGAGCGACCAGACATGCATGTGATGCACCTCACGCACGCCCTTGACCGAGCCTTCGATGTCCCTCGCGATCAGGTCGCGGTCGAGGCTTACCGGCACGCCCTCGAGCAGGACGTGCGCTGCCTCGCGCATCAGCGACCAGGCCGTGGACAGGATCAGCAGCGAGACCAGAATCGACAGGATCGGGTCGATTGGCGTCCAGCCCGTCGCCAGGATCACCAGCGCCGCGACGATCGCCGCCGCCGAGCCGAGCAGGTCGCCGAGCACGTGCAGGATGGCACCGCGCATATTCAGGCTGCCGCGGTCGCCGCCATGCAGCACGTAGAACGAGCCGAGATTGACCAGCAGGCCGGCGATCGCCACGACCAGCATCGGCCCGCCGAGCACCGGAGCCGGCGCTTGCAAGCGGCCCCAAGCCTCGTAGACGATCCACAGCGCGATGGCGAAGATGGCGATGCCGTTGGTGTAGGCGACCAGCGTCTTGACCCGGCCGAAACCATAGGTGAGGCGCACGGTCGCCGGCCGGCTCGCAAGATGAAAGGCATACCAGGCAAGGCCGAGCGCGACGCAATCGGCAAGCATATGGCCGGCATCCGCCAGCAGCGCCAGTGAGCCGGTGAAGATGGCGCCCAGCGTCTCCGCAACCATGAAGCCGGCGGTCAGGCAGGCAGCGATCAGCACGCGCTTCTTGTCGGTCGAGCCGTGCACATGCCCTGCGCCATGGCTGTCGTCATGCCCTTGCGAAGCGTGGTCGTGGGTATGCGCCATCTACGAGCCTCTGCTAAAGCCTGATCCATCCCGGCAGAATCGGGATGGAGGCTCTGTCTTCTTGTTTGACCATGATCTTATCCGAAAACCGGCGTCCACTTTTCGGGATCATGGTCAGGCGCCGAACTCAGCGCGAAAATCCTCGAGCCGCCGCCTCTGCTGGCCATCGCTGTCGAAATTGGCCGGATCGAGCCACGCCTCATAGGCTCTGCGCAGATCAGGCCATTCCTTGTCGATGATCGAATACCACGCGGTATCGCGGTTTTCGCCCTTGACCACAAGATGCTGACGGAAAATGCCCTCGAACTTGAAGCCGAAACGTTCCGCCGCGCGCTTCGACGGCTCGTTGCGATTGTTGCATTTCCATTCGTAACGGCGGTAGCCAAGCTCGTCGAAGAGGTACTTCATGAACAGAAACTGCGCTTCCGTCGCCGCCGGCTTGCGCGAGATCAGCGGGCCCCAATAGATGTTGCCGATCTCGATGACACCGTAGGCGGCGTCGATGCGCATCAGCGTCTGGCGCCCGGCGACCTTGCCGCTGGCCTTGTCGATGACGGTAAAGAACAGCGGGTCATCGCTGGCTTCGGCCTTGTCCAGCCACGGCTGGAAGGCAGCGCGGGTCTGGGGCGGGTAGTCGAACAGCCAGGCGAAGCGATCGCCGGCATCGGCCACCGACGAGGCCTCGAACAGGCCGTCGCCGTGCTTTTCGGCCTTGAGCGGCTCCAGCCTGACAGTGCGCCCTTCCAGCACCTTGCGTTCGGGCCGCGGGCGCGGTTGCCAATTCTTGAGATTTTCCGACACCGAAAACTCCAATCCGTTTGACTTTTGCGGGCGGACGCTCACAAAAACGCACGCTCGCTGAAAGAACCACACGGACAAGAAAAATGCTCCACACGATTTCGGCCTTCGACCGCCTCGGCGAGGAAAATGCATTCGCGGTGCTGGCGCGTGCCACGGCACTTGCCCATCAGGGCCGCGATATCGTCAATCTCGGCATCGGCCAGCCCGACTTCAAGACGCCGCAGCACATCGTCGAGGCCGCGATCAAGGCGCTGCGCGACGGCCATCACGGCTATACGCCGGCCAACGGCCTGCTGGCGACGCGCGAAGCGGTGGTCCGCCGCACACTGGCCACCACCGGCGTCGAAGTCTCGCCGGAAGCGGTGATGATCCTGCCCGGCGGCAAGCCGACCATGTTCGCGGCGATCCTGATGTTCGGCGAGCCGGGCGCCGAAATTCTCTATCCCGATCCGGGCTTTCCGATCTACCGCTCGATGATCGAGTTCACCGGCGCTGCCCCCATCCCGGTGCCGATGCGCGAGGAGAACGGCTTCGCCTTTTCCGCCGAGGAGACACTGGCGCTGATCAGCCCGAAGACCAGGCTGCTGATCCTCAACTCGCCCGCCAATCCGACCGGCGGCGTCACGCCTCGCGCCGAGATCGAGAAGCTGGTCCAAGGGCTGCAAGCACACCCGGACGTCGCCATCCTCTCCGACGAGATCTACGACGTGATGACCTATGACGGCGAGACGCATTGTTCGCTGCTCACCTTCCCCGAAATCCGTGATCGGCTGATCGTGCTCAACGGCTGGTCGAAGACCTGGGCGATGACCGGCTGGCGCATGGGCTGGTCGATCTGGCCGAACGGTGACAAGGGCGCGCATCTCTACGACAAGGTGCGCAAGCTGGCGGTCAATTGCTGGTCCTGCGTCAACGCGCCGAGCCAGTATGCCGGCATAGCCGCCATCGACGGCCCGCAGGACGACGTCGACAGGATGATGCGCGCCTTCGACCGCCGCAGGAAGGTCGTGGTCGAGGGGCTGAATGCCTTGCCCGGCATTTCCTGCATCACGCCGAAAGGTGCTTTCTATGCCTTCCCCAATATTTCCAAAACCGGCTGGAAGGCCAAGAAGCTCGCCTCGGCGCTGCTCGAGGATGCCGGCGTGGCGCTGATCGGCGGCCCCGACTTCGGCATTCTCGGCGAAGGCTATGTCAGGCTGTCCTACGCCAATTCCGAGGAGAACATCCTGCGCGCGCTGGAGCGGATCGAGGCGTTCCTGGCCAAGTGAGGACGAGGTACACGACGGACGAAAGGAGACGCCAGATGTTCTATGCCATTCTTGCCTATCACGAGGAAGAAGCGATTACGGCACTGACGCCTGAGCAGGATGCGGCGCTGATGACCGATCTTCTCCAGATCAACGATCGGCTCTACCGGCAAGGCACCCTTGGGCCGGCGGCCCGGCTCGGCGCGACACAGGACGCCTGTACCTTGCGCGGGCCAGGCACCGGAATGATTATCGACGGCCCCTTCGCCGAGACCAAGGAACAATTGCTGGGGCTCTATGTCGTCGACTGCGCCAACCGTGACGCCGCTATCGACATTGCGCGCGATCTTCGCCGCGTCAATCCGACCGCGGTCTACGAAATCCGCCCGATTTCGCTCTATCTTCCCGGCGTGCCGCTTCCGGTCACGCGGCCCTAATGCATGTCGCGCAAAAGTGTGCAGCGGTTTTGCGATAACGACATGCGTCAAAACAAAAAAGCTAGAGCGGTTCAGCGTTTGTGAAACGACGAACCGTTCTAGATGTTTGATCCCAGGCTTTGATGGTTCATCATTGTCGTCCGAATCAAAGGATGCACTATGGGCCAGGTTCTGCATGGGAGC
>NZ_JAMYLN010000060.1:0-16857 GCF_040318035.1 Mesorhizobium sp. M1329 | reverse complement strand
AAGGTCATGCGCATCGGCCTCGCCGAATTCCACGCCATCAAGTACGGAACCAAACTCAATCTGCAAAATGTGTGAATCCGATAGCCGTCCTTCACGGGGAGAGGGTAAGGGTGAGGGGCAGCGCAAACACCCAAGATTGGCAGGGCGATGGAAACCGCCTTCGATCAGCCTGCCTCCCTTCGCCAGAACGAAATTGGTTGATCCAGGCTGGATTTTTGCGCGCACCCTGCGCCGAACTGCGCTAAAGGCTTTTTTGGCCGGACCAGCGCCCATCGTGGAAGTGCCCCGCCGGCCGACATCGCCGCCACGGGGCCTGATCCATGACCACAGAATCCCAAGTACCGTCCGACCAGCGCTATGCCGCCTTTCGCCACCGGCCGTTCCTGAGCTATTGGGCGGCGCGCTTCCTCTCGACATTCTCCACCCAGATCGTGTCGGTCGCCGTCGGCTGGCAGATCTACGATCTCACCCGCGACCCGTTCGACCTCGGGCTTGTCGGCATTGTCCAGTTCCTGCCTTCGCTGCTGCTGGTGCTGGTCACCGGCGACGTTGCCGACCGTTTTGGACGCCGCCTGATCATGGCGCTGGCGGTGCTGGTCGAGGCGGGCTGCGCCTTGGCCCTGCTGCTGTTGACGCTGCGCGGCCTCTCCGGGCCGATGCCGGTCTTCATCGTGCTCGCCATGTTCGGCATCGCGCGCGCCTTCTTCGGGCCGGCCTCCTCATCATTGTTCGCCAATCTGGTGCCGCCCGAGGATTTCGCCAACGCCATCGCCTGGAACTCGTCCGCCTGGCAGACGGCGACCATCGTCGGGCCGGTGGCCGGCGGCCTGCTCTACGGGCTTTCGGCCGAAGCCGCCTACACCACCGCGGCCGTGCTGATGCTCATTGCCTCCGTGCTGATCTTCACCATCCCGAAGCCCGCCCAGCGCAGCCGGACCGACAGGCCGACGGTACAGACCCTGTTCGCCGGCTTCGGCTATATCTGGAGCGAAAAGATCGTGCTCGGTGCCATTTCGCTCGATCTGTTCGCCGTGCTCCTGTCCGGCGCCTCGGCGCTGCTGCCGGTCTATGCGCGCGACATCCTCGAACTCGGCCCATGGGGGCTCGGCCTGTTGCGCTCGGCGCCCGGCGTCGGCGCCATCTGCGTCGCCATCTGGCTGGCCGGACACCCGATCCGCAACCATGCCGGCCTTGTCATGCTCGGCTTCGTCGCGCTGTTCGGCGCGTTCACCGTCCTGTTCGGCCTCTCGACCATCACCTGGCTGTCGATTGTAGCCCTTGCGCTGCTCGGCGCCACCGACATGTTCAGCGTCTATATCCGCGAGACGCTGATCCAGCTGTGGACGCCGGACGACGTTCGCGGCCGCGTCAACGCCGTCAACCAGGTGTTTGTCGGCGCCTCCAACGAGCTCGGCGAATTCCGCGCCGGCACCATGGCCGCGTTGATCGGCACGGTTCCGGCCGTGGTGGTCGGCGGCATCGGGGCGATCGCTGTCGCCGGCCTATGGGCAGTGCTGTTCCCGCAGCTGCGCAAGGTGCGTCATCTCAGGGGGCGAAACTGATTACCGCAGCGCCGGCTTGCCAAAAATCATCGGCAGGAACTCGCCGAGCCAGCGCTTGAGGTGCATGTCCCAGATCAGCCGGCCGCCGAGATGGTCGCGGCCGGGCTGGGCGCCGGGCAGTTCGAAGCGGTGAGCGCCGCGCACCACCCAGCGCTGCATCATCGCCCGGGTCAATTCGCCATGGAACTGGATGCCCCAGGCATTGTCGCCATAACGGAAGGCCTGGTTGGGATAGGTTTCGGCCGTCGCCAAAAGTGTCGCGTCCTTCGGCAGCGAAAAGCCCTCGCGATGGAACTGATAAACCATCTCCGGCCAATGCATCAGCCTGCTGCCCGCTTCGGTCGCCTTCAGCGGATACCAGCCGATCTCGACGAGACCCTCGCCATGACCCTCGACCCTGCCGCCAAGATGCTTGACCAGCATTTGCGCGCCGAGGCAGATGCCCAGCAGCGGCCGGTTCTCGTTGAGCGGAATTTTAAGCCAGTCGGTCTCGCGGCGGACGAACTCGTCGCCGTCATTGGCGCTCATCGGCCCGCCAAACACCACGGCGCCGGCATGGCCATCCAGCGTCTGCGGCAAGGCCTCGCCGAGCGGCGGGCGGCGGATGTCGAGATCGAAGCCTTCCTCGATAAGCATATGGCCGACCCGCCCGGGGCTCGAATGCTCCTGATGCAGCACGATCAGGATCTTTGGTCTCGGACTTGGCTTGGGCGGCATTGGAAGGCGGGATCCTGTCTATTCGTCGCTTGACGTTCCGGCAGCACCAGGAGCCGCGGCGGCCGCCTTGAGGCGCGCCTCGACACGGTCGCGACGTTCGACGCCGATCAGCTCGGCGACCCGCCAGACGGTATTGTCCTCGAGTTCGTGCAACTCGCCATCGGCATAGACGATCTCCCACATCAGGCCGATGAAGGCCTTTCGCGCCTCGGCATCGAGATGGCGCTTGAGCACGCTGGTAAAGGCGTAGAGGTCGATCGCCTCATTGTCGGCCCGCTCGCCGGCAGCCGCCAACGCATCGAGTTCGTCGCCGCTGATCGAGTAGCTTTCCGCCAGCACCTTCTTGAACCGCTCCCATTCGGTATCCTGGCGCACCCCGTCGGCGTTCATCACGTGGAAAAGCAGGGCGGACGCGGCAATGCGCGGATCGTCGGCGCTGGGGGTGGCGCCACCACCGGACGGCAGGTCCCTTAGAAACGACAGAACGCGTTCGAACATCAAATCATTCCCAATAAGCCCGGGTCCACTCGACCCTGATCAGAACAAACGAAACCGGCGCGTCGATTTATTCGCCGCGTCGTCGGGATCGACGCCGGGATCGTCGGGCAGCCGCGTCAACTCCTGCGCCGGCTCGACGGCCTCGGCATCTTCCGGCACCGCGGCAAACGCCGCCGCGGTGACCGGTGTCACATGATCCTCGCCGGCACGGTCTTCCGTCTTCTCCTCGGTCGCCGCGCTCGGCGTCTCGGCAGCAACCGCTGTGGGCTCGATCGCCTCGGCTGTTTCCTGTACCGGCTTGGCTGGAGCCCCGATGGCCGGCACCGGTGCCTCCGGCGTCTCTTCATGGCTGTCGATCAACTGCCCGAGCCGCTCCATCGGCGCCCGCCATTCGAATGCGTCGAGCCTGCCGGTGATCGGCGATACCGGAGCCCAGCGTTCGGAGACGACGCCGTCGGCGACCCAGGCCGGGTCGCGCGGCGCCCTCACCGCCTTCGACAGCAACTGCCGCACCTTGCCCTGGTCGCCGGTTTCGGCCTCCTCGATATCGGCGAGCAGCAGATAGGCGCCTTCGCTGCGATCCATTCGGATGGCGGCTTCCGCCTCGCGACGGGCGGTTGAAAAATCCTGCGCATCGAGCGCGGCGCGCGCCACGGCAAGCGAGGACTCGGCATGGTTCTTCTTCAGCTCCTGCAGCTTCTTTGCCCGGTTCAGCCGGTCGAGCACGGCATCGCCCGGCCTGGCATGGGTATAGAGCTCGGCGATCTCGGGATGCGGCTCGGCCTTCCACGCGGCCTCGAGGATTTTCGAGCCCTTGCGCACGTCGTTCTGCCGAAAAAGCAATTTCGCCGCGACGACCGCAGCCGGCGCGAAATCCGGCCGCAGCCGGTTGGCTTCGAGCGCCGCCGTCCGAGCGGCATTGGTATCGCCGTCGATCAGCGCCTGCGCCTTGGCGGTAAGCAGCACGGCGCGGCGCCGGTTGGCCGCATCGCGCTCGATCTGCCGGGTCGACTTCTGGGCGTCGACCAGTTTCAGCGCACCGTCCCAATCGCCACGGCCGGTCAGGTCTTCCAGCGTCGATTCGGCCGCCCAGGCCAGTTGCGGCGCCACCGCCGCCGCGCGGCCGGCATAGTGGCGGGCTGCATTGCGGTCGCCGAGCCGCTCGGCCTCGAGGTAAAGCCCGCGCAGGCCGAGCAGCCGCATTTCGGGATCGTCGAGCATGGTCTCGAATTTTTCACGGGCGCCCTCATGGTCGCCTTCGAGCAGCGAGGCCTGCGCGTCGAGCAACTGGATCAGCGGCTCCTGGTCGGAACGGATCAGCTTTGCCGCCTCCTTGGTCTTCTTGCGGGCGAGCGCGCCATCACCGGCACCGGCCGCGATCATGCCGGTCGACAGCGCCTGGTAGCCGCGGTCGCGGCGACGCACGCGGAAATAGCGCGAGATCGTATAGGGGCTGTTCCACAGCGCCTTGACCAGCCACCAGACGATCATCACCGCGGCAACCACGGCGACGACCGCAACCGCCGCGACCATCAGGCTGACCTGGTATTGATAGCCGTTGAAGGTGACGAGCATTTCACCCGGCCGGTCGGCCAGCCAAGCGAAGCCGAGCCCGAGCGCAAAGACGACGGCGAGGAAGGCGAGGATGCGGATCATTTGGTTCCTCACGCCTTCATCGCGCCGGCGATGAGCGACTCGATCTGCATCTCGACCTCCATCCGCGCTTTCAGCTTGCCGGCAAAGTCGGCGCCGGCGGCCTTGGCCGCGTCAGGCAGGGTTTCGTATTCGCTGAGCGCCTTGGCGTAGTCGCCCTGATTGACCGCGACCTCCATGCGGGCGACGGTTTCCGGAACGCCGGTGCCTTCGACGGCGCCGATCGGCCTGACCTTGACCAGCGATTCGGCGCTCGACAGCAGCTTTTGCAGGATGCCGGCATTCTGGTCGACGGGCGTCGCGGCAGCGACCATGGAGTTGGCGGCGGCGTCCGCGTCGGCGGCGATCTCGGCCCGCGTCGGGACGCCCTTTTCGGCATAGGCGCGCAGCGTCGCGATCTCGGGTGCATGGGGTGCGATCGCGGCAAAGGTTTCGAGCTCGGCGGCGAACGGCGCACCACGGTCGAGCGCTGCCTTGAGCGCCGAGGCGGCAATGGCCAGCGCGATCTTCGGCTGGGAAGCCTGTGCATCGACCTTGCCCGAGAGCTGTGAAACCGACTGTTCCAGGGCCGCAAGCCGGCCTTCCTGCGCCTTTGCCGTGTCGCCGGCGGATTTCACCAGCGCGTCGAGCGCGGCCAGCCTTTCGTTGAGCGGGCCGAGATCGACGGGCGCCGTGCCGCCGGCCTTGCCGAGGGCCGCGACCGCCGTCTCGATCTGCCGGACCTTGTCGCCAAGTGCTGTCACCCCGGCATTGTCGCCGGCGCCACTTTGCTCGACCGCCGACTTCAGCGCCGCAACGTCCGCCCTGACCTGGTCCAGCGCCGACGACAGCCCGTCCACCTTGGCCGATGCATCATTGTTGGCGCCGGCCTGTCTGAGGTCCGCGACCTCGCGCTTCAGCGAAACGATCTCACCATTGACCGCGTCGAGCGACACGCCGCCCGACCCCGGCGCACCGAGCAGGCCGGCAAATTGCAGCCCGCCGGCCGCGGCGAGCGCGATGACGCCGCCGATAATACCGGCGGCGATGCCGTTGATGCCGCTCCGCTTCGGCTGCGCTGCCATATAGTCGTCCCTCGTCTCAGCTGTCTTCTCGCCGGAGCCTGCGATGCCCGGTTCGTTGGCTCCTGTTGGGCTGGATGCATCGTCGAAACTGTAGTCTGAAACCGTGGAGCGACCGGCCGGCGCATCCGAACCGGCGGGGTAAGGGGTTTCCGTTTCCCTGGTAGAATCGGCGCCGGCATCCGCCGGCTCTCGCGTGCCGGCCGGCGCGGCTGCATCGGCATGTTCCCATGGCTCGAGATCGGTCTGGTCGGCATGCACCGGCTCTTCAGGCGGCTCCGGCTGCGAGGCGTTCGCCGCTTCCTCGGCCCGCGCCTCGTCGGTCTGCGCCGCGGCTGGCTGCTGCGTGCTGGCATCCTGTTGGTCGGCGAGTCGCGAGACGGCGCCGGGCTCAAGCTCGATGGTCACCGGCTCACGGCGGCTCTTGGAATGCCGCATCTTCGGCGTCTTGACCATGCTCGGGCTCCGCAAAATTCGCTTCGGGATGGTTTGAAGGGTCTAGCACATCACCAAGCGGTGAAAAGGGGCGGCGTGATGACGCCGCGGCTTGGAGTTCAGTTTTGGCAAAACGCCGCAGCGGTTTTGGGAAATGCCATGCGGGGCCAGAAACAAAAAACCCGCCTCGGCGGCGGGTCGTTGGGGCGAATCAGCACCATAGGTGATTTTCTAGCATAGCTGCCGGCACAAAGCAAGAACAAAATGTGGCTCGAGGGCGATCGTCCATGTTGGCGCTGCCCGCCAAGCTGCCGATCTCCCCCCTTGCGGGGGGGAGATGGCTGGCAGGCCAGAGGGGGGTGTGACAGAGCACCAACGTCGACTTAAACCCATCCCGAACCGGGATGGAGGGCTCGATTGGCTGACAGGTCGGAGGGACAGCACCCCCCTCTGCCCTGCCGGGCATCTCCCCCGCAAGGGGGGAGATCCGCAGCTTCGCCGACAGCGCCTGCTGCGGAATAAATTGAGGATGCCGGCAGGAGGTATGCCAACGTCCGGAACAGGCGGATGCCAGTCAGCACGACGCCTGCAAAAGCCCCAGCAAGGCATCTTCGCTGGGCTCAGGCGCAATCCGGATCCCGGCGACATCGCCCAGGGCCGCGGCGATGCGCCCCGACAAGGCGAAAAAGCGCGTGTCCTGAAAAAGGCCACGCAGCGCCGGCCGGCCAGCCAGGGCCTGCATCGCCATGGCCGCCTTGGCCGAATAGAGCAGCACCGCCTCGACCGGCCGGGCGGACAGGCGCGCAAGAACGGCCTCGTTGGAGTAATCCAGCGCAACGGTGTCGTAGGTCTCGACGGCGCGGACCTGAACGCCCAACGCCAACAGCCGCTCTTCGAAGTCCGGAAAGCGCACCCGCCCGCAGAGATAGACGATCGTCTGCCCCGCGTAACCGCCAGCAAGCGCATCGGCCAGCGCCTCGGCATTCTCCGGGCCTTCGCTGACCGACAGAAACCCGGCCGCGCGGGCGGCTTCCGCCGTCTTCCTGCCGACGGCGTGGCAGGGCAAGCCGACGAGTGCAGCGATGACCTCTTTCGGCGCATGGCGAACGGCATTGGCACTGGTGACCGCGACCGACGCCGCGGCGTCAGCGAGCGCGCCGGCGTCGACCGGCAGCGCCACGGTTTCGGTCAATGGCAGGAGGATCGGCTGAAAGCCGGCATCCGCAAGGCGGCGCGCCGTGCGCAAGGCGCCCGGTTCGGGTCTCGTCACCAGGACGCGGAGCATGTCAGGTCCAGCCGTCGAAGAATGTTTCGCCGGCCTTGGCCCGAACGGTCGCGGCGGCTTCCGCGCCGATGCGCGCCGCCTCCTGCGCCGGCCCTTGCAGCCTGACCTCATGCGACTGCGTGCCATCGGGCGAGATGATCAGCCCGGCAAAGGAAACCGTTCCGCCCGATATCGTCGCATGGCCGGCGATCGGCGTGCGGCAGGAGCCGTCGAGCGCCGCCAGGAAGGCACGCTCGCAGGCCAGCGCCTCGCCGGTCAGCCCGTCGTGGATCGCTACCAGCATCTGTTCCACGTCGCGGTCGCCGATGCGGCTTTCGATGCAGATCGCGCCTTGCCCCGGCGCCGGCGGAAAGACCTCGAGCGGCATCAGGTCGGTGACGACATCTTCGAGCCCGAGCCGCTTCAGCCCGGCATAGGCGAGGATGGTGCCGTCGGCGATGCCCTCGTCAAGCTTGCGCAGCCGCGTCTGCACATTGCCGCGGAACATCACGACGTCGATGTCCGGCCGCATCCGCCGGATCAGCGCCTGGCGCCGCAGCGACGACGAGCCGACCCTGGCGCCTTGCGGCAGGCCGGCAATCGTTCGCGCCGCCTTGCCGATGAAGGCATCGCGCGCGTCCTCGCGCGGCAGGAAGGCGGACAGTTCCAGCCCTTCGGGCAACAGCGTCGGCATGTCCTTCGACGAATGCACGGCGATGTCGATGCGGCGCGCCAGCAGCGCCTCCTCGATCTCTTTTGTGAACAGGCCCTTGCCGCCGGCTTCCGACAGCGGCCGGTCCTGGATGCGGTCGCCGCTGGTCGAGATGACGACCACCTCGAAAGCTTCCGCCGGCATGCCATGCGCCGCCATCAGCCGCGCCTGCGTTTCATGCGCCTGCGCCAGCGCCAGCGGGCTGCCGCGTGTTCCGATTTTCAAGGTTGTTTGCATGACGCGCCGTCCGTGATAACCCCCGGCAGATCGAGGCCGTTTTCCGGCTTTCTCCTATCGGGGAAAGGCCGGTTGCACAATCATCGAGGACAGCGACGAATTGATCCGCGTTCTGGGCATCGAGACGAGTTGCGACGAGACCGCCGCCAGCGTTGTGGCGCTGGACGGTCGCAGCACGCCGCAAATCCTGTCGAACATCGTGCTCAGCCAGATCGAGGAGCATGCTGCTTTCGGCGGCGTCGTGCCGGAGATCGCCGCGCGCGCCCATGTCGAGGCGCTCGACAGCATCATCGAGGCAGCGCTGGCCGATTCCGGCGTCGAACTCGCCGACATCGACGCGATTGCCGCCACCGCCGGTCCCGGTCTTGTCGGCGGGCTGATCGTCGGCCTGATGACGGCAAAAGCCATCGCCGCGGCAGCCAAAAAACCGCTGATCGCCATCAACCATCTCGAAGGCCACGCGCTGACGGCCAGATTGACCGACGGGCTCGACTTTCCCTACCTCTTGCTGCTGGTCTCCGGCGGCCATACGCAGATCGTCGCCGTGCGCGGCGTCGGCGACTACCAGCGCTGGGCAACGACCATCGATGACGCGCTTGGCGAGGCCTTCGACAAGACGGCCAAGATGCTCGGCCTGCCCTATCCGGGCGGACCGAATGTCGAGCAGGCGGCGGCAAATGGCGATGCGGCACGTTTTGCCTTTCCGCGCCCGATGAAGGGCTCGGCGCAGCCTGATTTTTCCTTCTCCGGCCTCAAGACCGCGGTGCGCCAGGCGGCAACGGCGATTGTCCCGCTGAGCGACCAGGATGTTGCCGATATCTGCGCCTCGTTCCAGGCGGCGGTAGCGGATGCGCTGGGCGACCGCGTTGCGCGGGCGCTGACCAGGTTCCGTCAGCAATTCCCGGACAAGGCCGAGCCTGCATTGGTTGTCGCCGGCGGCGTCGCCGCCAATCGGACGATCAAGGCGACATTGCAGGGCCTGTGCGGGCAGGCCGGGTTCAGCTTCGTCGCGCCGCCGCTTGACCTCTGCACCGACAATGCGGCGATGATCGCCTGGGCCGGCATCGAGCGGCTGCGCGCCGGCATATCAGGCGAAAACGCCGCCGATTTCGTGCCACGCTCGCGCTGGCCGCTGGACAGCATCTCGGCCCCGATGGTCGGCTCGGGCCGGCGTGGGGCCAAGGCATGACCGGCAGCGAGCACAAGGCGCCAAGCGGTTGGCGCGTCGCCGTGCTCGGCGGCGGCGCCTGGGGCACGGCGCTGGCGCTGGCCATGCTGCGCGCCGGTCATTTCGTCCGCCTCTATGCGCGCGACCCGGAGACCGTCGCGGCGCTCGACCATGGCGAAAATCCGCGCTATCTGCCGGGCATCGCGCTCGATCCCGGCATCGTGGCGACGAGCGACATCGAGGCCGCGCTCGACGGCGCCGACTGCGCTCTGGCAGTGGCGCCGGCGCAATCGTTGCGGATTATGCTGACGGCCGCGTCCAGCCATATGCCGAAAGGCGTCCCGCTGGTCCTCTGCGCCAAAGGCATCGAGCGCGACACCGGCGCGCTGCTGTCGTCCATTGCCGAGGAAATCCTGCCGGCAAATCCGGTCGCCGCTTTGTCCGGCCCAAGCTTTGCCACTGACGTCGCCAAAGGCCTGCCGACGGCCGTGGTGGTCGCCGCCCGCGACGAGGCTCTGGCCACCGACCTTGCCGCCCGTTTCTCGGCGGAAAATCTGCGCTGTTATTCGAGCGACGATCTGATCGGCGTCGAGATCGGCGGCGCGCTGAAGAACGTCTTTGCCATTGCCGCGGGTGCCGTCACCGGCGCCCGGCTCGGCGCCAGCGCCCAGGCGGCGATGGTGACGCGCGGCTTCGTCGAATTGCGCCGCATCGGCGCCGCCTTTGGCGCCAAGCCGGAGACGCTGATGGGGCTTTCCGGCCTCGGCGACCTGCTGCTCACCTGCTCGTCCGCGCAGTCGCGCAATTTCGCCTATGGGCTGGCGCTGGGGCAAGGCAAGCCGCTTGCCGGCTTGCCTTTAGCCGAAGGCGTGCCGACGGCGGCAATCGCCGCCCGCATCGCCGGCGAGCGCCGGATCGACGCGCCGATCATCGCCGCCGTCGCCGCCATACTGGACGGCACTGTCACCATAGACCAGGCTGTGACGGCGTTGATGACCAGGCCGCTCAAAACCGAAACCGACATGTGATCCCGAACGATTGCGGAGATGGAAAGATGCTGTTTGCGTTGATTTGCAAGGACAAGCCAGGAAGCCTACAGGTGCGGCTCGATACGCGGCCCGAGCACATTGCCTTTTTGGAAGGGCTGAACGGCGACAAGAAACTGGCCGTCGCCGGCCCGTTCCTCGACGCAGACGGCAAGCCGAACGGCAGCCTCGTCGTTGTCGACGCGCCCGATCTGGCGGCGGCAAAGACCCTGTCGGCGGCCGATCCCTATACCAAGGCAGGGCTGTTCGAAAGCGTCGAAATCCGGCAGTGGAACTGGAGCTTCAACAAACCGACGGACATCTAATCGGCGGCACCTGAGGAGGAGCAACACAATGAACTACTGGCTGTTCAAATCCGAACCTTCGGTCTTCTCCTTCGAGAACCTCAAGGCCAAGGGCAAGGCCGGCACGCAATGGGACGGCGTGCGCAATTATGCGGCGCGCAACAACATGAAGGCGATGCAGATCGGCGATCTCGGCTTTTTCTACCATTCCAATGACGGGCTCGACATCGTCGGCATCGCCGAGGTCTGCGCTCTGGCCCATCAGGACAGCACCACCGACGATCCCCGCTGGGAGTGCGTCGATATCCGCGCCTTCAAGGACATGCCGAAGCCGGTGACGCTGGAACAGGCCAAGGCCAATCCAAAGCTGGCCGACATGGCGCTGGTGCGGCTCGGGCGGCTGTCCGTGCAGCCGGTGACGCCGGCCGAATGGCAAGAGGTTTGCCGCATGGGCGGCCTGACGCCGGCGCCATGACGGCGCTGACGCCGGACAGCGCCAGGAAATTCATCCTCGACAACACGGCGCTGACGGCGCCGCCGCATGTGCCGGAGATCCGCCTGCATCTGGCCGACGAGGCGCACGAACTGTGGCAGCGGACAGAGGATGAGCTGACCGAAATCGGCCTGCCGCCGCCCTTCTGGGCTTTTGCCTGGGCCGGCGGCCAAGGCCTTGCCCGCTACATCCTCGACAATCCGGCAACGGTGCGCGGCAGGCGCGTGCTCGACTTCGCCTCCGGCTCCGGCCTCGTCGCGATTGCCGCGGCCAGAGCTGGCGCTGCGGAGGTGATCGCCGCCGATATCGACCCGTTCTGCGCGACAGCGATCCGCCTCAATGCCGAGGCCAATGGGGTCGAGATAAAATTCCTCATCGGCGACTGCATCGGTACCGATGCCGGCTGGGACGTGGTGCTGGCCGGCGACGTCTTCTACGACAAAACCTTCGCCGACAGGCTGATGCCGTGGTTCGCCGCGCTGAAGGCGCGCGGCGGCGACATCCTCGTCGGCGATCCCGGCCGCTCCTATCTGCCGAAGGCGGGGCTGGAGCCGCTTGCCGTCTACGAAGTGGCGGTGACGCGGGCGCTGGAGGACGCCGAGGTCAAGCGCACCACCGTCTGGCGTCTTGCTTGACGGCATCGCCGAACAGGCGTTCCATCGCGCAATCGACCGGAGGGAACCATGGATTTTTCAGCAATCAATTGGCTGGCGGTAATCGTCGCCGCCGTCGTGGCGTGGCTGTTCGGCGCGGCCTGGTACATGGGCTTGAGCAAGCCGTGGCTGAAGGCCGCCAAGCTTGATCCGGCGACGATGAGCAAATCGATGCTGCCCTTCGTCGTCTCCTTCGTCGCGGAGCTCGTCATGGCGCTGGTCATGTCGCTGATCATCGGCGCCGTGACCGGCGGCGAACCGAGCCTGCTTGCCGGGGTGATCTTCGGCTTCGTTCTCTGGCTGGGGTTCGTCGCCACCACGCTTTCGGTCAACCATCGCTACGAAGGTTTCGGCTGGGATCTGACGCTCATCGATGTTGGTCACTGGCTTGGCGTGCTGCTTCTCATCGGGGCGGTGATCGGCTGGTTCGGCGCGGCGGCGGACTGAACGTCAGCTCGGGGTCCTGGCGATTTCCTCGAGAAGCCAATCGCGAAAGGCGGCAATGCGCGGATCATTCGCCGCACTTTCCGGATAGACCAGGAAATAGGCGAATTCGGGCGCGACCTTGATGCCGAGTTCGAAGGGCCGGATCAGCCGGCCCTCGGACAGGTCGTTTGCCACCATGGCGAAATCGGCGAGCGCTACCGCGTTGCCGTCGAGCGCGGCCTGGACGGCATCCGTCGAATTGCCGAACACGATGGTCCGGCTGTCGTCGAAATCGTCGACGCCCGCCGCCGCCATCCATATGCTCCAATTCGGCCAGGTGACGCCTTGGCGCGACCACTCGATATGGGCCAGCGTATGATGGAACAGGTCGCGCGGCTCCTTAAGCGGCGGCCCCGACCGCAACAAGGCCGGGCTGCAGACGGGAATGATGACGTTTTCGAACAGCCGGTGCGAGCGAAGCCCCGGATATTTGCCGGTGCCGAAACGGATGCCGACATCGACATCGTCGCGATCGAAGTCGCGCACCTCGTAGCTGATGTCGAAACGCAGCTCGATCGCCGGATGCTGCTTGCGAAAATCGTCGACGCGCCGCATCAGCCACTTCGTCGCGAATTGCGCGTCGAGGGTGACCTTCAGCAGCGCCGATCCGCGCGCCGCCTTCTGCGCCCGTGAGACGGCCCGGCCAAGCAGGTCGAGCGCGTCGGTCGAAGCTTCGAACAGCACCGCGCCCGCATCGGTCAGCCGGATCGTGCGGCTGGTGCGTGTGAACAGCACGATGCCGAGCTGATCCTCAATTTCCTTGATCTGGTGGCTGATCGCTGCCGGCGTCAGGCCGAGCTCGTCGGCGGCGCGGGTGAAATTGAGGTGCCGGGCCGCTGCCTCCAGCGTCCGCAGCGCACGGGTTCCAGGCAGCAGGCGCGCCATCAATGCCAGACGAGGAGGGTTCGGTCGAGCATTCCAATCCTCAAACAAAACTTGAAGATACAGAAAAAACTACTCGTTTCCCGTTTGAATTTCAATCCGCCATGATCTGAGCATCGAAGAAACATCAAACCGGATTTGATGTCCGGAGAAGCGGATTGCACCATGTCTGACATCGCCTTGCGTTCTGTAGTCCTCCGCCCGGCCTGGCTGCGCGCCGTGCTTGACTGGCTTCGGCATGCAAAAATCGCGATCAGTCTTCCCTACGAGAATGTCGAGAACCTCTCTGATCGCCAGCTGCGCGACATCGGCGGCGAACGCAAGGACATCGCACGCGCCATGGACCGCGAACTCGGCCGGCTCGGTCTTCTCGACATAGGATGGCAAAGGAGTAGGGGAGTAGGGGAGTAGGGGAGTAGGGGAGTAGGGGAGTAGGGGAGTAGGGGAGTAGGAAAAAGCTAAGCGGCGCGCCCGCGCCTGTCTCTACTCTTACTCCCCTACTCCCTTACTCCCTTACTGCCCTACTCCCTTATTCCCCTTACCTCACCACCCTTACCACCGTCCGCTCTGACAGCAGCGGCAGCAGCCGTGCCATGGTGCGGGCTGTTACGGCGACGCAGCCTTGCGTCGGCGTGAAGCCGGGGCGCGCCAGGTGGAAGAAGATGGCGCTGCCGCGCCCGCGCCGGCGCGGCACAATGTTCCAGTCCAGCACCAGGCAGGCATCATAGAGATCGTCGGTGCGCAGCATCCGCTCATGGCTGGCGCCATAGGGGATTTTGACCGGGCGGTTGTAGTTGCGGTCCCCAGGCACCTCGCACCAGCCGAGGTCGCGGCCGATCGGCGTCATCGCCAGCCGCGTCCGGCGGCCGCCGGCAAAACGGTCGCCGCGAAAATATCCCGACAATATCCGCATCGAGGCGAGCGGCGTGGCGCCGTCGCCCTCGCGCTTGCCGGCCGAGATGCCGCCATGCCCCAGTGCACACGGAAACACCAGTTTGCCGGCCTGCAGAAAGCCCTGGCTGGGCTGGCCAGGCCGCGCGCGCACGGTGAGCACGGTGAGCCCTTTCGGCAAAATTGCGCCGACTGCATTGCGATCTTGTTTTTTCTTGTATGATTGTGCCACGGAACAAATCACTGTGAACGGCTGTTGTGCCGGTCAGCTTCCGCATAAACAGGCAGCGGTCAACTGAAATCTCTTTTCAAAACAACGGATTGATCCATGACTTCACGCACCATTCTGATCGTCGACGACGATGACGACCTGCGCGGCACCCTTGTCGAGCAATTGTCGCTTTATGAGGAATTCGATGTCCTGCAGGAAGCGACCGCCGCCAAAGGCGTCGCCACGGCGCGCGGCGGGCTTATCGACCTTCTCATCATGGATGTCGGCCTCCCCGACATGGATGGCCGCGAGGCGGTGAAGATATTGCGCAAGGGCGGCTACAAGGCGCCGATCATCATGCTGACCGGCCACGACACCGATTCCGACACGATCCTTGGCCTCGAGGCCGGCGCCAACGACTATGTGACGAAGCCGTTCCGCTTTGCCGTGCTGCTGGCCCGCATCCGCGCCCAACTGCGCCAGCACGAACAGAGCGAGGACGCCACTTTCTCGGTCGGCCCCTACACATTCAAGCCCAGCCAGAAGCTTCTGATCGACCCGCGCGGCGCCAAGGTGCGGCTGACCGAAAAGGAAGCCTCGATCATCAAATATCTCTACCGCGCCGACCAGAAGGTGGTGACCCGCGACGTGCTGCTGGAGGAAGTCTGGGGCTACAATTCCGGCGTCACCACGCATACCCTCGAAACTCATGTCTACCGGCTGCGCCAGAAGATCGAGCGCGATCCTTCCAACGCGGAAATTCTCGTGACAGAAAGCGGCGGCTACAAGCTGGTTCCTTAAACATTTCATTATTCAAATAAGCGATCCGGGCGGGACGCTTTTCGGGTACGGTCCTGAGGCTGGAGGTGGTTTTGGATCGGCCTCGTAGGGGAGGAGTCGGACTGACGGTTCGGGGACATAGCTAGATGGCGCTGGATGACGACATCCGCATCCTGTCCACCGTGGGGCTCTTCGAGGGCTTTACGCAGGAACAGCTGCGTCTGCTCGCCTTCGGCGCCGAAACCACCATGCTGCAAGCCGGCCACAAGCTTTACCGGGAGGACGACGCGGCCGAGTCGGCCTATATCGTGGTCAGCGGCCGCATCGTCCTCTACCGCGAGCACAATGGCGAGCGCATCCCGATCGGCACCGCCGGCCCCGGCACCATGCTCAGCGAGCTGGCCCTGATCGCCGACACCAACCGGCTGACCAGCGCCTCCGCCGAAATCGATTCGGAAGTGCTGCGGCTCAGCCGCAAGATGTTCCGCCGCATCCTCGAGGAATACCCGGAGCTGGCGGTTCACCTGCACCAGCGCATCTCGGAGGATTTCCAGGCGATGATCCGCCGCATCGAGGAACTTGGGCCGCGTTTTGCCGGCTAGAGCAATTCCAGGAAAAGTGTGAAACGGTTTTCCGTCCGGAATTGCGTCAAAACAGAGAGATAGACCGGTTCTGCGTTTCCGTGAAACGACGAACCGGTCTAATGTAGCGCCTCTGGCCTAGCCAGAATGATTTCGGAACGCGAGGGCTCAAGGCCGGTGCGTTGCGGAAACAAGCTCGGCCTTGCGCCGTGCCGTCTCCAGTCCGAGCGCAATGAAGCGGCGCGCATGTTTGGCCAGCTCCATATTGTCGGTCCACAGATTGCGCCAGATCGCGGTTTTCCGCGACAGGTTCTCGTCGACGATTTCCGACGAGAAGGATTCGAAGCTGAGGTCGTCGCTGTAGCCGATGGCGGTCAGCGCATCGAATATCGCGGTGAAATCGATATTGCCGGTGCCGAGGAAGCCGCGATGGCTCTCGCCGATATGGACGTAGCCGATTTTCCTTGCGGCGTTGCGGATGGCCAAGCCGACATCGGCCTCCTCGATGTTCATGTGGAAGCTGTCGAGATGCAGGAAAATGTTGTCGGAGCCGCTGTCTGCGATGAAGGCCATGCCTTGCGCTGCGGTGTTGAGCAGGTTGCTTTCGAAGCGGTTAACGATCTCGAGGTTGAGGGTGACGCCGGCTGATTTTGCCGTCTCCGCCACCTCGGCCAGCGTGCCGGCGCTGCGGTCCCACTGGTCGCGGGTCGGCGCCTCGCTCTGCAAGCCGTGGCTGGTGCTGAGAATGCCGGCAACCTTCCGGCCGCCGAGATCGCGGGTCAGCGCGATCGTACGTTTCAGGATTTCGACGCCGTGCGCGGCAATCGTTTTGTCGGCGCTCGAAATATCGCCGTCGGCCGGCAGTCCGATGCTGATCGCAACGCTGAGGCCGAGATCGGCGATCCACTTGGCCAACCCGTCAATGTCGACATTGGCGGGGTCGAGATAGGAGAATTCGATCAGGTCGAAGCCGGCTTCCCTGGTGTTGGCCAGCGTCCGCTCGAGGTCGCCCTGCGCCGAGCTCGCCGACCAGACGAACGAATGGATTCCAATACGCGACATGATCGTCTCCGGTTATTCCAGCGGACCCCAAGTCCAAAAGCGGTTTGGCAATCCGTTGCTCGGACAAAAAGGTGGGGGCCGGGGAACCCGCCGCCCCCCGCGTGGGGGGGGGTGGGGCCCGCCGGGGCCGCCCGGTGGGGGTTAACAAGATCTGGCGCGCCGCCCGCAGATTGGGGTTGAA
>NZ_JAMYLN010000059.1:0-18045 GCF_040318035.1 Mesorhizobium sp. M1329 | reverse complement strand
GGCCGTCGTGGCGGAGAAACGCCGCTTGAAGCATTCACAATCATGACCAAGGCGGCGATCCTTCCCACCCCCCTCTGTCCTGCCGGACATCTCCCCCGCAAGTGGGGAGATCGGCAGCTTCGCCGACGGCGCCTTTCTTGCGACGCTGAAGGTTTGCGAAAGCGGAAATGACATCCAATCTCCCTCCTTGCGGGGGAGATGTCCGGCAGGACAGAGGGGGGTACTGTCCCGCCGACCTCGGTGTAATGTTTGCTGCGAAAAAGCCCGAATCGCATGTCCGGATCATGCGGGTTTCGACAAGGAGCACGTTCATGCGCTGGAACATGATGGTCTTGGCGTCTTGCCTGGCGATGGCCGGCTGCGTCGGCAATTCGATGTCCAAACGGCAGGACGAAAACGTCCAGTCCTCGCTGCTATATGACAAGGTGCCTTGCGATCAATTGCTGGCGCAACGAAATGGCCTGGCGCAGCAATATCATTTGCCGGTGGACGCCAAGCCGTCCTTCTCCAACCCGGCTACGGGCTTCGGCCCGTTCACGCCGGACATGCGCTCGAAAGCCAGGCGTGACGCCGACCAGGCAAGCGGCAAGATCGATGCCATGAACCGGTCGATCAGCCGCCGCGAATGCGGCAAGCCGGCCAAGCAGAACAAGCTCGGCCTGACCTGACCGGATCCTAATCCGCCACCTTCCATTGCTCGCGCGAGGCGCTGGCGGGATAGACGCCGAGAATGCGCATTTCGCGCGAGAAAAAGCGCAACTCGTCGAGCGCCAGCTTCACCAGCGGATCGTCCGGATGGCCCTCTATGTCGGCGTAGAACAGCGTCGCCGTAAACGCGCCGAGCTGGTAGCTCTCCAGCTTGGTCATGTTGATGCCGTTTGTGGCGAAGCCGCCCATCGCCTTGTAGAGTGCGGCCGGCACGTTGCGGACGCGGAAGATGAAGGTCGTCATCATCCTGGCGTCGGCGGAGGGACGCTCGGCCCATTGCTTGTTCTTGGTCAGCACGACGAAGCGGGTGACGTTGCTGTCGGTGTCCTCGACATTCTCTTCGATGATGTCGAGCCCGTAGAGCGTCGAAGCCAGCGCCGGCGCCAGCGCGGCCATGGTGCGGTCCTTCATCGCGGCGACCATCTTGGCGGCGCCCGCGGTGTCGCCGGCCACCGTCGCCTTCCAGCCGTTCTTGCGGATGTATTTGCGGCATTGGCCGAGCGCGTGGATGTGGCTGTGCACGGTCCTGATCTCGTCGCGCCTGACGCCGGGCAGCACCATCAGCTGGAAGTGGATCGGCAGGAAATATTCGCCGATGATGTGCAGCTTCGATTCCGGCAAGAGGTGATGGATGTCGGCGACGCGGCCGGCAATGGTGTTCTCGATCGGGATCATCGCCAGATCGGCCTTGCCGGTCTCGACCGCGTTGAAGGCGTCCTCGAAGGTCGGGCACGGCAACGGCTCCATCGACGGGAACATGTTGCGGCAGGCGGTGTCGGAATTGGCGCCAGGCTCGCCCTGGAAGGATATTTTGTTGGTCTTTTCAGGCATGCGCAGAGTCTCGGGGATTGGGGGAAGAACTTCTTAGTTGGAAAGGAGCGCCCTGGCGCGCTCGAGATCGTCCGGCGTATCGACGCCAAGCGGCACCGACTGCACGATCTCCGCATCGATGCGCATGCCGGCCTCCAGCGCCCGCAATTGTTCCAGCCGCTCGCGGCGCTCCAGCGGCGACGGCCTCACCGCAACGAAGCGCTCGAGTGCGGCGCGCCGATAGGCATAGAGGCCGATATGATGGTAGAGCGGGCCTTCGCCCCAGGGCGCGGTGGCGCGGGTGAAATAGAGCGCCCTGAGCCTCGTCGCCGAGAGTGGCGAGCCGACCAGCTTGACGACGTTCGGATTGGTCTTTTCCTCGGCGCGGACGATCTCGACGCAGAGCGTGGCGATGTCGACCGCTGCGTTCTCGAAAGGCTTCAGCGCGGCGCCGATAATAAGGGGGTCGATGGTCGGCAGATCGCCCTGCACATTGACGATCGTCTCGACCGTCTTGCCAGGGTCGAGAATGGTCAGCGCTTCGAAGATGCGGTCGGAACCGGTTTCGTGGTCCGCCCGCGTCATCACCGCCTCGAAACCATGCGCGCGCACCGCCTCCGCAACACCTTGCGTATCGGTGGCGACGACCACCCGGCCGAGCCCGGCCTCGGCGGCGCGGCGGGCGACGTGGACGATCATCGGAGTGCCGATAATGTCGGCCAGCGGCTTGCCCGGCAGGCGGGTCGAGGCCATGCGGGCCGGGATCAGGATGAGCGTGGACATGAGGCGGGCAGGGGCTCGAAAAAGAGGGGGACAAAAGTGGCAAAAGGTCTCACTGGCAGCGCCCTTATAGGTGTTGCAACGCCGGAGCAAAAGACCTAGTTTCCGCGCGATTTGACCGCCTCGCAGGGTGGTTCACGATACCGACGGACGGAGTGGACGGATCGGTCCGCCGGAAAAGGGAGCCTGGGGCGTATGGATTCCAACGAAGTCAACAAGCTGCTCGCCGGTTTCCTCGGCACGGTGTTCATCGTCTTTTCCGTTGGCATCGTGTCCGACGCGCTGTTTGCCTCGCCGGCGCCGGAAAAGCCCGGCTTCGCCATCGAGGCGACCGAGCCCGCCGAAGGCGGCCCGGCCGCTCCCGCCGCGGAGGCCAAGCCGATTGCCGAGCTGCTGGCCACCGCCAACGCCGAAGCCGGCGCCGCCATCTTCAAGAAATGCCAGGCCTGCCACTCCGGCGAAAAGGGCGGCCCCAACAAGGTCGGCCCCGATCTGTGGGACATCGTCGACCGTCCGGTCGCCGAGCATGAGGGCTTTGCCTATTCGGCCGGCATGAAGGAGTTCTCCAAGGGCGGCAGCGAGAAATGGACCTACGACAACCTGAACCACTTCATCACCTCGCCGAAGAAGTTCGTGAAGGGCACGGCGATGGGCTTCGCCGGCCTGCCGAAGGACGAGGACCGCGCCAACGTCATCGCCTATCTGCGCACGCTGTCGGACAATCCGAAGCCGCTGCCGGCGCCCGGCGCCTCGGCCGAAAACGCGCCCGCCAAGCCGGCCGAAGGTGCAGCCCCTGCCAAGCCGGCAGAAGGCGCGGCGCCGGCAGCTCCGGCCGCCCCCGCAAAATAACAAAACTGTAATGATATAATCCTTGAAAAAGCCGGGTTCAGCCCGGCTTTTTCGTTAGGAAAAATGCATATGCGACGACAAAGCCGGTCCGTTGCGGTTTTCAGCGCCGCCAAATGATCTAGATTGAGCCCAGACGCTATGGTGACGGCGCTATATCGCGAAGAGGAGAACGCATGACGGTTGGCCGAGCGCGGACGCTTCTGAAATCGGTGCTGATGCTGGCTGCTTTTGCTGGCGGCCTGCAGGCGGCCTTCGCGGACGAATGGCGCACGACCTCGTCGCTGATCGGCGAATCCAAATATGGCGATAATTTCCAGCACTACGATTACGTCAATCCGGATGCACCCAAGGGCGGCACAGTGAATTCCGTGGTGCTTGGCACGTTCGACAGCTTCAATCCCTACATCGTGCAGGGTTCGCCGGCTGCCGGCTTCGCGCAGTTCGGCGGCGGCCTGCTCTACGACACGCTGATGGAGCAGGCGACCGACGAGGGCAGCACCAGCCATCCGCTGATCGCCGATGCCTATAAATATCCGGCCGATTATTCCTCGGCGACCTACCGGCTCGACCCGCGGGCGAAATGGCATGACGGCCAGCCGATCACCACCGACGATGTGATCTGGTCGTTCCAGGTGCTGAAGGCCAACAGCCCGCAATTTAGCCGCTATTTCGAAAACGTCACCGACGCGGTCGCCATCTCCGACCGCGAGGTCGAGTTCCATTTCAACCAGAAGGGCAACCGGGAGCTACCGAAGATCATCGGCGATCTCGTCGTGCTGCCCAAGCACTGGTGGGAAGGCACCGACGCCAGCGGCAAGAAGCGCGACGTCACAAAGCCGACGCAGGAGCCGCCGCTCGGCTCGGCCGCCTACAAGATCGCCAGCTTCAAGCCTGGCTCCGAAATCATCTGGCAGCGCGTGCCCGATTACTGGGCAGCCAAGCTGCCCGTGAAGATCGGCCGCGAGAATTTCGAAAGGCAGCGTTTCACCTATTTTCTCGACGACAATGCCGCCTGGCAGGCCTTCACCAAGGGCGGGCTGGACGACATCAAGCCGGAGAACAGTTCGAGGCGCTGGAACACGGCCTATAATTTCCCCGCAGTTCAGGCTGGCGACGTCATCAAGAAGGAATTCAAGACCGCGTCGCCCGAACCGATGCAGGCCTTCATGCTCAACACCAGGCGCCCGCTGTTTAGGGATCGCCTGGTGCGCGCCGCGCTGATGTATCCGTTCGATTTCGAGACGATGAACCGGACCCTGTTCTTCGGTTCCAACACCCGCACCAGCAGCTATTTCCAGGGCACCGAACTGGCGTCGAGTGGCCTGCCGCAGGGCAAGGAACTCGAAATCCTCGAGCAGTACCGCGACAAGCTGCCGCCTGAAGTTTTTACCGAGGAATTCAAGCTGCCGGTCTACGACACGCCGCAGGCGGAGCGCAAATACCTGAAGACCGCGGTCGAACTGTTCGCCAAGGCAGGCTGGGTGATCAAAGGCGGCAAGATGGTCAACGCCAAGACCGGCGAACCGTTCAAATTCGAAATCCTCGGCTGGAACGACACCGACCAGGTCATCGCCAGCCCCTACATAGCCAATCTGCGTAAGATCGGCGTCGACGCGACACTGCGCCTGATCGACCAGACCCAGTACATCAACCGCGTCACCCATTTCGACTTTGACGTGGTCACTTCGATACTCGGCCAGTCGGACTCTCCCGGCAATGAACAGCGCGATTTCTGGAGCTCCAAGGCTGCCGATTCGCCCGGATCGCGCAATTACGCCGGCATCAAGAATCCGGTCGTCGATGCGCTGGTCGATCGGATCATCTATGCCACCGACCGCGACGATCTCGTTGCCGCCACCCATGCGCTCGACCGGGTGCTGTTGTGGAATTTCTACGTCGTGCCGCAATATTACCGCGCCGTGGTCTGGCTCGCCTACTGGAACAAGTTCGGCATGCCGGAAAAACAGCCCGCCTATAGCGGCGTCGACCAGAATTCCTGGTGGATCGATCCTGACAAGGAAAAGGCGCTGGCGGCCAAATACAAGAGTGGCAATTGATGGCGGCTCTGCCCCGTCGCGACTTCCTCGCCCTCGGCGGTGCCGCCGCGGCAGCTGCATGGCTGCCCGGCCGGGCTTTCGCCACCATCCCGACCGGCGTGAAACTGCACGGCCTGTCTGCCTTCGGCGATCTCAAATATCCTCCGGATTTCGCGCATTTCGACTATGTCAATCCGGACGCTCCCAAGGGCGGCCGGATGAATTTCGCTCCGCCGAACTCCACCCTCAATCAGAGTTTCCTGACTTTCAACACGTTGAACTCGCTGGTGCTGAAGGGGGATTCGCCGCCGCGCACCGAGCTCTGCTTCGATTCGCTGATGACAAGGGCGGTCGATGAGCCGGATGCTGTCTACGGCCTGCTTGCCGAATCCGTTACCTTGTCGCAGGACCGCAACGGCTACCGCTTCAGCCTGCGGCCACAAGCGCGCTTCCACGACGGCTCGCCGCTGACCGCCGAAGACATTGCCTTCGCCTTGAACCTCTACAAAGACCGGGGACATCCGAACCTTTCCCAAGCGCTGCGACATATGACGGATGCGGTCGCAGTCGATCCGCTTACGGTCAACCTTACCTTCAACGGCCAGCAGTCCGCGCAGAATATCCTCGCCGTCGTCGCGATGCCGATCGTCTCCAAAGCCTTCTACACGGCCAATGATTTCGACGCCTCGACGATGACCCCTCCGCTCAGCTCGGGGCCATACCGAATGGGGCGGGTCGTGGCCGGACAGACAGTCGAATATGAACGCGTCGCCGATTATTGGGGCCGCGATCTGGCCGTGAACCGCGGGCTTAACAATTTCGACCGCATCCGTATCGATTTCTATCTCGATCGCCAGGCGGCATTTGAAGCGTTCAAGAAAGGGGACACGCATTTTCGCGAGGAGTTCACCGCGCGGGTATGGGCGACCGGCTACGATTTTCCGGCGCTGAAGGATGGCAGGGTCCTCAAACGCGAATTTCCCGGCGAGAAAACGCCCTCCATGCAGGCTGTCGCGCTCAACCAGCGCCGTCCGCAGTTCCGCGACATACGCGTGAGACGGGCAATCGCCCATTGCTTCGACTTCGAATGGACCAAGCGGGTGCTGTTTTTCGACTCCTACGAGCGTTCGCAATCGAACTTCGAGCGATCGGATTACAAGGCCAAGGGCCTGCCCTCACCCCAGGAACTGAAACTCGTGGAGCCGTTTCGAGCCGAATTGCCGCCGGAGACCTTCGGCGAACCGGTGATGCAACCCGTTTCCGACGGTTCTGGACACGACCGCAAGCTGCTGCGCGAGGCTTCGAGGCTGCTCGCCGAAGCCGGCTGGAAGCGAGTCGGCAATTTCGTCGTCAACGACAAAGGCGAGCGACTGCAGGTGGAAATGCTGGCCGAGGACGAGGGGTTGGTTCGCATTTTCGCGCCGTGGTCCGAGAATATGAAGGCGATCGGCATCGATGCTTCGATCCGGCAGGTCGACTCGACGCAATTCGAAGCGCGGCAGAGCAACTACGATTTCGACTTCAACATGCTCGCATGGTCGATCGGAGCGACGCCCACCGCCGACGGCTTAGAGATCCTCTATGCTTCCCGGATGGCGAAAACGCCGGGGATGCGCAACTATCCCGGTACGGAAAGCAAAGCCATCGACGCGCTGATCGAGGCAGCCGGTAAGGCGCAGAGCCGCATCGAACTCGTCACCGCGCTCAATGCCCTCGATCGGGTCTTGCGCGCGCGGCTAGACTGGATTCCAACATACCATCTGGCGAATCACCGAGCGGCGTTCTGGGACATGTTCGGCTTTCCCGCTCAAAAGCCGGATTACGACTTCCCGGTCGAGACGTCGTGGTGGTTCGACAAAGACAAGGCGGCAAAGATTGGCAAAGCCTGACATTTTCCCACAAGCGAGGCAGGGAGCCTGATGGGCGCCTATATACTGCGCCGTATCCTGTTGATGATCCCGACCCTGTTCGGCATCATGGCGGTGTCCTTTGCCGTCATCCAGTTCGCGCCGGGCGGGCCGGTCGAGCAGGTCATCGCCAGGCTGACAAACCAGGGTGGCAGCGATCGCCTCGGCGGCGGCGGGGGTGATGCCGGCGGCGCCAATTTCGATGTCGCCGGCGACGTCGGCTCGAAATACCGCGGCGCGCAAGGGCTCGACCCGGAATTCATCAAGAAGCTGGAGAAGCAGTTCGGTTTCGACAAGCCGCCGCTCGAGCGCTTCGGCATGATGTTGTGGAACTATCTCCGCTTCGATTTCGGCGACAGCTATTTCCGCGACATCTCGGTGCTCGACCTGATCCTGGAAAAGATGCCGGTGTCGATCTCGATCGGGCTGTGGATTACGCTCTTGTCGTATCTGATCTCGATCCCGCTCGGCATCCGCAAGGCGGTCAAGGACGGCTCCACTTTCGACGTCTGGACCAGCGGCGTCGTCATCGTCGGTTACGCCATTCCGGGTTTCCTGTTCGGCATATTGCTGATGGTGCTGTTTGCCGGCGGCTCGTTCTGGGACTGGTTCCCGTTGCGCGGAATCACCTCGGACAATTGGGACCAATTGTCATGGCCTGCGCGGATCGTCGACTATTTCTGGCATATGACCTTGCCGTTGACGGCGCTGGTGCTGTCGGCCTTCGCCACGACGACGCTTTTGACCAAGAATTCCTTCCTCGAGGAAATCCGCAAGCAATATGTGGTCACCGCCCGCGCCAAGGGCCTGTCGGAACGGCGGGTGCTCTACGGCCACGTCTTTCGCAACGCCATGCTGATCGTCATCGCCGGCTTCCCCGGTGCCTTCATATCGGCCTTCTTCACCGGTTCGCTGCTGATCGAGAACATATTTTCGCTCGACGGCCTCGGCCTGCTCGGCTTCAACTCGGTGGTGCAGCGCGATTATCCGGTGGTCTTCGCCAATCTCTACATCTTCTCGCTGCTTGGCCTGTTCGTCGGGCTGCTGTCCGACCTGATCTACACCTGGGTCGACCCGCGCATCGACTTCGAGCGGAGAGACGTCTGATGGCGCAGGCCGCAGCCGAAACGGCGCCGGCGCGGATCGCGCGGCCCTTCCTGTCGCCGCTCAACCAGCGGCGCCTGCAGAACTTCAAGTCCAACCGGCGCGGCTACTGGTCGTTGTGGATCTTCCTGTTCCTGTTCGTGCTGTCGCTGGGTTCGGAACTGGTCGCTAACGACAAGCCGATCATCGCCTCCTACAAGGGCGAGATCCTGTTCCCGGTCCTGGTCGCCTATCCCGAGGAGAAGTTCGGCGGCTTCTATGCGGTCACCGACTACCGCGACCCGGTCATCCAGGACGAGATCAATGCCAATGGCTGGATGGTCTGGCCGCCGGTGCGCTACTCCTACCAGACCGTCAACAACGCTATTCCCGAAGCAGCACCCACCAAGCCGTCCTGGCTCTACGACAAGAAGACGCGCTGCAACCAGTATCCGAAAGGCGAGGCAGACCCCAATTGCAACGTCGGCAACTGGAACTGGCTGGGCACCGATGACCAGGCCCGCGACGTGCTGGCGCGCGTCATCTACGGCTTCAGGATATCGGTGCTGTTTGGCCTGATCCTGACTGCCGGCTCGGCGCTGATCGGCGTGGCGGCCGGCGCTCTGCAGGGCTATTTCGGCGGCTGGACCGACCTTCTGTTCCAGCGCTTCATCGAGATCTGGTCGGCGATACCGGTGCTGTATCTGCTCCTGATCGTCGCCGCCATCCTGCCGCCCGGCTTCTTCATCCTGCTCGGATTGATGCTGCTGTTTTCGTGGGTGGCACTGGTCGGCGTCGTGCGGGCCGAGTTCCTGCGCGCCCGGAATTTCGAATACGTCAATGCGGCGCGCGCGCTCGGCGTGTCCAACATCACCATCATGTTCCGGCATCTGCTGCCCAACGCCATGGTGGCGACGCTGACCTTCCTGCCGTTCCTGCTCAGCGGCTCGATCTCGACGCTGACCTCACTCGACTATCTCGGATTCGGCCTGCCGCCGGGCTCCGCCTCGCTCGGCGAGCTGCTGAAGCAGGCGCAGCGCAACCTCAACGCCCCCTGGCTCGGCATTTCCGGCTTCGTCGTCATCTCGCTGATGCTGTCGCTGCTGGTCTTCGTCGGCGAGGCGACGCGCGACGCCTTCGATCCGCGCAAGACGTTCAGATGAGCGACACCCCGCTGCTCTCGGTCCAAGACCTCAGCGTCGCCTTCACGCAAGGCGGCGACCAGTCGATCGCCGTCGACCATATTTCCTTCGACCTCGCCAAGGGCGAGACGGTGGCGCTGGTCGGCGAATCCGGCTCCGGCAAGTCGGTCACCGCGCTGTCGGTGCTGAAGCTGCTGCCCTATCCGACCGCCAGCCACCCGTCGGGAAAGATCCTGTTCCTCGGCGCCGACCTGCTTGCCGCGGACGAGAGAGACCTGCGCCGCGTGCGCGGCAACAAGATCACCATGATCTTCCAGGAGCCGATGACCTCGCTCAACCCGCTGCACACGATCGAGCAGCAGATCGTCGAGGTGCTGAAGCTGCACCAGGGCCTGGGCGATCGCAACGCCAAGGCGCGCACGCTGGAACTTCTGCACGAGGTCGGCATCCGCGAACCGGAGAAACGGCTCGACGCCTATCCGCACCAGCTTTCCGGCGGCCAGCGCCAGCGCGTCATGATCGCCATGGCGCTCGCCAACGAGCCTGAACTGTTGATCGCCGACGAGCCGACGACAGCGCTCGACGTCACCGTCCAGGCGCAGATCCTCGAATTGCTGGCCGGCCTGAAAAGCCGCAAGAACATGTCGATGCTGTTCATCACCCACGATCTCGGCATCGTCAGGAAGATCGCCGACCGGGTCTGCGTGATGACCAAGGGCAAGATCGTCGAGACCGGCCCGACCAAGGCGATATTCGCAAATCCGCAGCACGCCTATACGCGGCATCTGCTTGCCGCCGAGCCGAAAGGCAAGCCGCCGGCGGCCAACCAGGCCGCCAAGCCGGTGATGGTCGGCAAGGACGTCAAGGTCTGGTTTCCGATCAAGAAGGGCTTCTTCCGGCGCACCGTCGACAATGTGAAGGCAGTCGACGGCATCGACGTCACCGTTCGGGCCGGTCAGACGCTCGGCGTCGTCGGCGAATCCGGCTCGGGCAAGACGACGCTCGGCCTGGCGCTGGCCAGGATGATCTCGTCGACCGGGACCATCCAGTTCAACGGACGCGGCATCGATCAGCTGTCCTTCAACGAAATGCGGCCGCTGCGGCGCGAGCTGCAGATCGTCTTCCAGGATCCGTTCGGTTCGCTCAGTCCGCGCATGTCGGTCGCCGAGATCATCGAGGAAGGGTTGAAGATCCACGAGCCGAAACTGTCTCCCGATGCGCGCGACGAGCTTGTCGTCGACGTGCTGAAGGAAGTCGGCCTCGATCCGGCGACGCGCAACCGCTATCCGCACGAATTCTCCGGCGGCCAGCGCCAGCGCGTCGCCATCGCGCGCGCCATGGTGCTCAACCCGCGTTTCGTCATGCTGGACGAGCCGACCTCGGCGCTCGACATGAGCGTACAGGCGCAGGTCGTCGACCTCTTGCGCAGCCTGCAGGCCAAGCACGACCTCGCCTACCTCTTCATCAGCCACGATCTGAGGGTCATCCGCGCGCTCGCCAACGAAGTCATCGTCATGCGCAACGGCAGGATCGTCGAGGCCGGTCCTTCCGAACAGATTTTCAGCAACCCGCGGACTGACTACACAAAGGCGTTGATCTCGGCCGCCTTCAAGATCGAAACGGCGCCGGTCGGCATCGTCAGCGAGTAGATTTTCGCCAGAGATCATGCACAAAATCAAAACGCTGCCGCGCCTTTTCGCATCGGGACGCGAACGCTGTTGGTAAAAAGGGAAAAACGATCCGCAATGGAAAAAGGCCGCATCCTGCTCGCCCTCACCGGTATTCATCCGCTGCGCTGGCGCGAACTACTGTCGGCGGAGCGCGAAGTGGTGCTTGAGCCGAATGGCGCCGGCGATCCCTCGATCACCTATGCGGTGGTGTGGAAACAGCGGCCGAACCTCTTGTCGTCGCTGCCCAATCTGCGGGCTATCTTCTCGATCGGCGCCGGCGTCGACCACATTTTCGCCGATCCCACCTTGCCCGACGTACCGGTCGTGAAGGTGGTGGCCGACAACCTGACCCAGTACATGACCGAATACGTCGTCTGGCGGGTGCTCGACCACCATCGCCAGGGCATGCTCTACCGCGCCCAGCAGCAGAAGAAGATCTGGCACGAACCGCAGCAGCGGCCGGCCGGCGACATCTCGGTCGGCATTATGGGGCTCGGCACGCTTGGCCGCGCGGCGGCATCGGTGCTGTTGTCACTCGGCTTTCCCGTTAATGGCTGGTCGCGCAGCGATCGGCCGATGCAAGGTGTCTCGACTTACGCGGGCGAGGCCGGCCTGATCCCGTTCCTCAACGCCACCGACATCCTGGTGGTGCTTCTGCCGCTGACGCCGCAGACGCACGGCATCATCAATTACGGCGTGCTGAAGGAGCTGCGCAAGCGCAACGGGCTCGGCGGCTCGGTGCTGATCAATGCCGGGCGTGGCAGGCTGCAGAAGGACGCCGACATTTTGCGCGCACTGGACGACGGCACGCTGAAGGAAGCCAGCCTCGACGTGTTCGAGGTCGAGCCGCTGCCGAAGACCAGCCCGCTATGGAGCCACCCGAAAGTGTTCGTGACGCCGCACGCCGCGGCGACTTCCGATCCGGTCCACCTGGCGCCGATCATGCGGCGTCAGATGGATGCCTTCGAGCGCGGCGAAGCGCTGGAAAATGTGGTGGATCGCGACGCGGGGTATTGATTTCCAGAGCACCGCTTTCCGGTCTCAGCCCCAGCCGAGCGGCACGTAGTCGATTTCCATGAACGCCTCGACTTCCGGGATCCAGCGGTCGCGGACGAAGGCGACGTGGTCGGGATGATCGTTGTAGCCTGAATAGGCCCGTTGATCGGCGAACTCCATCGAGAAGCCGAAGCGGTAGTCGTTCTTGGGGCTGACCTGCCGCAACTGCTCGAAATGCGTGACGCCCTTTATCGCCGTGAGGATCCTCTTGGCGTCGGCGAGGAACCTTTTTTCCTCGAGCGAATGCGGCGGGTGTTTCAGCGTGAACACGACGGTGTGACGGATCATTTTCTGCTCCTGCGATGTCGATCCTGCTATGCGCTGTCGGCCCAGGCGCGGATCAGGTTATAGGCGATCGCTCCTTTCGGCGGCGTCACCAGGCCGCCCGGATGCTCCCTCGCCAGCATCGAGAGCACCTCGTCGCGAAAGAACCAGCGGCAATCTTCCAGCTCGTTGAGGTCGGGCTGGATATCGTCGTTGAGCGGTTCGCCGAAGCAGCCGATCATCAGCGAATAGGGGAACGGCCAGGGCTGGCTGGCATGGTAGACGACGCGGCCGAGCCGGATGCCGGCCTCCTCCAGCGTTTCGCGGCGCACCGCCGCCTCGATCGTCTCGCCCGGCTCGATGAAACCGGCGAGCGCAGAATACATGCCGGGCCCGAAATGCCGGCCGCGGCCGAGCAGGCATTTTTCGCGCGTTGCCGTCAGCATGATCGCCACCGGGTCGGTGCGCGGAAAGTGCTCGGTGCCGCAGGCCGGGCAATGCCGCTTGTAACCGCCCGCCCGCATCTCGGCTTCGGTGCCGCATTTGCTGCAGAAGCGATGGCTGGCATGCCAGGCTAGCAGCGCCGCCCCTTGCGCCAGCGCGCCGGCCGCCGCTTCGTCGATCAGCCCCTGCATATAGACCGAGCGATAGTCTATCGCCTTGATCGTCTCGGGAAGCTGCTCGGGCTCGACCCCGGCCGGCACCGCCAGCACCGGACCGCTTTCGGAGAAACCGAGCAGGACGCCGTTTTCGAGCGATGCCTCGAGCGGCCGGCTTTCGGCCGCGCCGAACCAGGGGTCGAATGCGCCTTGCGCAAGCTTCAGATAGAGCCGGCCGCCACGCATCAGCAAAAGCCGCGCCAAGGGATCGGCGAGCGCTTTTTCGACGGAATCATCGGCGCGGTTTTCGGACTGCCGGTCGATAATGTTGCCGGCGAAGCCGACGAACTGGCTCGGCTCGCGCAAGGGCGCGTCAAACAGGCGGAAGCTCATGCAGACTCGGGAAGGTTCAAGGTGGACACGGGAGAGGCTTATAGCGCTGCCTTGATCTTTTCCGCAAACTTGCGAAGGTCGGAGCGCTGATAGGGCTCGCGCAGGCCGTGCCCCCATACCGGTCCGGGCCAGCCTGGATCGCCTTCCGAGCGCGCAATGACGTGTACATGCAACTGGCGCACGATGTTACCGAGTGCGCCGGTGTTGATCTTGGTGCAGCCGGTCACGCGCTTGAGTGCCAGCGCCACCATGTTGGTCTCGAAGGTCAGCATCGCCTGGTCCAGCGGCGTCATGTCGTGGATTTCCTCGATGCCCGGCCGCTGCGGCACCAGCAGAAGCCACGGCCAGCGTCGGTCGTTCATGACGCGCAATTCGCACAGGCCGAGCCACATCAGCTGTTCGCTGTCGGCCTCCAGCTGGGCGTCAAGCGTGAATCCGGCCTTGAGGCCCGGCAGCATCGGCGTTTCTCTCACTTTTTGACGTTTTTTGAACTCCATCGACGCTAGAGCGGCTTCCGAAGGGCCGCAAGGGGCAGCAAGCAACATTGGCCGTCGTGGCGCTGATTGTTCGCGAAGAAGTGAGGGTAGTGGTTTCAGGTTGTGGTTCCCGCAGGTATTCTCGCCACCCTGTACTTTCCTTTCAAGCCTTGGTGATTGGCGAAAGCCGAAGCAGCATCCGATCTCCCCCCTTGCGGGGGAGATGTCCGGCAGGACAGAGGGGGGTGTGAAGGATCGCCAACTTTCGGCTACCCGTCTGAACCGGTAACTAGCCTGAGGGCTTGGCTGCGTTTGGTTGATAAGTCGGCGGGACGGCACCCCCTCTGGCCTGCCGGCCATCTCCCCCGCAAGGGGGGAGATCGGCAGCTTCGCCGACGGCGCCACATTTTGTTCTTGCTTTGTGCCGGCAGCTATGCTACTAATCTCGTTATGGTGATTATTCGCCCCAACGACCCGCCCGCCGAGGCGGGTTTTTGGTTTCAGCTGTCGCCGTCGCTTAAGACCCCATCATCCGCACTTGCATTTCATCGCCGGATTGCCGATATGGAGGCTGGGAGGTTGGTGGTGGACGGTCCACTCGCCAACCGGGTCAGGTCCGGAAGGAAGCAGCCCTAACGAGCCCGGAACGGGTCATTGTTCCAGCCTCCCGCCTCTTCGCCTTTTGCCCCGACATTGACGGCGCCAAGCCGTGCGGGCGAAACTATGCGCAGGAATCGGCCGCCTCCAGTGGCAGCCCTTGGAGCTTAACGGGCGAATGAGCGAAGCCGGAAACGAGGCCGGGAAATTGGACAAGCCTGCCGCCTATCGCGTGCTAGCGCGCAAATACCGGCCGTCGAATTTCTCCGAGCTGATCGGCCAGGAGCCGATGGTCCGCACGTTGACCAATGCCTTTGCCACCGGCCGCATCGCCCAGGCCTGGATGCTGACCGGCGTGCGCGGCGTCGGCAAGACGACGACCGCGCGCATACTCGCGCGGGCGCTGAACTACAAAACACCGACCGTCGACCAGCCTTCCGTCGAGCTTGCCGTGCTCGGCGAGCATTGCCAGGCGATCATGGAAGGCCGGCATATCGACGTCATCGAGATGGACGCCGCCTCGCATACCGGCATCGACGACATCAGGGACATCATCGAGCGCGTGCGCTACGCCCCGGTGTCGGCGCGCTACAAGGTCTACATCATCGACGAAGTGCACATGCTTTCCAACCAGGCCTTCAACGGCTTGCTGAAGACGCTGGAAGAGCCGCCGCCGCACGTCAAGTTCATCTTCGCCACCACCGAAATCCGCAAGGTGCCGATCACGGTCCTGTCGCGCTGCCAGCGTTTCGACCTCAGGCGCATCGATGCGGCGATGATCAAGGCCGACCTTGCCAGGATAGCCGGTCTGGAGGGCATCGAAGTCGAAGACGATGCGCTGGCGATGATCGCGCGCGCAGCCGAAGGCTCGATGCGCGATGCGCAGTCGATCCTCGACCAGGCGATCGCCCATGGCGGCGGCGCGGTCAGCGCCGAAGCGGTGCGTGCCATGCTCGGCCTCGCCGACCGTGCCCGCATCGTCGACCTGTTCGAACATGTCATGATGGGCGACGTCGCCGCGGCACTTGCCGAATTCCGTGCCCAGTACAATACCGGCGCCGATCCTGCCGCCGTGCTGACCGACCTTGCCGAGTTCAACCATCTGGTCACCCGTCTGCGTTTCGTGCCGGCTGCCATCGACGACGCCTCGCTATCCGAGGACGAGCGCCGGCGCGGCGCCGATTTCGCGAACACGCTGTCGGTCAAGGTGCTGTCGCGGACATGGCAGATGCTCTTGAAAGGCATACCCGAGGTGCAGACCTCCAACCGCCCGGTCAGCGCCGCCGAGATGGTGCTGATCCGGCTGGCCCATGCCGCCGACCTGCCGACGCTGGACGAGGCGCTGAAATCGCTGGAGAACGGCGGTACCCTGCCGGGCGCCGCGCCGCGCGTGAATGGCACGCCGGCAAGCCCCGGCCCCGCAAGCCAAGCGCCTGCAAGCGGTGGTGCCGGCGCCGTGGCGCAGACGCGGATGCCGACGGCCAATGGCGGCGCGCAGACGATGCGCCTGGTCGAGGCCGAGCCTGTGCCGACCAATTTCGTTGCTCCGCCGGAGCCGGTGGTCGAGGCGCCGCCGGTGCCGGTGAAATCGCTGGCAGACATTGTCGCCCTTGCCGACGCCCAGCGCGACATGGCCTTCAAGGTGCTGGTGAAGCGTTGCGTGCGCCTGGTGCGCATCGAGCCCGGCCGTATCGACGTCAGCCTGACCGACGATGCGCCGAAGATGCTGCTCAATGATTTGACCGCCAAGCTGCGCGCCTGGACCGGCCGCAACTGGCTGGTGTCGCTGTCGAAGGAGGAGGGCGGCCAGACCTTGGCCGAGATGGAATCGACAAAGCGCGAAAACGCCTTCCTCGATGCCAAGAGCGACCCGACGGTCGCCGCCATCCTGGCGCGCTTTCCCGGCGCCAAGATCATCGACGTGCGCATTCCCGACGCGCCGGAAGCCGATGCGGCCGAGGCCGAAATGCCGGTCGAGCCGCCGGCCGACGACGACGAAACCTGAACAACCAGCACCAACTGCAAAGGACAGTGCGATGAAAGATCTTCTCGGCCTGATGGGCAAGGCAAAGGAAATGCAGGCTAAGTTCCAGGCCATGCAGGATGAGATTGCCACGCTGGAAGCCACCGGGCAGGCCGGCGGCGGCCTGGTCAGCGTCACGCTGACCGGCAAATTCGAGATGAAGTCGCTGAAGATCGATCCGTCGCTGTTCAAGGAGGACGAGGTCGAGATTCTCGAGGACCTGCTCCTCGCTGCCCACAATGATGCCAGGACTAAGGTCGAGCAGACCATGCAGGAAAAGACCAAGGCGCTGACCGCGGGACTGCCGATCCCGCCGGGAATGAAGCTGCCGTTCTAGAAACGTTAACAGCCTCATAACCGAGGAGCCGTCCGCCAGGCCCATTCTTCGAGCGTCGCAGCTTCCGCTGAATACCCTTAGGCCAGTCTTGTTCCACCAACTCCCGCCCGCCAGCTGTGTCTATTGGGCAACGCCCCACACTTAATAACGCTTTAGCCATCTTTTTGCCTGAAAGTGTCTCATTCTTGCCGCAACCAGGGGCGGGCTGGCAGCAGAATGAGGGGACGCCTGTTTGATCTCTACCCGATGGAAGACGCCGTTGCGGCTCGGCGTCGTTATCTCGCCGCTGTTTTTGGCCGCTTGCAGTCAGACCGCCTCGCACGGCATGTCCAGCCTGACCGATGCCATTACGCCGAGTTTCCTGAGCTCGCGCTCCTACAATTCCACGCCCAAGGAAAAGGAATGCCTGGAGCGGGCAATGTTCTTCGAGTCCAACCGGTCGAGCCGTGACGGCATGATTGCGGTCGGCACGGTGGTGATGAACCGGCTGCGGTCCGGCAAGCACGGCAACACCATCTGCGAAGTGGTTGGCGAGCGCGGGCAGTTCGCGCCGGGCGTCATGACACGGCCGATGAATTCGAAGGCGATGCCCGACGTCGAGGAAGCCGCCGAGGCGGTGCTCAAGGGCGAGCGCAAAGCCAAGCTGAAGAATACCATGTATTTCCACACCGCCGGCCTGCGTTTCCCCTACAAGAACATGCACTACACCATGGTCGCCGGCGGCAATGCCTTCTATGAAAAGCGCGGCCGCAACTGGCAGCCGCTGCCGGACGAACCGATGGTCGCCGTGGCCCAGGCCAAGCCGCAAGCGCCTGCCGCTCAGGCCATACTTGTCGCCTCGGCGGAACCGGCACGCGAGGCCAAGCCGCCATTCGCCAAGGCAACCTATGTGACCGCCGCCGCATCGCTGCCGGCAAAGCAGACAAGGGTGACTGCCGGAATGGCGACCTCGGAGAGGGCGGCCCAAGAGAAGCCGATACTTGTGGCGCTGCAAGAACCAATGCAGGAGCCGGATGCGGCCCGTTTTGGCGGAACCGTGAGCGCTCAGCCTGTCACGTCCTTCCAGGCGGCGCCGGCGGAGCCGACAATGTCGTTCGAGACGACACCCGAGAACACCGACGCCATCGGCGCGATGATCGCCGGCCAGACCCGGCCGCTGGAAGAAAACTGAGGCGGTCAACGTCGGCGCCGCCCCTCATCTGGCTGCCGCCATCTTCTCCCCGTATAGTGACCTATCGCATTCACACATCTGGGTTGCGCTTTGCGGCGAAGCTCGATTCTATTTCGGCCGGAAAAGCCGAAGGAGGGTTGAATG
>NZ_JAMYLN010000058.1:0-19048 GCF_040318035.1 Mesorhizobium sp. M1329 | reverse complement strand
GCATTGGATGCGGGTCTCGTGGCTGCAGCCCAGTCCGTCGAACATTATGAAATAGCGCGCTACGGGACTCTTGTCACATGGGCCGGGTTACTTGGTCTGAAAGAGGCCGTCCCGCTACTCGAACAGACGCTCAAGGAAGAAAAAGCAACCGATGAGGCGCTCACCCGACTGGGCGAAACAGGGGTCAACGAACGGGCGATGCAACAGGCTGCATAACTTCGGATCGAATCGACGCCACCGCGGCCCCGACAGACGGATAGGAGCCTGGTTGTATCCAGGCACACATACGCCGCAGCCGCCGCGCCGTCGACGTGGCGGTGGCCGACCGGTTCCGACTACGCGACCGGAACTGACAATGAGCGATCGCCGCATACGATTGCTTGCGCCCACCCTGGGCGACGGGATGGTTGTATGAACGAGAATACCGCTCGTCGGCCCACGGCAGGCTCTTCCGGGTTCGACAGTTTTTTCATGGCTGGTTTCGAGTGTTCCTCCCACAGGCGCGCCGACGGAGCTCGTCTTGATCTGATCCGCGCGACCTCACACGATATCCATGCACAAGGCGACTATCGCCGTTGCGCCGAGCTTGGCCTTCGCACGATCCGCGACGGCTTGCGCTGGCACCTTATCGAGACAGCGCCCGGAGTCTTCGACTGGTCGAGTTGGACGTCGGCGATCGAAGCAGCCCAGGCGGCCGAGGTGCAGATTATCTGGGATATCTTCCACTATGGCTCGCCAGACCACATCGACCAAGGTAGCCCGGGGTTTATCGACGCCTACGTCCGTTTCGCTGCGGAAGCTGTTCGGGTTCATCGCTCCGTTAGTGGCGTGGCTCCCCTGGTGTGCCCGATCAACGAGATTTCGTTTTTCGCATGGGCGGTGGAGGTCGGCTATTTCCCCCCCGTCGGGCCGAACAAGCGTGGATGGTTCAAACGACACCTTGTCAAAGCTGCGGTCGCCGGCGTGAGGGCGATGCGGGAGGCCGAACCCGGATGCAGGTTCATCTGGGCCGAACCGCTGATTCATATTGCTCCTCGTGACCGTACTCGCCCCGAGCGGCGGAGCGCCGAAAATGCTCGTCAAGGGCAATTCGAGGCATATGACATGCTGACAGGGTGCGTAGAGCCGGAGTTGGGCGGCAGCGAGGACGTTGTAGACGTGATCGGCCTCAACTTCTATCCGCACAACCAATGGTACTTGAATGGCCCAACGATACCGATGGGGCACCACGAATACCGTGCACTTTCGGAAATGCTGGTCGAGGTCGCCGATCGATACAACAAGCCGATATTCATCGCCGAGACCGGCGCCGAAGGATCCGGTCGGCCGGCCTGGCTTCACTACGTTTGCGACGAAGTGCGCGACGCGACCAGCCTCGGTGCACCTGTCCAGGGTATATGCCTTTATCCCGTGACAGCCTACCCAGGTTGGGACAATTCGCGCCACGCCGAAGTCGGCTTGTTCTCCACCATCCATGCGGACGGCTCGCGCACTCTTCGCAAGCCACTTGCGGACGAGTTGGAGCGCCAGCGCCAATTGTTCGTGGCCTTTGAAAAACACGCAAGCGCGCCATAGCCTCGCTGATCAGAACAGCGCGCGTTCAGCTGCATCAACAGCACAGCTAAAGCTGTTCGCCGAGAAGGATCCTTGGCCTCTTTGGCCGTGGGTCGCCCGAACGCCGGTCAGCCCGGCGCATCATTCACTCGGCCGCCTCGCGCCGCGTCGGCGTGACGAGCATCCCGTTGCCGGCAAGGCGCGCCTGAATGCGTCCGAACGTAGCCAATGCCTGGCCTACGACCTGATCCATATTGTAGTAGCGATATGTTGCCAGACGTCCGACGAACCAGACCTCCGGGCAGGCCGCGGCCAAGGCTTCATAGCGCTTGTACAACGACTCGTTTTCGGCCCGCGGCACCGGGTAATAAGGATCTCCGATGTCCGTGGGGTATTCGTAGGTGAGGCTGGTCTTCGGGCTCTGTTGACCGGTCAGATGCTTGTACTCGGTGATCCGTGTGTATTTTTCCGTCTGCGGATAGTTGACGACGGCGACCGGCTGAAACTGCTCACAATCAAGCGTCATGTGCTCAAAGCGCAGCGAGCGGTAGGGCAAGCGACCAAGCTTCCAGTCGAAATACTCGTCGATCGGCCCGGTGTAGATCATCCGCTGAAAGGGAATCTTGTCGCGAATTTCGCGATAGTCGGTCTGCAGCATGATCTTGATCTTGGGGTTATCCAGCATGCGCTGGAACATGCGCGTATACCCGCCTGCCGGCATGTTCTGGAAGCTGTCGCCAAAATAGCGATCATCCCGATCGGTCCGGGTCGGGACTCGCGCTGTCACCGATTTGCTCAACTGGGAAGGGTCGACACCCCACTGCTTCCTCGTATAGCCGCGAAAGAACTTCTCGTAGAGCTCTCTGCCTACAGTGCTCACCACGACGTCTTCGGCGGTGCGGATTTCTTCCACCGTTTCCCGCCGGCAAGCGAAGAAGTCCTGCAACTGCTCGGATGTCAACTCAAGGCCGTAGAGACGGTTTATTGTGTCGAGATTGATCGGTATCGGCAGCAGCTTTCCATCGACGAGCGACAGCACCCGATGTTCGTAAGGCCGCCATTCCGTGAATTGCGACAGGTAGTCGACAATCGATTGGGCGTTGGTGTGGAAGATGTGCGGCCCGTAACGGTGAATCAGGATTCCCGCCTCGTCGTAGCAGTCATAGGCGTTGCCGCCGACGTGATTTCGTCGATCTATTATGAGGACACTTTCCTGGCGTTGTGATGCGATGCGCTCGGCCAGCACGCTGCCGGCGAACCCGGCCCCGACGATCAGCCAATCGAACACGCTCACGCCCTCCTCAGGAACGGCACCACGCTCTTCATCGCTTGGGCACGCTGGATGTGGGCAGACATCGCGTTCCAAGTCTTCTCCCAGGACATGTCGGCAAGGTAGGCGTCGGCCTTGGTCACGAGGAAATCGCGGGGGCGCGCCAGAATGGACCGAAGCTTGGCCTCGATATCCTCCGCGTCGACAATCTCGACAAGGCCTTCGGCGCCGTAGGTACGCACGACGTCGACGATCGCCGTTGAAACCACCGGCAGTCCTGCCGCCAGGAACTCGGGAGTCTTGGTCGGGCTGATGTAGCGGGTCGCTTCGTTGAGCGCGAACGGCATCCAGCCGGCACTCCAATGCCGGAGATAGCTCGGCAGGTCTGCATAGGACTTGCCGCCCAGCCAATGCAGGTTACCTGCCGTGGGAAGGCTCGCCGGATCGATTTTGACGACAGGGCCAAGCATGACGAAATGCACGTCCGGCATTGCCGCAGCCGCCTGCGCGATCAGTTCGACGTCGAGCCGTTCGTCGATGACCCCGAAATACCCCACCCTCGGGTGAGGTATGTCGGCCTGGTCGAGCGGGTCGTCACCTGGCTCTCTCGCCCGATGGAAATGGGCAACGTCGATGCTGCTCGGGAAGGGAAAGATCGACCGATGCAGGCTGCGCTTGGCCTCGTAGAGGCTCTGCCCGCCCGTGAAGACGAGATCGGCGCGTTGCAACAGCGCCTTTTCCAACTGTGTCAACTCTGCGGGAGCATCTTTGAACGCGGAGAGTTCATCCATGCAGTCGTAGACGCAGACGTCACAGGCGAGATGATCGCTGAAACGCAGCGCCATGGGCGTATAATACCAGGCCGTCAATCGGTCATGCGGCGTAGAGGCGACGATCTGATCGACGAACCTGCGCTGAACCGCGTCTGCCCTGGCCGCGGAAGTGCCAACTGGGATAAGCGGCGTCAAAATTCTGATCGTAGGTGAAATATCGTTCACCCGCATCGAAGGATGGCGCCTCTCTTCAAAGATCGGCTCTTCGAAGTAAATTAGCTGCTGCTGTTTTGATGCGAGGGTTAGAATGTGTTGTGGTCTTTGATATACGAAGTTCCATCGGAGGTGGGAAAAGCAGAGTAAAATAGACGATTGTACAGGGATTTTTGGTGTTTTGCGCCGGCCCGCCGCCATTTCCATGTAAATTATCCTTGGTTATAGCTGGAAATCGCCTCGATTAACAAATGTTAATCAAGGTAGCTTCGACATCAACGTTCGCAGCCTTGCATATAACTTCCATCCCAGTAAGTTGTTCCACAGCTGCAAACTGTTTAGGCGAGTCCAGCTGTCCTGCTCCACTTGCGATGGCTCGATAAAAGAACGGGCGAGGCGACCCCCGTTCGATTCAGATCATGAGGCCCATCGCGTCAGGTCGGGCTCCCCAAATGTGGCCCTTTGCCACAGAACGGTTGAAATCCTTCAATCGTTCAACAACCGTTCATCGGCGGAGCTATAAATACGCCTGCGAATCGATTCATGTGAGTCGCGCAGGTGGTTCATTTGAATGGAGCGCCCGAGGAATCGAGGAATGGTTGGCGAATGAAGATCGACTTTGAAACCAACGTCTTTCCGTTGTTTCACCCGCAGGTCGTGGATGACCTGAAGGACCCCTGTCCCGTCTTCGACGGCACGCTCTGGCACGTCTTCGGCTCAAGCGGCACGGTCACGACCGAAAGCTGGAAAATACTCCATGCCACGGCACCGGATCTCTATGGACCCTGGATAGAGCACGAGCCGATCGTCTTGCCGATAACCGGATCGGGCGTTGCGGCACCCGGCGTCATTCATGAGTGCGGCGTCTTCCATATGTTCATCCAGACCGAATTCATGAAGTCCGGCGGACGTTGCGAGCATGCGGTCTCCAATGACGGCTTTCATTGGGTGGTGCTCAATCCGGCGATATTGTCGCTGCCCGACACCGATGAGGACGGCATCTACGATCCCCATCCGGCAATCATCGGCGGCAAGCGCTACATCGTCTATTCAGGCATGCCCACATTCACCAGGGTGCCTCAGCCGGATGTCTTTCTGGCGCGCAGCCAATCCGATTCCTGGTTTGGGCCATGGAAACGTCTCGGCAAGATACTCGATCATCTCGACGTGCCGCATCACAATGCGCGCGAGCATCCGGATTACGAATGGGGGATCGAAGGCGCCCAGCTCGTCGAGCTGCCAGACGGTCGTGTGCTTCTCAACGCCACCTGCTTCCTCCCCGAAGGTCCGCGCGGCAGCCGGCAGCGCGTTTTCTTCGCCATCGCCGATGACGTCAAGGGCCCCTACGTTTCCGTCGGCCCCGTTCTCGACCCTGGTGAGCCCGGCGAGAATGGCCATTCGACCGTGATGATCGACGGCCGGCAACTGACCTTGTTCTATCAGAGCAGGCGTGAGGCGACGAACCACCGCTGGCGGTTCGGGTTAGCAAAGTGCGACCTGGATCGGCACATACTTTCGAGAGTTGCCTAGATGTTTAAGTTCCGGCATTTGCCGGAACGGACGATGAAACGCTCTGGCGGTTGGTGGACGGATCGCTTTGTACCGGTGATTTGAGGGTAGCAGGCGAAAGCCAGCCAGTGGGCGAACCTTGCAACGGCATCTATGCACGTCAGGCAAGCTGGTGGCCTCATAGACGACGTTGCTAGCCGCAAATCGGCAACGGTTTAATTGCGGAGCAACACCGCCAGTCGACTCAGGCGGTTTTGATCCTGAGCAGGATGTCCTGATCGTAATTTCCAAAGCCCTTGCCGAAAATGTTGATCCCGCCGGGGCGCTTGGCGTCGTCCTTGACACCGATACGGACGCGGATTGAATGATGGCTCTTCAGATCGAGTGCGGCGAGGCCGGTTTCGGAAATCCTGAGGCCGTCGATGTAGGTGCCGTCATTGGCAATTCGCCAGTTCTTCAACTTGCCGTATTGCGAGCCCTTGAGCTTCCACCAGGAGGGCGTGAAGACGCCGCGCTTGTCGCCGAAATCCCCTGGCGATGTCCAGGTGCCGACATCGACGCCATTGATTGTCAGCGTAATGTCCGAGGGCCAATCGGCGCTGGTGCCCGGCACTTCCGAGGACAGCTCTATCGCCACTTCGAGTTCGGTGATCTCGGCATTGGCGAGCTTGGCATTGTTGGGGAACTGGTATTCGACAAAACCGCGCGTGAACCACAGCAAACCGGCTTTCATGCGGTCCGGATCAAGGAAAGTGTTGGGAACATCGAGCAGACCGATGATGCCGTCCGGCGAACAAAGGCCGCAGGGCGCGGTAACCTCGAAGCCGGTGTAAAGCCCGACCGGCATCGACACTTCGATCGCGTCGTTCTTGACCTTACGATACTCACCCTTGAACACGACGAGCACTTTTTCGGCGGTCGGATAGCAGATTTTCTGGTTGCCTTTCTTCGCTTTCTGGTTCTCGGTGCGGATCAGCCCCGCATCCTCCAGCACCTGGATGTTGGTCGAGACGGTCGACTGCGGCAGCGACAGCACGGCGGCGATTTCGTTGATATTCATCGGCCCCTTTTCATGCAGCAGTTTCAGCATCGAGATCCGCGCCGAGGAGGCAAGCCCCTTGAGCACGGCAATGCCTTCCTCAGGTTCGATCACCAGAAAATTGCGACTCATCAAATTGCCAGTCTATGCTCCTGACAGAGGTAATGGGTTCGCTCGTGCTTGTAAGTTGCGTTAGTGGGTGGGCATTGCAACGGCGCTGAACGAAACGCCGAGCCGGTGATTTGGTTACACAAGCGCTCGAAAGGCAGTAAGCCCGGCATGCTGCACCAACAAGGATGGTGCGACACGTCTACATTTCTCAGAGCGTCAACTCCTTGTAGTGCGGTGCTTGACAGCCCGCGGCCTCAATGCAGATGACTAGACGCTTGCGGCCTGAAGACAGACAGAAGCGAGCCACGAATTGCGGCCGTTCCCCTGGCCAATCTCCAAGATGTCAGACCTCGACCTCGATGTTACCGGAACCGGCGGGGATGGATACACACGATGCGGTTCGCTGAAATGCGTTGTCGCCGTAAGTTATGTCATCGGATTCGCCACCCGATAAGGTCGGGACAGGGTTCTACCTATTGCTTTAGTCAGTTGCGGCCAGCCTTGAGCGCACGTGCGAGGAGCCGGGCGTCATTTAGCCGGATCACGCACGTCTCAAACGCTTTGGTCGGGCCGTGCCAGCGCAGCTCTTCGACATTATCGAACAGCTGAGCGTCCGTACGCAGCTTCGCGAGATTGACCGTCGGCTTGCAGCGGCTGCAGTTGAACCTCAGCGTTAGTGGATCGACGCCACCAGGTCCGCGGAACGGCAGTCGCGGACGTTGCCGCAGCTGCATTTCAGCCTTGACGAGCATATTGTGCCGGGTCGCCTTGCCCAGCGTGTCGATTGGTTCGTGCGTCATGAGAACATAGAGGGAACATTTTCCTTGATCGTCAAGCCCGGCTGTGGAATGTTTTCAACAAATCTGGGCAGAGAAACTAACAATGAGCGACGGACTGATCCGTGTTCCCGGCGCAATAGAGCCCGTCGACCGGAGTTACAAAAATTGAGCTTCTTCGGGGAACAGTCTTTCTGTCTGCCTGTTGGATGTGCCAGCGCATCCCGCGCATTCAGACGGGAGACGCATCCTTTTGGCTTCGGCCGTACTGGCGGTGTCGGCCGGGCTTTCCTTTGCCCAGACGACGAGCGGAACTTCGAGCGGAAGCCCATCCAACGGAACCTCGAGCACGACAACCATGCCCAGCACGACGGATCAGGGCACCGGCACGACGAGCAGCGGGACCAACATGCTCGGCGATCAGGGCACCGACACGATCACCACCGGCGGCACCACAAATCAGAACTCGGCCAGAGACTGCGCGACCGGCCAGCAGACTGGCAGCGCTCAGCAGGCGCCGCCTGGTCAGCAGGACACGACAGCCAACACCGCCGCGCCAAGTCAGGTGAAAAAGACCGACCAGGGTTGTTGATGGCATCGGCTCGGCTGGCGAGCAAGTTGCCGCCAGCCGAGCATCAGTTGAGGAACCTCTGCGCTTGAGGGCATTGCAGCGGCGAGACCGAACCGCGTGCGCTCCGCCGCAATGATCGTGGTTCGGAACCCAATCCTGCGTGGGGATTCCGGCGGCGGATTTGAATCGTGATCGTCGCGCAGCCGTGACCAGCAGTGCCGCCCGCAGGCCCGCCGCGTACGTTGGCGAAATACCGCATCCAATCGGGCGCGCGCCATCTTCGTTGCTCAGTCCAGCTCGTCCTTGCGTGGCCGGGTAATGCCGAACCGATTGGTCGACTCCGGTGATCGACTGTCCGGAGCTGCCTGGCGAACGAGGAACAAGGAGGGCCGTGCCAAGTTCGGGGCGATGTACCACCGCCGCCGATCGGCGGCTGCTCAGCAACAGAGGCACGGGATCACATGACCGTTCAGATTCGACTTTCCGAGATCGACCACGCCAGACGTGAGGATCGTGGCGACGGCGCTTGGAGCATCGCACCGGACCTGGGTTATTTGCGGCTAGCAATCGTCAATGTCGTGTTCTTCGGCGCACCGGGCAGCGGAGATCGGAACTGGGTGCTGATCGATACGGGGTTGCCGACGTCGCGCAGCAGCATTCTTGCGGTCGCGGAAAGGCGGTTTGGCACGAACGCACGGCCGGCCGCGATCATCCTGACCCACGGCCATTTCGACCATGTGGGAACGGTTCTAGACCTCGCAAATAAATGGGACGTGCCTGTCTTCGCGCATCCACTCGAGCGCCCGTATTTGGACGGAACCGCATCCTATCCGCCACCCGATCCCTGGGTCGGGGGTGGACTGATGGCGCTGCTGTCGCCGCTTTTTCCACGCGGGCCAATTGACCTTGGCAACCGTTTGGAACTCTTACCTGCCGACGGATCGATCCCCGGAATGCCCGGATGGCGATGGTTACACACACCCGGGCACGCCCCTGGGCATATCTCGCTCTGGCGCGAGAAGGACCGTTCGCTGATCGTAGGGGACGCTTTCATCACCACCGGTCAGGAGTCAGTCTATGAGGTCGCCGTCCAGGGTCTCGAGATGCACGGTCCGCCGCGCTACTTCACGCCGGACTGGGATGCGGCGGAAAGATCCGTGAAGCACTTGGCTGCCCTGAACCCGCAGATAGTCATCAGTGGACACGGTGCGGCTGCTGCGGGAGTGGGAATGCGTCACGCTCTTGACAGCCTGGCTGAGCGGTTCAGGGTGTTCGCCGTCCCGCCGAAATTGAAATTTGTGCGCGAGCCGGCGGCAGTCCAAGATGGCTGAGACTAACCGAGCCGCCGTCGTTCTGAATATGGTCAAGTTGCGCAGACTCCACCTCTCGAGCCGGTAGAGTTACCCGTCCGATCGCGCGCCCCATCGTCGCCGACAAACTCTGACAAGCGGAACAAACCCGAGAAGCGCCGGTTAGGTCGTTTGATCGGCGCAGGGCGACTGCGGCCAAGCGCCCCGAAGTTCGGCGTCAGGAGAACGTCCGATGGAAAACGAGTACCCCCAAGGACGCGTCCTCTCCGCCGGACCAGCCCACACGCGTCGGCATTCGCCAAGACTTGGCTTCGATTCGCTCAACCGTGGAGGAGACCGAATGGCAAATCTGGGAAGATTGGCGATCGCCATCCTTGGCGTTCTGGCATACCAAAATCGCGACAAGCTCCGTGAATTGATTCCGGGAGCAGGGTATCTTAACCCAAACGACCCGCAACGCAGAATTCTGGCTCAGATAACGAATGGCGTGTCGAGGGCTGACCTTGGTGAGATCCTCGACCGCTTCAGGGAGGTGGGGGCAGGATCGAAGGTCGACTCGTGGGTTGGCCGCGGGCCAAACCAACCAATCGAGCCAAGGGACGTCGAAGCGGCAATGGACGAAGGTACACTCACGTCCATTTTAATGCACACGGGTCTTTCGCGCGAGGAGCTAATCAGAAAGATTGCGCGGGATCTACCCGAGACAGTCAACGAGATGACGCCGAATGGTGAATGGCCGCCTGAGCCGACACAAGGCTTGGATAAGTCGACCCTGCTCGAGGATGTATCCGTGACTAGCCTAGTCTAGCCCTCGTCGCCGAAGCCCAGCAGAGAAGCGTGGCGTATGTATTTGTGCTCACCACGAAGGTGCTTGATCCGCAATTTCACGCCAGGCTCAACCCACTGGGTCGCCGGTCGCTTCTTGATGCCCTCCGGAGGCGGGCCGGCATGGTCCTTTGCCCGTTTCCGCGTTCGTTCATGTCGCGCCCCAGGCTGATAAAGGCCGAGCCGACATATTTTTCCGGTGTCGGGCTGCGCCAGCAAGGCGAATGCGGCCTTGCCGGGCTCTCGTTCGACGCCAAGCAGAACTTGAATATGAAGCTCCTGGTCTTCAGCCAATTCGAAGTCGGACCGCTGCGAGCTTGGAAACGATCCCCTCGATACCCGCCTGGATCGTAGCCGTCGAGATGCATGATATCGAAGGCGCCGAGGATCATGGCGGAGGGATCGCTGTGGACGGCCTTCTGCAACGCGTCGAAATCGGGCAGGCCGGCATCATTGGTGACGACCGCCTCGCCCTCGAAGATCGCGTTCCTGACCTCGAGCTCCCTCGCGGCTTCGACGAGGCCGGTATATTTGCTCGTCCAGTCGGCGCCGCGGCCTGACGAAGATGCATATGGTCTCACATACGATCAGATTGATGACTTCCTAGAAGGCCGGGAGATCAACGAAGCGGCGCGCAGGCGCATACTTCATGTGCATTCCAGCACAGCCATAAGCGAGCGCTTCCGGTCACACCGTTGGCCATGACGAGCTTGACATTGGCGCATCGGCAATAGTCGTCTCAACATTCGCGACCGATAGGCTTGCCGCAGATAGGCAGCTAATGGCCTGAACTACCGCTGGAGCGATGCATTGCCCTCTCAGGGCGCACGCGGTCATGCGGTCGACAGTGTCGCGTATGGGCGAGGCCGGCACGCGAACTTCACTCCTCCCTGAATGCCCGCTCTCCTGATCTTCCGCAGCGTACCCACTTGACCCGCCGCCTCAACGTTCCAGGCACCTGGATCGCAGCCGGTCCTTGCCGCTCTCCTTCGGCCGGTCGCAATTTAGACATGCGGCCGCTACGCGATGCAGGGCTGGTTGTCAGATGCGCGATGCAAAACGTGAGATGCAGCTCCAGTTTTGGCGATGGCAGGCGCGCCGCATTGTTGATATCATCCGCACAGAACAGGCTCGCAAATGACATCGGATTCAAAGAAGGGTGAGGCGGTCGAGCAGTTGCTTGATACACCTGACCTTGCAACAGCACTCGAAAGCGAACAGTTCAAGAAATTCCTGGACCAGGTGCCGATCGCCATAGCTGTTTCGGACCTTACCGGTGAAGAGCGCGTGGTCTACGCCAATCCGGAATTCGAGAAACTGTCAGGCCTGACAGCCGCCAGGCTCACCCGAAAAAACTGGCCCGCCCTTTTAGGCACAGGCCTCCATCAGCAAAAGGACAGGGCGCTAGCCGAGGCTGTGGTCGAGGGATCCGATTTGGTCGGCACCTTCAGGCTGGAGCGCAGCGAAGATAGACCCGCGATCGTCGACGTTTATTCCAACGAGATAGAGGACGACAACGGCAAGGTCTGTTTCCGACTGGTGGCCCTGGTCGACGTATCGGCTCACGGCGAGGCGGGAGATCAGCGCTCGGCCGAGGAACGTGTCAGCGACAAAGACACACTGCTTCGCGAACTGCAGCACAGGGTGAAGAACAACCTCCAGATGATCACTGCACTTATCCGGCTGGAAAGCCGCAACGCTACCGAGGCCGACCGGAAACGGTTTGAGCGGCTCGCCGGTCGCGTCGACGCTTTGGCGATCCTGTACCAGACGCTAACGGCCGACGAGCCGAAGGAGGAGGTCGACCTTGGTGTGTATCTCAGCCAGATCGCGTCCGCGGTCATGAGCTCGCACGCAGTCGAGGGGATCCGGCTGGATATGAAGGTGGATACATATCCGGTGTCAATAAACGTCGCCATGCCGGCGGGACTGGTCGTAAATGAATTGCTGACCAATTCACTTAAGCATGCGTTCCGCGGCCGCGATGGCGGCACGATAACGCTGCACAGCATCGTCGATGGCGACGGCTGCCGGGTTATAGTGGCGGACGATGGAATCGGCCTGCCGGAAGGCGAGATGTGGCCCAAGCCAGGCAAGCTCGGAGCGCTGATCGCGCGATCGCTGACCGAGAACGCCAAGGCGCAGTTAGCCGTCGAGTCCAGCGCCAACAAAGGGACGAAGGTGACCATCGTTTTCAAGCGGTCGGCGGCAGCAAGCTGAACGATTGCCATCGAACAGAGCAGGCCGGAGGCTGGCTCACGTCGCGGCTTTGAGCAGGTGGCTGCAAACACGCCCCGGACGCCCCTCGGCGGTCGAGAAGGAGTATTGCGGCGCAACTCACCCAAACGTCGATCCGCCCGAATTCCGCGACGATGGTATCGCCCATGCGCTCGACTTCAGAGCGATTTGTAGGATCGGTGCCCGGAGAACACGCGCGCTCCGAGTTACGAGCAGTCCGGACGCCGCCCACTCGGCACGCGCCGGCTCACGCGTCACGAGAACACGTCACAATCCTTTGCCGCGAATGCGCCTGCAGCCGCCCGCCCGATCCCACTGGAGGCGCCGGTGGTGTCCCCTGGAAGCTGAAACGCTCTGCGCGTTTACCGCGAGCTTCATCGCTGCACCTGACACCTTCGCGCTCATCGCGCGCGGGCTGGCAATTCAGCAGCGAGTCATCGCATTGGCCAATCTTGCGGAGGACGAAGGTCTAACCTACACATCAAAATTCGTCCGACTGTTCGTGGCCGGAGGCAACCCCGAAATTGCGCTATCGGGACGTGAGAGCAAAACCGTGATGCGTGCATTCGTTCGATTGGTTGCTGCGATTATCCTGACGCCGGGCGTGGCCAGTTGCACCAGTATCTCCTACTACGCGCAATCTTTGCAGGGCCATGTGCAGATCATGACGGCGCGCCAAGACGTCGGAAAACTGATCAACGATCCTTCGACCCCTGAGATATTGCGCGCCCAAATGGCATCGGCAAACGCCATACGACAGTTTGCTATCGATGAACTGGCGCTGCCCGACAACAACAGCTACCGCAGCTATGTTGATGTTGGTCGCGACTCTGTGACATGGGCCGTCTTCGCCGCGCCGGAATTCTCGCTGACACCACGAACATGGTGCTTTCCGGTTTTCGGCTGTGTTCCCTACCGGGGATATTTCTCCGAGGAGTCTGCGACTGAAACCGCCGCAGAACTTCAAAGACAGGGCCTCGACGTCTATGTAACGGGCATCACTGCATATTCCACGCTTGGCTGGTCGAGTGACCCGCTGCTAAGCACGATGCTCACCCAAGATGGAACGTATCTCGCAGGGCTGGTATTCCATGAGCTGGCCCACCAGCGCGTCTACGTGCATAACGATTCCGCGTTCAACGAGGCGTTCGCGGTCGCTGTCGAAACAACGGGTGTGAGAAAATGGCTGCGCGCGACTGGCGATACTGCCGGATTGCGCCGTTACGAAGCCGACCGGAGGCGCAGAGCTGAATTTCTCGCGCTGGTGTCGCGGACCAGGGACGAGCTGGGGCATGTCTATCACGACAATGGCACTTCTGAGCAGAAGCGGGCCGCAAAGACGGCCGCGATCGAACGGCTGAGGACGCGCTACCGTCAGATGCGCGACAAGCGCTGGGGTGGATACCGCGGATATGACGCCTGGTTCGATGCTCCGATCAATAACGCAAAGCTCGCCGCGACTTCTGTCTACAGCGATAGGGTGCCGGCCTTTCTCCAATTGTTCGACTTGTGTTCGGGCGACTATCCACGGTTCTATGCAGCGGTTCGAAGGCTTGGCGCGCTGGACAAAGCTCGGCGTACCGAAGCGCTTGCCGGGGCAGACGCATGTTATGGGGACAGTCAAAGCTGACCGCCGAGTCGGATCCTCCGACATTATTTGGGCGTGAACTGACTGGGAGGTTTCGGGCGGATGCGCAGCTATCGTGGACACCAAGTCGCGAGGGCAGTGTTCTTCACCCGGCCCGATCGCTCGGCGGGACTGGCGAATTATTCTGCGCAGCAAAGATATTAACATCGAATATGCAGTGCAGTGCAGCCACTATCCGCTGCCAGCGCCGGGCACAAAGTCGTTGATCCCGGCACCGCTCCGCGATTCACCGATTCACGCGAACGGTGCTTAGATCTCTTCACCGAGGAGTATTTTGGCCTCTTTGGCAGCGTTTAGAAATGCCTGGCGCGCTATCCTTGGTGGCTTTTCTCCGCGGATGACAGCAAGGCACGCTTTGATGGCAGTGAGCCGCGACTTGCTTGTTGGCTGAGGCCATTCCCTAAGCAAGATTTCGGCAGCGTCCGATACGGAGGCAACGACTCTGTCACGATCGATCCGGCCGGGCTGAACGACGACAGGCTTTCTGAAACGTGTAGCTGGCACGACACTCTCCAAACCGACCACTCACGGTAGATTCGACCAACCCTTAGCGCTAGCTCAAAAGTAAATGGCCGTCGAAAGTGTGTAAGCGCTGTGATCGTGTCCCGGCGGCACCTTTCGCGCGTGGATGTAAGGGACGATGTTCGAGGCCTTTGAGGGCTTCGACATATGACGATTTCAGAGTTTACGCTTAAGTCCAAGGACGAGGAGCCGGTCCGTCGGCTGGAGATCTTCACTGGTTCGGGTCGGCGGCGTGAGTGGCCGCCGGAGGAGAAGGCCCGGATAGCGGCGGAGAGCTACGAGGCGGGCGAGACGGTTTGTGCTGTGGCACGCCGGTATGGACTTTCCCCGCAGCAACAGTGGGCGGGACATGATCGATGTCGTTGCCCAACGTCGCCCCACCGCAATAGATGCAGTAGGGCTGTTTGTTTCGGACCTTCTGACTAAGCTTACCCTGCTCGATCCCTCAGGCGTTTTTGTGGCCCCAACGGGTACCACAACCGCCCCCAGAGCGCCTCATGGCCGACTGTTGAGGACGGTGGCTGCGCAGTGAGGGAAACGAAGGGGGTACCGGGGGTCATCGCGCGAGCCAGTTATCCGATCATCCGCTCAGAAATTTCTACCAACATTCCCTGGCCCACGCTCCCATACCAAACGTCTGTTGATCTTTCCTTAGTTCCCGACATTATACGGAACCGGTTTAGGTACAAAGATGGTTGAAGTCGAGAGAACCAGGTACAAAGATGGTTGAAGTCGAGAGAACTAAGCAGAGGTCGGATGCCGCCAGCAGATACCTTCGAATGCTGCTTAGTTTATCATTAAAACGAATGCTGACGGACGAGCAAAAGTTGCTTAGGGGCCTTACACGGGCGGCAAGGAGTGGCCCTATGGCAACCCATTGGTTCTCTCCTCCGGTCCCAGTCAGGACTGAGGGTCGCAATACGACGCACCACGTCAACAACGCAGTGGCAGCAGCCAAGGAACTCTTAATGTGGACCAACCGTGGCCCTCAGTGGAATCTCGCGGTTCACGTATGCGTCGCCGTGCTTGCCGACGAGATGGAACCTGAGGAGGCCCGGAAGGCATTCCTGGCTGCGGCCGAAGAGGAGGGGGTGGTGCGACGCTCGTCTGATTAGCGCCAACAGGCCCAGATACTCGAGCCCCCCACTTAGCACTTCTTGCAAATTATTCGATCCCTTTCGGAAACTTTGCAAGGGCAGGCGCCGGGCTGTGCCTTGGGGTTTGATGGCGGAGAATCGCTGGCTCGCCAAGGTCCATAGCCGCCCTAAATTGCCCTCATGGCAACCCATTGGTTCCCGCCGGTGTTCGTAAGGACTGAAGCCGGTGACAGGCATAGCTGCAACAATGTGAGGGCAGCCCTCGAGCAGCTAAAGACGTGGACCCGGAGAGGACCTCGCTGGCACAAGGCGGTGACCCTCTGCCTGTCAGCCTTGGAGGGCGATCCGATTGACCCTCACGTGTGTCAAGCGAAGTGAGGATTTGACCCCCTGGGCGAACTGAGGATTTGACCTCCTCATTGTTTTGCGGTTTCGTTGGTGCCGAGCGTCGTTCCGGGCTTCTGCAATAGGCCGGAACGACGCTTTTCGCGAAGCCGGTAGCTGTCGCCACGGATGGTTATCACTGTCGAATGATGAAGCAGGCGATCAAGGATCGCCGTTGCCACCACGGGATCGCCAAACACGCTGCCCCATTCGCCCACCGAGCGGTTGGAGGTGATCAGGATCGATCCCCGCTCATAACGCCGCGACACCAGCTGGAAGAACAGGTGTGCGGCATTGGCTTCGAACGGGAGATAGCCGAGCTCGTCGATGATCAGCAGTTTCGGCCGCGACAGGGTCGTCAGTTGCTTTTCGAGTGAACCGTCGTCATGGGCCTTGGCCAGCATCGCCACGAGCGTGGCCGCCGTGACGAACTGGACGCTATGGTTCTGCCGGATCGCCTCGCGCCCGAGAGCCACCGCCAGATGTGTTTTGCCCGTACCCGGAGGTCCAAGGAACAGGACCGTGTCGCCATGGGCAATCCAGCGGCAGGTCGCCAGCTCCCGGACTTGGCGCTGATCCAGCGACGGCTGCGCGTCGAAGTCGAAGCCCTCGAGTTCGCGCACAAACGGGAACTGCGCGATCTTGCCTGCCATGGAGATGCGCCGCTCGTCGCGCCGCGCGATCTCGCGCGTCACCAGGAAGGCCAAAGCCTCGCGCAAGGTCATTTGCGAACGCGCCGCTTCGTCCAGGAGCGTATCGAGCTGGTCCCGGATCGCGGTCAGCTTCAGCCGGTCGAGCTGAGCCACCAGCATCTCGTGATCGACCGTCGTCATCACCAGCTGCCTCCCACCAGTGCCTCATATTCGGCCAGCGGCCGCAACAGAGCGGAAGGCGCAACAATATCCGCCGGCGCCGATTGCACCGGCGCAGCAGCGCCGACAACGCCGGCAAGATGCGCGCGCTCGACAATCCGTTGGCGACGTCCGCGGCACAAGGCATGATCCGCCACCACCTCGCCCGCATGACGCACGATAACGCGGCCGCCCAGCACCACGACCTGGACGCTCTCCCCGATCAGCCGCCAGGGAACCGAGTAACTGTTCGTGTCCAGGTCGATTGCGCAGTCTGCTGGACCTTGCGCACGAGATCCCGCAATTGCCCGAACGGCGCGCGTCCGCCCAGAGGGCGAAGCGCCATGGCTTCTTCGGCAAAGCGTTCTGCAGGAGCCACCCCGGTCGTGCCATGCACACGCTGATCGGCAATCTCGCGCGTCCACCGGTCCAGATGCGCCTCGAACGCCGCCCAGTTCTCGAACCGGCGGCCGGCAATCGCATTGTGCTTGACGTAGCCGACCCCGCGTTCGTCCTTCCCCTTCGTACGCGCCCGGTAGGGCGCACAAGCCCGTGGCGTAAATCCCCAGTAGCGGGCAAAGGCGTGCAGCCGCACATTGAACCGCACCTCCCGCGTCGCCGCATCGTGATGTTCGACCAGCGCTTTCGGATTATCGAACAGCACTTCCGTTGGAACCCCACCGAAGCGAAGGAAGGCTCCTTCCATCCCCTCCAACCAGTCCGCCTGGCGCTCCCGAAGCGAGGGGCGGATATGCAGCCGACGCGAGTAACCCAGCGTTGCCACAAACAGGTGCACCCGAACACGCTCGCCGCCGATCCACGCCCGCGTGTCGCCAAAGTCGATCTGCATCTGATGTCCCGGCGCCGTCTCAAACCGAACCGTCGCGCGCTTCTGCACCCTCAACTCCCGACGCCAACCCTGCACCCGAAGCTCCACCGACCGAAGCCCTATGACGATCCCATGTTCGCTCTCCAGTTCCTGGCGCACCACATCGGCGTTGCCACCATGGCGGAAGAAGCGCTCCCGCAGCCAATCGTCTAGCCCGTCAAACGCGCTCCGCCGCACAGGCTTGCGAAACGGAACAGTCCCGCCTTCGCGCAGATACCGACGCACGTGTTGCGCGCGCACCCGAATTCCTTCGCCAGCCGCTTCGCTCCCCAGCCAAGCTCATGCAGCCGCAGCATCGCTGCCACCTCTTCAGGCTGAAGCATCTCCTCTCCCTGCATCGTTCTCGACAATGCAGGAATCGCCGAAATCCCAATCGTCATCCATGCCTCCTCTCATAACGGAGGGGGTCAGTTCTTCATTTCGTCAGGGGGTCAGTTTCTCAATTCGCCCGACAACGTGACACGAAAGGCATTTGAGGCTGCCGCCAAGGAGGCCAAGATGTATCTCTCCCCTGAGCGATAGGCATCATGGCATCCCATTGGTTCTCCCCTCCGAGCGGACCAACCGTGGCCCTCAGTGGAACCCCGTGGTGCGCGTTTCCGTGGCTGTTATTGCCGACGAGGTGGAGCCTGAGGAGTGCCGCAAGGCATTCTTGGCTGCTGCCATAGAGGAGGGGGTTGGTGCTGCGCTCGTCTGATTAGGGCCGAATGGGTCGGTTACCCGAGCCCCCGCTCAGAGGTTCCCAACAAATTATTCGCTCCCTTTCGGAACCCTTTCGCAACGAAAGTGTTTCAGACCGAATCTGGGGACGACCTTATGCCGGCACGACCAACAGTAGCGACAGCCTTCCAGCGGCTGATCAGCTCAGAAGATCATCGTCAGATGCTTCGCAACAGGCTTGGTCTCGAAGTCGACGAGCAACTGCCGGCGTCCCTTGCTGCATTGCTGCAGGAGCTTGAGCGGCGAGAGCAGGTGGAGGCTGATTGGAGCGCCAGCACTATGGCAGACGCGGGCTGCCCTATGGCGTTTAACGAGTCAGAAGGAACCTTCAGTGACCGTTGCAATGCTCCGTAAGGAACGCGGCTTCCGACGGATGATCAGTTCGGAAGACTACCGTCGGAAGCTACGCAGGCTCCTGAGGTTCGTAGGTGAACCAACTCTGACGCCGACGCTTGCCGCGCTGGCGCAGGAGCTTTCGGAAGAGTTGGAGCAGCGGAAGCAACAATCGGCCGACGAGAACCCGTAGCCGCCCAATGTACCCTCATGGCAACCCATTGGTTCTCCCCGCCGGTGTACGTCAGGACCGACCGACCGGGGGTCACCTACGGATGCAACAATGTCGAGGGTGCCGCCGAGGAACTCCTGAAGTGGACCAAGATGAGACCTAGATGTTTAGTCCCGGCATTTGCTGGAGCGGATTGAGAGTGAAGCGCTCGGGCTGGGAAGCCCATGCCTTGCAGATGAACTC
>NZ_JAMYLN010000057.1:0-20759 GCF_040318035.1 Mesorhizobium sp. M1329 | reverse complement strand
GGTTATCCGAATAGTGCCTCGAAGATCGTCCCATCAGGTGGGTGTAGCTCGAATGTTTCGAAGCCGCTCGCGAGCGGCTGCCGCTGATGTTCCTATTCTGTGTGCTATAGGTTCTGTTTAATTGGAGAAAAACCGATGCAGCGGACCGTGACGGTAATCGAGAAAATTACGGGGCCGGGTGATCGGCGCGTATCCGGTCGATCTTTCGGGCCAGGATCACCAGACTTCCGATGATCAGTATTTTGCCAAAGCATTCGAAGCCGCCGTCGACGGCGGCCTTATTACGGAGGCTGAAGCGCACGCTGTCGAATTCCGTCTGGAATAGACACTCAAGCCGAGATCCACGCTACGTTCGCCTTTCCATCGCCGCCTTGGCGCCGCTACGAAAAACCCCGCGCGATGCGGGGTTTTTGATGCGGTAAAAAACCTTACGTCTCAGTACGGCGAATTACACAGCTGCCGAGGGCCATAGCTAGGCTGGAATGTATCGTCTGAAGCTCGATAGCTCCGGTATCGGTCATAGCACCACTGTACATGCGAATCGCCGCGACTGACCCGGTTCTGGTTGTTGTTGATGATCACGCCGCTGATCACCGCGCCGGCAGCGAAGGCCGCCAGCGGAAACCAGTAGTCACCATGGCGGCGATAGCCGCGATGGTATTCACGATAGCCGCGATGACCGTTCCAGTTCACGCCATCGTTGCGCGAAAAATTGCGATTGCGGTTGAATTTCCGCTTCATCCACGGCTTGTAGTCGACCGTCGCCACATCGGACGAAACGGAAGGTGTTTGCGGCAGGAACAGTGGAGCTGCGCCGGCTGACCCGGCTGCCGTCACGAATGAAACTGACAACGTGGCCGCGAGCAAACCCGATAATATCTTGTTCATAAATCTCCTTTGAAGGGATGGTTGATATTCCCTCTTCGAATTTAAAACGATTTAAAGAGGTCAAGGTTCCATGGCGTGTCAGACAGCTTTCGACACCGCCAGCCAGGCTGTTCGAATCACTTGCCAGGTGCTACGGCTCGAATAAGCATGGGCAATCTTCACACGGCGCCGCGGTGTGCTGGCTTGTTTTTCTACGTTTCATACAGTGAGGGACAATGGCAAGCACTCCTTTGATCAGCATTCTGATCACTTTCCTTGTAATCATTCTGGTGCTTTATCTGGTCAACCGGTTGCCGCTTGATGGTCGCACTCGTCAGATTGCCCAAATTGTCGTGATCATTATCGGCATTATTTCACTGCTGAAGTACCTCGCGGTGTTTTAAAGCCAACACGAAAGCGATCGGCCAGGCGGCTGGGCAATGCCCGATTCAATTTGATCGCATTCCGCTCTAGGAAAATATCAGTCTGGCGCGGTTGTCTACGATCCTGACTGCGGTCAGCCGGCCGCTTTGGAAAGCGCCCGTGTCGATGCCAAGCCGGCGTCCCTCGAGCTTCGGAATGTCGACCGGCGTATGTCCGTGCACGACATAGCGGTCGAGAAGATGCGCGGCGTCAAAGAACTCCGAGCGGATGTTGAGCAGGTCGTCCTCGTCCTGCGCGGCGAGGTCGATGCCGGGCCTGATGCCGGCATGAACGAACACGAATTTTGCCGAACAGACCATGACCGGCAGCGCGCGCATGAAGCTGATATGGCCGGCGGGAATGATCTCCCGAATGCGCCGGTCGACCTCCTCGCTTGAACCGTAGAGATCGGCCATGCGCGACGGATCGACGCCGTAGGAAAACAGCGTTTGCAGGCCGCCTATCGCCAGCCACGACTCTCGCGAAATGATCCCGTCGAGATAGTTCAGCATCACGACTTCGTGGTTGCCGGCAAGGCAAATGCGCTGGAAACCTTGGGGTGGCGGCGCCAGCAGATGATCGAGCACACGCGCCGACTGAGGCCCACGATCGACGTAGTCGCCGAGCATGATGATCAGCTTTCGTCCTTCGAAGGGCACCGAATCGAGCAGGATCTTCTGCTCCAGGGCGCGGAGTTCCTTGTAGCAGCCATGCACGTCGCCGATCGCATAGACGACGGTGCCCCGCATATCGATCTCCAGCCGCCGGCGCGCCGCGGCCTGGGACTTTCTCGATCGCTGGAACAGGGTCACGTATGGCATCTCGCATGGCTGTGGTGCGCCTCGATTCCGAAGCAACATGACGCGCTGTGCGTGGATACCATGTCCGGCGCCGGTCGTTCCATACCGGAGTTTCGGACACAACTCGGCTTCGGCGTCCTTACAGGCCGATGCCGCGGCGGTTCAGCGCGGCGGTGATCTCGTCGAGGATGGCCGGGTCGTCGATCGTTGCCGGCATGGCCCATTCCTCCTTGTCGGCGATCTTCTGCATGGTGCCGCGCAGGATCTTGCCGGAGCGCGTCTTCGGCAGGCGCTTGATCGTCACCACCGTCTTGAAGGCGGCGACCGGGCCGATCCGTTCGCGCACCAGCGTGACAACCTCGTTTTCGATGATGCCGGCGTCGCGGTCGACCCCGGCATTCAGCACGACGAAGCCGAGTGGAACCTGGCCTTTCATAGCATCGGCAATACCGACGACAGCGCATTCGGCGACGTCGGGATGCGCGGCCAGAACCTCCTCCATGGCGCCGGTCGATAGCCGGTGACCGGCGACATTGATGATGTCGTCGGTGCGAGCCATGACATAGAGATAGCCGTCCTCGTCCATCATGCCGGCATCCGCGGTTTTGTAGAAGCCGGGGAACTCCTCGAGATAGGCTTGGCGAAACCGCTCGTCGGCATTCCACAGCGTCGGCAGGCAGCCGGGGGGCAACGGCAATCTCACCACGACATTGCCAAGCGTACCACGCTTGACCCCATGCCCGGCATCGTCCAGCACGCGGATGTCGTAGCCGGGCATCGGCACGCCGGGCGAGCCGTATTTGACCGGCAACAGGCCCAGTCCGGCGGGATTAATGGTCATCGGCGAGCCGGTCTCCGTCTGCCACCAATGATCGATCACGGGCACGTTCAATTTCTGCTCCGCCCATTTGATGGTTTCCGGATCGGCGCGCTCGCCGGCCAGGAACAGCGTGCGGAATTTGGACAGGTCGTATTTCGGGACGAATTCGCCTTTGGGGTCCTGTCCTTTGATGGCGCGAAAGGCGGTTGGCGCGGTGAACAGCGCGACCACCCCATGCTCGGCGATCACACGCCAATAGGTGCCGGCATCGGGCGTGCCGACCGGCTTGCCCTCGAACAGGATGGTTGTGCAGCCATGCAGCAGCGGGCCGTAGACGATATAGGAATGGCCGACTACCCAGCCGACATCGGAAGCGGCCCAGAACACTTCGCCCGGCTTGACGCCGAACTCGTTTTCCATCGACCATTTCAGCGCGACCATGTGGCCGCCATTGTCGCGCACGATGCCCTTCGGCTGGCCGGTCGTGCCCGACGTGTAGATGATGTAGAGCGGATCGGTGGCAAGCACCGGAACACAGTCGACATTGGCGCCGGCGGCCCGCTCACGTGCCACGGCGTCGGCATAGTCGATGTCGTAGTTTTCCCTGAGCTCGCAGCGCAATTGGTCGCGCTGCAGGATGAGGCAGCTTTCCGGCTTGTGCCGCGACATCTCGATCGCCTTGTCGAGCAGCGGCTTATAGGCAACGATGCGCCCTGGCTCCAGTCCGCAGGACGCCGAGATGATCAGCTTCGGCTTGGCGTCGTCGATGCGGGTGGCGAGCTCATGCGAGGCAAAGCCGCCGAAGACCACCGAATGCACGGCGCCGATCCGCGCACAGGCAAGCATGGCGAAGGCTGCCTCCGGTACCATCGGCATGTAGATGATGACGCGATCGCCTTTTTGAATGCCGCGATTCTTGAGCACCGAGGTCAGCGCGACCACCTCGCGCTTCAACTCGGCATACGTGAATTTCCTGATTGTACCCGAAATCGCGCTGTCATGGATCAACGCGATCTGGTCGGCACGGCCGCCCGCCACATGACGATCGACGGCATTGAAGCAGGTGTTGCACGAGGCGCCGTTGAACCACCGGCCATAGACGCCGGCATTGGCATCGAAAACGGTCTCGAAAGGCGAGAACCAGTCGATTGCACTCGCCGCATCGGCCCAGAATTTTTCCGGGTCGCGTTTCCAGTCGTCATAGACCTCATGGTAGCGTGACGCCATCCAGCTTCCTCCCCAGGAATGTTTGCTGTCCTTGAAATAGCGTATGCTGGTTTGTGTAACCATGTATTTGTGCGTTTCGTTTGCCGTCGTTCTAATTCGGCCGCAAATGCAGGTCGTCGTGGTCTGCGGGGCTGATCGGCCGAATTTTCAACATTGGGGGGCAGGGCGCGATGAAACTGCGATACGAGCTTGGATTTGCCGTGATTGCGACGCTGGCGTTGGTGCTCGCTTCAGCTGCTCAGGCCGGCGATGCGGCGGCACGGCGCATCATCGGCTTTTCGCCAGACGGCAACTACTTCGCCTTCGAACAGTACGGCAAGCTCGATGCCGGTGCTTCGGATTCGGGCTGGTCGGAGATCGACATCATCGACACGCGGACCGATGAGTTCGTCGGCGGCAAGCCGATCGTCATCGTCGACGAGACGGAGGATGCGACACTGACGCTTGCGCAGGCGAGGGAGCGTGCCGCGGCGCAGGCGGCGCCGTTGCTGGCCAAATATGCCATAGCGCCGCGCGGCGAGCGGACGGGCTTAGACAAATTCACCTTTCCCGACGACATGGTCGCCTACAACGACATTGCGCGCCTTGAGCAGGTTTCGCAGAAATGGCTTTCGCCGGCCTATGACGAGCTTGGCATCTCGACCATCCAGCTCGAGCAGATCCTTGCCGACAGCACGGCGGATTGTTCATCGAGTTTCGACGGGACGCAGCAAGGCGAAACGACCGGCAAGGCGCTCGGCTTTCGCCTGACACTGCAGGGTCAGGACGGCAAGCCGATCAAGCTGCTGCATGAGGACAAGGCGGTGCCCGGTTCGAGGAATTGCCCGACTTCCTACAGCCTGTCGGAATCTTACGCATTCACCCCGGATGGAAAACCGGGCGTGCTTGCCGTGCTCGTGCAGCGCTTCAGCCAGGGATTTGAAGGGCGCGACCGCCGTTTCATCGCCGTGACTGGCCGGGCGCACTGAGGCAACGGGCTGAGAAGTAGTCCGCTACCCGAGTTTGTTGTCCCTAAAGCGGGAGGGCAGCGAGCATAAGTCCGACCCCGCCGACGATCAGCAAGGCGGCTGCCAGCACCTTTCCATGGCGCTCGAAACCCGTCGGCGCCCGATCCCAATTGTAACGCATGCTCAAACTCCCCAAACCCGCAGGTTCTTTATCTTACGCAGGGTGAGGAGGGCAACTGTCTGGCGATGTGCGGCGTTGCCGATGTCGGTCTTATCACCGACTATTTCTGGGGCATTCTCCGCCGCTACATGCCCCAGCGCAGCGCGGCCGTATGTACCGGTGCATCCCACCAAACAGCCGCCTCGTCGTCGAGCATGCTCAGCGTGATCGAACAGCCGGCCATGTCGAGCGAGGTCACATAGGACCCGACCAGCGACCGGGCCACCGTCACGCCGTGCTTCTCGAAGATTTTGCGGGCGCTGTTGTACATCAGATAAAGCTCCATCAACGGTGTGCCGCCAAAGCCATTGACGAAGAGTAGCGCCTGGCCTCTGGCACCGTCGCCCAGGTCACCCAGGATTGCGGTACAGATCTCGTCGGCGATAGCGTCGGCGCTCTTCAATGTGTCGCGTCGCCTTCCCGGCTCGCCATGGATACCGACCCCGAACTCCATCTCGCCGTCGCCGATGTCGAAGGTCGGCTTGCCCGCCGCCGGCACGGTGCAACTGGTCAGCGCCACGCCCATCGAGCGCGTCGCGCCGTTGACGCGCTCGCCGAGCGCCTTCAAAGGCTCTAGTGGCATGCCTTGTTCGGCCGCCGCGCCGACGATTTTCTCGACCACCAGCGTACCGGCGACGCCGCGCCGGCCGGTGGTGTAGGACGAGTTTTCGACCGCGACGTCGTCATTGGTCACGATTTGCATCACGCCTTCCGTCATTTCAGCGGCCATGTCGAAATTCATCACGTCGCCCTCGTAGTTCTTGACGATGAACAGGCAGCCGGCGCCCGTATTGACGGCTTCAGCCGCCGCCATCATCTGGTCAGGCGTCGGCGAGGTGAATACCTGGCCGGGGCAGGCGGCATCCAGCATGCCGTGCCCGACGAACCCGCCATGCAGCGGCTCGTGACCCGAGCCGCCGCCGGAGATCAGCGCCACCTTGCCCGGCTTGAGCACCTTGCGGCGGACAAATTTGTGCTCCTCGCCGAGCGCCAGGATATCGGCATGCGCGGCAACGAAGCCGTCAAGGCTCTCGGTCAGCACCGTATCGACCGAATTCAGAAATTTCTTCATGGCTGTCCTCCCGAAATAGCCCAGCGTCAGCTGCCCTTGCCGGCGATGCTGGTGATCTTCTGGATGAAATCGTTGACCGCCCGGTCGAGCGCCGCGTTCTGCTTGTCGTCGCCGAAATCGGGAACGATCAGCGAGACATGCCGTGTCCTACGCATGCCTGCAGCCAGCGACATTTTTCCCGGATGCGCCCGATGGTAGGCTTCAAGGAAATGATCGCGTTCGGCCGGGCTGAAATGGCAAACGGAGAAGATAGCCGGCAAATGCTTCGACGGGATCGGCGTCGAATAGGCCGGGCTGGAAATCTGCGTGACGAAGCTGCGATGCTTGCCCAGCGCATCGGCGAGGCGCTGGCGCATGCCGGACGGGCGCTGGTCGATCACCTGCGACAGGATCGTCTTGTAGGCGCGGATCGCCTCTTCGGGGCCGGATTGCGACGCTTTGTCTGACATGCCGGGGCCTAGATCGAAACGTCCGCGATGGCCGCCTTGGCCATCGCGAGTTGGGCGGGAGCGACGGAGAGGTCACGCAGGCCAGTTTCAAGCAGCGCCGGGATCGAGGCGGGGTCGCCGCCGGCATCGCCACACAGGCTAACCGGGATATTGTGCTCACGGCCGAAGGCGGCAACCGAGGCGATCAGCCGGAGCACCGCCGGGTGCCTGACGGAATTCAGATGTGCGACCGAAATGTTGTCGCGAGCGGCAGCCATTACGTATTGGGTCAAATCATTCGAACCGATCGAGAAGAAGGCGGCCTTGGCGAATGCCTCCGGTGCGATGGCCACCGACGGCACCTCGACCATGATGCCAAGCGGCGGCATTTTTTGCGCGATGCCGCGCGCCAAAAGGTCAGCCTGCTCTTCCGCGAACAGCGCGGTGGCGTGTTCATACTCTTCCGGAACGGCGATCATCGGGAACATCACCTTCAGATTGCCGTGCATGGCGGCGCGTAGCAAGGCGCGGATCTGCACGCGAAAGACCTCTGGGCGCACCAGCGACAGCCTGATCCCGCGCAGGCCAAGGAATGGATTACCTTCCTCGACGGTCAGGCCCGGCACAGGCTTATCGCCGCCCGCATCGACGGTACGGATCGTCACCGGCTTGTCGCCTGCCCATTCCAGCACTTTGCGGTAGGCGCGATATTGGGTTTCCTCGTCCGGCAGCGTCTTGCCGAACAGGAATTCGGTCCGCATCAGCCCGACACCGTCGCACGCCGCAGCATCGATGCTGTCGACATCGGACGGATCGGCAATATTCACCTGCACGCGGACCGCTATGCCGGTCTTCGTTGCTGCCGGCCTTGTCAGATAGGCTGCCGCTTTGCCGCGATGCGCTGCGAAAGCCAACGACGATCGTCGGAATGCGTCGATCTCCGCTTTCGAAGGCGCCAACACGATGCCGCCATGTTCGGCATCGAGCAGAGCCATTCCGGCAAGGTGAGCCGGCGAAGCACCGGGCCCGGCCACCCCACGCGCCACGAGCCCAAGCCCCACCACCATTGGCACGCCGCGTGAGCGTGCCAGCATTGCGACATGACTTGCAGCACTTCCGGCCGTAAGTGCTATGCCGCCGCCGGCACTCCAGTCGGTCTCGAGGAAGCGCGTCGGTGCGATATCCTCGCCGTAGAAGATCGCACCCGCCGGTGCGGCAATGTCGCCGCCCCCGGTCAGCGCGCGTAGCACCTGGTCGCGTATATCGCGCATGTCGGCCGCGCGCGCCCGGAAATAGTCCTGGTCGGATGTTTCGTAGCCGGCGATCTCGGCGTCGAGCGCTGTTCGCCAAGCCACATCAGCAGCCATGCCCTCGACGATGTGCGCAAAGGCCGGACCGGTCAGCGCGTTGTCCTCCAGCATGGCGAGCTGGAATTCGAGGATCCCGGCCGCCTCGCTGTCGCTGGTTTCGATCAATGTCGCGAGCCGGCCTGCGGCAATGGAGATGGCGGCTTCAAGCGCCGCCTTCTCGTCCGCGGCAGTCGCCTTGCGGACATAACGCACAGCAGCCTGGTCCAGATCGAACAGCGGCCCCTCGGCATAGCCGGCCGATGCCGAAATGCCCTGCAGCCTAAGCGGTTCGGGCATGGTCCTTGCCTTCGTCGAAATCGCGCCGCACCAGCTCGACCAGCGCGCCCACCGCCTCACCGGCGCCGTCCCCTCTGGCTCTGATATGCAGGACAGTACCTTTCGGCGCTTTCGCAGCCATTACCTTGACGATGCTCTTGGCGTCGAGCCACGGTCCGTTGGCGGCGAGCGCAATCTCGACGTCGGCCGAAAACGTCTTGGCAAGCTTGGTGAACTTCACCGAAGGACGCGCATGCAGTCCCACCTCATGGGTGATCAGGACGCTGGCTTCGACTGCTGCGGACATGCTTGTCAAAATTCCCGTTCATTCACGACGGCGACAGTTCGTGCGCCGTCGCCACCACTTCCTTGAGCGAGGCGCCGCCGGAAGCCTCGGTTGCCGCCATCACCGCGCCTTCGACGATCGGCGCATTGCAGACGATGATCTTCTGGGCGCGCGGTTCGCCGATCATCTCGACCGCCATCTCGCTATTGGTCTCGGCACCGCCGAGATCGACGAGGATCGCGACACCCGCCTCCGACCAGGCCTTGTCGATGGCGCCTATGATCGCCTCGACATTGGTTCCCAGCCCGCCATGGCCGTTTCCGCCGCACCATGCAAGCGGCACTTCGTTGCCGACCATCTGCCGCACCATGTCGGCGGTGCCTTCGGCGACCAGCGGCGAATGCGATACGATGACGATGCCGACATTGCTCATGCGCGCCTCTCGATTGTCTCGGCTACGGCCCGCACCAGAAGCGCGGTCGAGCGTGCGCCGGCATCCATATGACCGATCGAACGGTCGCCAAGGAAGGAGGCGCGCCCACGCAGCGCCTTCATCGGCACGGTCGCGTCGGCCGCGTTGTCGGCGATCTCGACGATGTCCGCTGCCGCCTTTCCCTCCAGCAGGGCCTCATGCACCGGCTGCAGCACGTCGAGCATGGTTTTTTGCCCGGCCTGCGACTTGCCTCGGGCGGCCACTGCTTCGATCGCCTTGCCGAAGGCCGCCGCCAGATCGGCGCGATCCGGCGCGGCGGGAATCTCCTTGCCGAGCGCCATGAACAGCGTGCCGAACAAGGGACCGGAGGCTCCGCCGACGGTCATCACCAGCTTGGTGCCGATCGCCTTCAGCGCCTCGGGCAACGGCTTTGCCGCGAACGCGCCGGCCTCGGCCCGCACGGCCTCGAAGCCGCGTTTCATGTTGAGCCCATGGTCGCCGTCGCCGATCGCCTGGTCGAGCCTGGTCAGCTCTTCGGCATGGGCGGCGATGGTGTTTGCCGTCGCCTCGATCAGCTTGGAGAGATCCGCTGCCGCCATGTCACCCATGCTCCTGGCCCCTGCGCTGCCGGCAGTACGAGAAAATTGCATATCCGGCAATTGAAGCATTCTTTTCCCCAGTCAAGCGGGTTCGAGCAACGCAGCGAGGGCAGTGAAGACCTCGGCGACGGCAAAGGCGCCCGGATCGACCACGCCGTCGAGCTCGCTGCCAATATAGGCGGACCGCCCGGCCTTGGCCTTGCGCATGGCAGCGGTGGCCTCGGCTCCGCGTTGCGCCGCGACCGCCGCATCTTCCAGACTCCCCTTATCCAGCGCCCTCAAGGCGGGTTCCAGGGCATCGATCATCGTGCGATCGCCGATCCTCGCTCCACCATAGAAGGACACCCGATCCAGGCCAGCGAGAAGCGCCTTGGGAAGCGTTTCGCCAGACTGCAGCGCCTGCGCGGCGGCGGTGAAGAAGATCGACAGCAGCACGCCGCTAGAGCCGCCCATGCTGGCGCTCAGGATGTCGCCGACGGCGGCGAGCGTTGCGGCAGGGTCGGCGAGCGGCAGTGTCGCAATGCGGCCTAGCACGCTGCGCGCACCGGCCGCCACAGTCGATCCGGTGTCGCCGTCTCCAGCCTTGGCGTCCAGTCCGTTCAACGCGCCTTCAAGCGAGATCAGCCGTTCGCAGACCGCGACCACCAGCCGCTCGGTGCGCGCGTCCTGGCTGGCTTTCGACGCGTTGCCAAGGCTGCCGGCTTTTGCCATCGGCACGATGCTCATTGGGCCAACCGCTCTTGCCGGCAGCCAGGCGTGAGGACCTACCGGCGCCCGCAACGCCGCTTCGCGCGGCGCATCGAGCCGGATCAGCGACAGAGAAAAGCCGTTCATGTTGAGCGCCGTCATAAGCTGCCCAGGCCCGATCGTCAGCGTCACCTTTCGTGCCAGCGGTGATGCCAACACCGCATTGGCGACAAGCAACATTTCCAGCGGTGGCACCGAACCGAGATTGTTGATCAGCAAGGCGTAGTCGCTGGCCGGATCGAGCCGCGCGGCAAGGCGCTCCGACATGATCGCAACCAGTCTTTCGGCACTTTGTATCGCAATCCGCTCAACGCCCGGTTCGCCATGGATGCCGAGGCCGAGTTCAGCGTCGTCGGCGCCAAATCTTTCGTCATGGCTCTGGCCGGGGATCGAGCAGGACGACAGCGATATGCCGAGTGAAACGATATCCGCCGCCGCGGCGCGCGCCGCAGCGGCAACCGTCGCCAGATCGTTGCCGGCTTCTGACAGATAGCCTGCGATCTTGTGCACGAACAAGGTGCCGGCAACGCCGCGCGGCTGGGCAATGTCCGGCAGGGCAATGTCGTCGGCGACGATCACCATCTCGACGCGGAAGCCTTCGGCGCGCGCCTTCTCGGCGGCCAAGCCGAAGTTGAGGCGATCGCCGGTATAGTTCTTGACGATCAGCAGGCACCCGGCGGGACCGGTCACCGCGCGGATGGCGGCCAATACTGCTTCCACGCTCGGCGAAGCAAAGATCTCGCCCGAAACCGCCGCCGTCAGCATGCCCATGCCGACGAAGCCGGCATGGGCGGGTTCGTGCCCGGCCCCGCCGCCGGAAATGACCGCGACCTTGGTCTTATCCCAGTCGGCGCGGAGAATGACCTTGATCTCGGGATAGCCGTCGAGGCGAGCGAGAACGCCGGCGCCGGTCGTGCCGAGAAAGCCGTCCAGGGCCTCAGTTACGATCGTATCCCTGCGATTGAAAAAATGCTTCATCGAATTGGTCCAGTCCGGTGCCCGAAATTGCCGGTTGAAAGGTGCCAGGAAAACACTCGCGCAGCGCTCACATCAGCCGTCGCCCATCGGCGCCGAAATACAGCGGCGAGCGATAGCGGATCATGATCTTGTCGCCCTGCGCCAGGTCGGTGTCGGGGTCGGTCAGCGTCACCAGCTTCTTGGTCCCCACTGTCACGTGCAGATGGTTCTGGTCGCCGAGATGCTCGACCCAATCGACGACGCCGTCGGCATGGCCGTTCGCGGCCTTCTCGATCGAAAGATGTTCGGTACGCGCACCGATTGTCTTGGTTCCCGTCGGCGCGCCGCCATCCGGCAGCAAGCCGACCGGCAACAAATTGATGGCCGGTTGGCCGAGCCTTGCCGCGACGTGAAGGTTTGCCGGCTCAGAATAGATCGTGCGCGGGGAACCAATCTGCACCAGCACGCCGTCGGCGAGGATGCCGATGCGGTCGGCCATGGTCATCGCTTCGATCTGGTCGTGTGTGACGTAAAGCATGGTGGCGCCGAGTTCGGCCTGGATGCGCTTCAGCTCGAGCCTGAGATCGGCGCGCAGCTTGGCGTCGAGCGACGACAGCGGCTCGTCCATCAGGTAGATCGACGGCTTGCGCACCAAAGCGCGGCCGATGGCGACGCGCTGCATCTCGCCGCCCGAGAGTTTGGTCGAGCGATTATTCAGCTTGTGGTGGATGCGCACCATCTTGGCCACATCCTCGACGCGGCGGCGGATCTGGTCCTCCGGCATTTTCCGCGCCGGCGAGCGCAGCGGAAAGGCGAGGTTGTCGTAGACTGACAGATGCGGATAGAGCGAATATTGCTGGAAGACGAAAGCGGTGTCGCGCTCGGCCGGCGACAGCGTCGTCGTGTCGTGGCCGGCAATATGGATCGAGCCCGCTTCCGGCCGCTCCAGCCCGGCGATCAGCCTGAGCGTCGTCGTCTTGCCGGCACCGGTCGGCCCGAGCAGCACGACGAATTCGCCGTCGGCGATATGCAGGTCGAGATTGTCGAGGGCGACATGCTCGCCAAAAACCTTGGTCACGCCTTTGATGTGAACGTCAGCCATGATGCGCTCTCCCCTGGGAGGCCGAGTCATGGATTTCGGTGCGCACCGCACGCCCGGATCCTTTTGCGAACAGCGACAGCCGCGCGCTGCTCAGCGCCAGGCCGACATGATCGCCCGGATTGAGTCGGATTTCGGCCGGCACCCTGGCCTTGATGATGCCGTCTGCCGTCTCCACCGCCACGATCTGAGTCGTGCCGAGATATTCCGTGCCGTAAATAGCACCGCGCAACTTCGAAGCGTCGTCGAAGCGGATGTGCTCCGGTCGGATGCCAAGCGCCATCTCGGCCGGCGCGACATCCTCGCGCACCTCCGGCACGGCCACCTTCGCGCCCTGCACAACAATTTCCCTGGCACCCTTTGAAAGGCCTCCGCCGAAGCCGAGGAAATTCATCGGCGGCGAGCCGATGAAGTCGGCGACGAACATCGTCGCCGGCCGGTCGTAGATCTCGCGCGGCGTGCCGAATTGTTCGATGACGCCGTGGTTCATCACCGCGATCTTGTCGGCCATCGACATCGCTTCCATCTGGTCATGCGTGACATAGACGGTGGTGGCGTGGATGCGGTTGTGCAGTTCGCGCAGCTCATGGACCATCAGGTCCCGGAATTCGGTGTCGAGCGTGCCGAGCGGCTCGTCCATCAGGAAACATTTTGGCCGCCGTACGATGGCGCGGCCGAGCGCCACGCGCTGGCGATCGCCGCCGGCTAGCCCGGAGACCGATTTGTTGAGCAGATGGTCGATCCGCAACAGCTTCGCCGTCTCTTCCACCCTGGCTCGGATTTCAGCGCCTGGCATGCCTTGCGCCAGCAGTGGAAAGCCGATGTTCTTCCGCACATTCATGTGCGGATAGAGCGCGAACAGCTGGAATACGAAGGCAATGTCGCGCTCGCGGGCACGCCGCATGGTGACGTCCTCGCCGCCAAGCAGGATCTTGCCGCCGGTCGGCAGTTCGAGCCCGGCGATCATACGAAGCGTCGTCGTCTTGCCGCAGCCCGACGGCCCCAGCATGACGAAGAATTCGCCGTCCTCGACGACGAAGTTGGAATCCTGCACGGCGACGAAATCGCCGAATGCCTTCCTCAGATGTTCGACCCTGATCTCGGCCATCGTCTACTCCGGAAATTTCGAGACGATGATGAACATCGCCGTGCCGGCCAGCATGGTGATGAAGGAATAGGTGTAGAGCGCCAGCGCGAAGGGCTGGAACAGCATCAGGAAGCCGATCGCGATGATCGCGGTGGCGACGTTTTCCATCAGCCCGCGCCTGGCCCAGACGGGCCAGCGCGATTTGCGTTTAGTGGTCAGGTTCATTTGCGCACCGCGCCGAAGGTGATGCCGCGCAACAATTGCTTGCGAAGCAGGATGGTGAAGACAAGGATCGGCACCAGGAAGATCGTCGTGCCGGCAGCGACCGCCGGCCAGTCCTGGCCGCCTTCGCCAATGATGGTCGGGATGAAGGGCGGCGCGGTCTGCGCCGTGCCCGAAGTCAGCAGCGCGGCGAAGGCATATTCGTTCCAGGCAAAGATCAGGCAGAAGATGGCTGTTGCGGCAATGCCGGTGGTCGCCTGCGGCAGTACGGTGCGCCAGAACGCCTGCAGCCGCGTATAGCCGTCGATCATCGCCGCTTCTTCATATTCGCGCGGGATCTCGTCGATAAAGCCTTTCAGCAGCCATACCGCCAAGGACACGTTGACCGCCGTATAAAGCAGGATCATGCCGAGCGCCGTATCCGACAGGCCAAGCTCGCGATACATCAGGTAGATGGGAATCGCGACGGCGATCGGCGGCATCATCCGCGTCGACAGGATGAAGAACAGAAGGTCGTCGGCGAGCGGCACCTTGAAGCGCGAAAAACCATAGGCCGACAGCGTGCCGAGGAACACCGCGCAAAACGTCGAGCCGAACGCGATGATCAGCGAATTGACGAAGCGCGGCATGAAGTTCGACGGGCCGGCGATCACCATGTTGCGCTTGCGCACCGTCTCGTCGCACAGGCCCGTCGCCGGCCCAAGCGAGTTGATGTATTCCGGCGTCTGCCTTGTGCGCGTCGTGAACAGGTTGCAGTAGCCCTCAACGCTCGGCTGAAACAGGATCTTCGGTGGGTAAGCGATGGAATCGGGCGGCGTCTTGAAGCTGGTGGCGAAGATCCACAGCAGCGGCACGATCGAGATCAGCGCGTAGGCGACGATGATCGTGCCGGCGACGCGCTTCGACGTGGCCGACGGCGCGACAACGGAATGGGCTGACGTCAGGCTCATCTCTGCTTCACCTTGTTGAGCGCCTTGACGTAGATGTTGGCCAGCCCGAACACCGCGACGAACAGGATGATGGCGAAGGCCGAGGAATAGCCCGTCCGCCAGCTTTCGAAGGCCTGCCGCTTCAACGTGATCGAGGCCACTTCGGTGGTCGATCCCGGCCCGCCGCCGGTGAGCAAATTGACCATGTCGAACATCTTGAAGTTCTCGATGCCGCGAAACAGCACCGCCAGCATGATGAAGGGTAGCGCCATCGGCAGTGTGATCGACCAGAACTGCCGCCAGTTGGAGGCGCGGTCGACCTCGGCCGCTTCGTAGATGTATTCGGGGATCGAGCGCAGGCCGGCGAGGCAGATGAGCATCACGTAAGGCGTCCACATCCAGGTGTCGACGATGATGATCGACCATGGCGCCAGTGACACGTTGGAGAGCATGCTGATTTCGGTTGCTGGTATGCCGGTGACGAACGAAACGGCGTAGGCGAACAGCCCGATCTGCGGCTCGTAGAGGAAGCGCCAGAAATTGCCGACCACCGCCGGCGACAGCATCATCGGCACCAGGATGATTGTCGTCCAGAAGGCGTGGCCGCGGAACTTGCGGTCGATCAGCCAGGCCAGCGTAAAGCCGATCAGCGTTTGCAGCAGGATGGTCCAGAACACGAAATGCGCCGTCGTCTGCATGGCGATCCAGATGTCCTGGTCAGCCAGGATGCGCTTGTAGTTCGCCAGCCCAAGGTTTTTCACAACCTCGTTGGGCCGATTGGCGCGAAAATTGGTGAAGGACAGATAGATCGCCCAGAACAGCGGGAAGATATTGATGGCGAGAAGCAACAGGATCGTCGGCGAGATGAACAGCCAGGCGAGGCCCTTGTCGCTGATGCCCCGGACCTTGCGGGCCAACGGCTCAGGCGTAGCCCGGGCAACGCTGTCCGCCGTCCGATTGAGCATGGTCAGTCCTGCTTCGGTCACTTGGCTCGTCTCGACAATGGAATTTATCTGAACTGTGTCCCGTGCCAAGGGTGGCACGGGACGGTTCGGTCATGGGCTCGGGAGGAGCCGTTTACATCTTGCCGTCGTCCTGGAACACCTCGGTCCAGTCCTTGACGAGGCCGTCGAGCGCATCCTTGGCCGAGCCTTGCCCGGCAACCACATAGTCGTGGAAGCGCTTCTGCGATGCCTGCAACAGCGGGGCATAGCTCGGCTCGGCCCAGAAGTCCTTCACGATGGCCATCGAGTCGAGGAAGGTCTGCGCGTAGGGCTGGCTGGCCGGGAAGGCCGGGTCCTTGACGACCGCGTTGAGGCAGGAATAGCCGCCGAGCGACCACCATTTGGACTGCACGTCCTTGTTGGCGAACCATTTGATGTATTTGAGCGCGGCTTCCTGCTTGTCGGAATAGGAGACCACCGAGATGCCCTGGCCCCCGAGCTGGGCGAACTGGTCGCCGTCCGGACCTTTAGGATTGACGAAATAGCCGATCTTGTCGCCGCCGACATTCTCGTCCTTCTGCAGGCCTGGCCAGGTGAAGGCGAAGTTCATGTGCATGGCCACCTGGCCGGATTTGAAGGCATCGACGCCTTCGCCCATGTAGCTGTTCGAGGCGCCGGGAGGGGTGCAGCAATCGTAGAGGGCTTTGTAGAATTCCAGGCCCTTCACCGATTTATCGGAGTTTACGAAGCCTTCCATCTCGTAGGGCTTTTTGGGGTTCTCGTACTGGAAGCCGAAGCTGTAGAGTACGTCCATGGCGCCCATGGTGATGCCTTCCGAGCCGCGCTCGGTATAGATCGACGCGCCATAGACGGTCTTGCCGTCGATCTCGCGCTTCTGGAAGAATTCGGCGATCTGCTTCAACTGGTCGAAGGTCGTCGGCGGCCCGAGATCCCAGCCGTACTTTTCCTTGAATTCCTTCTGCAGCTCCGGCTTGGAGAACCAGTCCTTGCGGTAAGTCCAACCGACAACGTCGCCCATAGCCGGCAACGCCCAGTAATTCGGCGAGTTCTTCGGCCATTCCGAATAGCCAACGACGGTCGCCGGCACGAAATCGTCCATGCTGATCTTCTCCTTGTCGAAGAAGTCGTTCAGCTTGACGTAGTGGCCGTTCTCGGCGGCACCGCCGATCCACTGGCTGTCACCGATGATCAGGTCGCACAGCTTGCCGTGCGAATTCAGCTCGTTGAGAAAGCGGTCGGCATAGTTGGTCCACGGCACGAATTCGAATTTCATGCCGATGCCGGTTTCCTTGGTGAAGTCCTTGGACAATTCCACAAGCGCGTTGGCCGGGTCCCAGGCTGCCCAGCAAAGCGTCAGATCTTCTGCCTGCGCGACGTTCGAAACGGCTGTCGATGCAAAGAGTGTCGAGGCCAGTCCCAACGTCAGTTTCAAGGTCGATTTCATGCCTTCCTCCCATTTGCGAAACGCGTCCGGATGACGGTTTCAAGAGCCCGCTAAACCCCTCCTCCGGGGCCTAAACACTACGACGCGGCGGCGCACCGGATGTTTAGTAATTTGTTTAGTGATGCAATTTTTACTAAACAACGCAAGCGAATTCGTTGCTGCATCGCAGCATGCTGGATAGGAAAGCAACGTGAGAAGTTGCGGCGACCTGCCTAGGTCGCCGTCTTGTTGCTGATCGCCACCGGACGGATCACTGGGGCCGGCGGCAGCAGCGCGCGGATGTCGGCGAAGGGGAAGACCGGCTCGAAGCGGAAGGCCTCGGCGAACGATCCGGCTGGGCCGTTGCACTGGCCGGCGCGAAAGGCGTTCTGCGTGCGCGCCGCGTCGACGAAACGCTCGGGATCCTGCGACTGGTGCGCCCGGATGGCGTCCACCTTTAGATCGAAATGCCTGGAGATATCGACATAGTGCGTTGGCGAAAACCCGGTGCCGCCGAACGTGTCGGCATGCAGCACCGGCACCGAGAATGACGCTGCGATGCGCACGCTATCCGATAGCGCGCGGTGGTCGCCATGATAGTCGTTCGGCGCATGGGTGATCGCCAGATCCGGCCCTATCTCGCCGATCAGTGCTTTCAGCGCCCCGATCAGCGCGGCATCGGCGACCAGTGCGCCATCGGGAAAATCGAGAAAGCGCGGCGTCACGCCAAGCAGGCCGGCCGCCGCCATCGCCTCCTTGCGGCGCGTGCGGGCCAGCGCGGCCGGATCGCCATAGCCGCCCCTGGCGCCATCGGTGGCTATGGCAAAGAAGAGTTCTGCGCCTTGCGCGGCATAGGCCGCCATCGTACCGAACATGAAGATCTCGATGTCGTCCGGATGCGCGCCAAGCGCCAGTATCTTCACTCTCATCTCTCCCGGAAACGGAAAAACGTGCCCAACGGAATTCTGCTCGCTCTCATCGCCTATGCAAGCTATTCGTGCAGCGACGCCGTTGTCAAAAGCCTGGGCGGGCAGTTCAACGTCTTCGAGATCGGCTTCTTCTCGACATTGTTTGCCGGCTGCTTTCTGCTCTTTGCCAGGCCGGCAGGCGAGCGCTGGCGCGATTTCTGGCGCACGACCCGGCCGTGGGCGGTACAGGCCCGCGCCTGGGCCGGCATCGCCTCGGGCGTGCTCAGCGTCTACGCCTTCACCACCATCCCGCTGGCGGAAGTCTATGCGCTGATCTTCCTGGCGCCACTGTTCGTCACCATCCTGGCCACGCTGGTCCTCAAGGAGAAGGTCGGCCCATGGCGGTGGCTGGCGGTCGTCGCCGGCTTTGCCGGGGTCATGCTGGTCGTCAGGCCTGGGTTTCGCGAGTTGCAGCTTGGTCATCTGGCGGCGTTCATCATCGCCTTCCTGGCCGCCACCAATGTCATCCTGATGCGTTCGCTGGCCGCGCAGGAAAAGCGCACGACGATGCTCGGCGTGCTGATCGGCTACGGCCTGCTCTTCAACGGCGTCGGTGCGGCCGCCACCTCGTTCACGCTGCCGGATGGCAGGCAATGGGCCTGGCTGGTGCTGGCCGGCGCCTTTACCGCCGGCGGTCAGCTGCTGCATCTGCTGGCGGTCAAATACGCACCGGCCAACCGCATCGCGCCGACGCATTACTCGCAGATCGTCTGGGCGGTGGTTTTAGGTGCGCTGTTCTTCAGGGAATATCCGGATTTTCTGTCGCTGGTCGGGCTCGCCGTGGTCGGCGGTTCCGGCCTGCTGACGATGGTGCGCGAGGAGGTGCGGCTCGGCACCGTGCGCTGGAACCCGTTTTCGCGGACCAGGCTTTGAGTCGGCGCCGAGGTTGCGCCGCGACCGCCACCGCTGATATGCGGTCGCTGCCAACTGGCTGCACAGCATAGCACAATGACCACAAAACCCTTGCCGGAACTGCCGGTCTCCGCTGTATTGCCGGCGCTCAATGAAGCGCTCGGCCATGGCAACAGCGCCGTGCTGGTGGCGCCGCCCGGCGCCGGCAAGACGACGCTGATTCCACTGGCGCTGCTCGACGCTGAATGGCTCGGCGCCGGAAAGATCATCCTGCTCGAGCCGCGCCGCCTCGCTGCCCGCGCTGCCGCCCGCCGCATGGCCGAATTGCTTGGCGAAGAACCCGGTGAGACGGTCGGCTATGCCATGCGCATGGAAAACCGCACTTCCGCGAAGACCAGGGTCCTCGTCGTCACCGAAGGCGTGCTCTCCCGCATGATCCTCGACGATCCCGAACTGCCCGGTGTCGCGGCGGTGTTGTTCGACGAGTTCCACGAACGCTCGCTCGACGGCGATTTCGGGCTGGCGCTGGCGCTCGACGTGCAAAGTGCGCTGAGGACCGACCTCAGATTGCTGGTGATGTCGGCGACGCTCGACGGTGCGCGTGTCGCAAAATTACTGTCCGGCTCGCCGGTGATCGAGAGCGCAGGCCGCGCCTTTCCGGTCGATGTCCGCTATGACGAGCGGCAGGGCGGCGTCACCATCGAGGACGCGATGGCCAGGACGATCCGCTCGGCGCTTGCCGGGGAGGAGGGCAGCGTGCTCGCTTTCCTGCCCGGCCAGCGCGAGATCGAGCGCACCGCCGAGCGGCTGGCGGGCAAGGTCGGCGCCGATACCGACATCGTGCCGCTCTACGGCATGCTCGACAACAAGGCGCAGGACGCGGCGATCAAGCCGGCGCCGCTCGGCCGCCGCAAGGTCGTGCTGGCGACGTCGATCGCCGAAACCTCCATCACCATCGACGGCGTGCGCGTCGTCATCGATTCCGGCCTGTCGCGGCTGCCGCGCTATGAGCCGGCGAGCGGCCTGACGCGGCTGGAGACGGTACGTGCTTCCCGCGCTTCCGCCGACCAGCGCGCCGGCCGTGCCGGGCGCACGCAGCCGGGCGTCGCCATCCGGTTATGGCGGGCCGAGCAGACGGCGGCCCTGCCGGCCTTCACGCCGCCGGAAATCCTCGAGGCCGATCTTTCCGGCCTGTTGCTCGATTGCGCCGCGTTCGGTGTCGCCGATCCGACCAGCCTGTCCTTCCTCGACCCCCCGCCGGCTCCGGCGCTCACCGAGGCTAGGGCGCTGCTGCGCGCGCTCGATGCTGTCGATGCGGCAGGCCGCCTGACGGAAGCCGGTGCCGCGATGCGCAAGCTGGCGCTACCGGTTCGGCTCGGCCATATGGTCGCCGAGGCGGCAAGGACCGGACAGGCGCTCGAGGCGGCGATGCTCGCCGTGCTGCTCACTGAGCGTGGCCTTGGGGGCGATGGTGCCGATCTCGAACGGCGGCTGATGCGCTTTCGCGCCGAAAAATCGCGGCGTGCCACCGCTGCCCGGCAGCTGGCCGAGAGATTGGCAAAGCAGGCGTTACCCTCCCCCTTGAGGGGAGGGTCGATCCGCGAAGCGGAGCGGGGTGGGGTCGGGTCGGGCACGCCATCGCCGAGCCCCCCCCCGCGCCCACCCCCTTGTGGGCAAAGGACACAACCCCCCCCACCCCACAAAGGGGGGGGGTATTGACGGCGGCTCCGACTACAAAACCGGCCCGCGGCGGGGGGCCACAC
>NZ_JAMYLN010000056.1:0-21702 GCF_040318035.1 Mesorhizobium sp. M1329 | reverse complement strand
GCCATGGAAGAGAAGCTGCGCTTCGCCATCCGTGAAGGCGGCCGCACCGTCGGTGCCGGCATCGTCGTCACCATCAAAGAGTAATCGCCGGCGCTGCCGGTTGAGATCGGATGAAAAAGGGCGGTCTTCGGGCCGCCCTTTTGATTCTGATATTCTGGCAATGGATTAACCGCATTGCTTCAAATCCTGTTGCAAGCGCCTCTGCCATAACTAGTATAGGTTGCATCGAGGGGGCTGCCCGAATGGTTCCATGGCGCCGTTTGCATAGTCAGGCATGGTGGTCGCTAGGGCTGATCTGCCTGGCGTCGTTGCTTGTTATGGGCTACGCTGCTTTCGCAGCGGATGCAAAGAAATCCACGCCGGAAAAATCCACGCCGGATTTCGGCCCGACGATGCGGTTCGTCGTCGTCCGCAGCAGCGCGCCGGGCTGCGAGCCGACCTGTCCGGAATGGATATCGGCCGAAGGCTCGATTGAAGCCGGGACGCCGGCCCTTTTCAAGCGCACGCTTAAGGCGCTTGGCGCCCGAAAGCTGCCGATCGTCGTCGATTCCCCCGGCGGCAATGTCGAAGCGGCGCTGACACTTGGTCGCCTGATCCGCAAGAACAAGCTCGATATCGCCGTCGGCAAAACCCGCTTCGTCGGCTGTCTGCCAGATGTGAAGAACTGCAAGGAAAACGACGGCAAGGGCGCCCGTTATTTCGGCGATGCCTATGTCAACGGCGCCATCTGCAATTCCGCCTGTCCGTTGATGTTTTCCGGTGGCATCCGGCGCGTGGTCGGGGAGTGGGCCTTTCTCGGCGTCCATCAGATCACCACGACCTATATCCGGACGAAACTGCTGTACCGCACCACCTACCGCATGGTGAAAGGCAAGAAGAAGATACTCAGCACCAGGGTCGTCAGCCGGAAGAACGCCGGCAGCTACAAGACCTACGAGATGAACAAGCCGCTGGAGCGGAAGCTGGCGGCCTATCTGAAGGAGATGGGCGTCGGCCTGGGCGTGCTCGAGACCATGAAAAGCACGCCGGCCAGCAGCATCCAGCAACTGGTTTCCTACGACATGCTGCAAATGAATCTCGTCACCAGCCTGGATGCCGTCGACCTGCTGACCGCGCCAACCCTATGCAAATCCGATCCGTTGCCGGCGAGTTGCAGGGAACTGCCGGCGCCGGCGAATATCGCGAAGCCGGCCGGGCAAGTGGTGGCGAGCGCCGAGCCTGCACCTTCAGGGCTCGAAACCCCGCCGGCGAAGGAGGTCGCTGACATGCGCTTCGTCCTGGTCCGCGGCAGCAATCCGCTATGCAATCCCAATTGCCCGGAATGGATCTCGGCGGAAGGCACGATCACCGCTCACACGGCCGAAAAACTGCGCCAACTGCTTGACAGCGTCGGCGCCCGGCGCCTGCCCATCGTCGTCAGTTCGCCTGGCGGTGACGTGCTTGGCGCTCTCGCCGCCGGAAGGCTGATCCGCGAACGTAAACTCGACATAGCGGTAGCGCGGACGGACTTCATCGGCTGCGAGCCGCGGCAGGCCGACTGCGCCGCCGAAGACGGCGTCTATAACGGGCTCACGGTCGATGTCGGCGGCGAGTGCGGCTCGGCCTGCCCAATCATGCTCGCCGGCGGTGTCAAACGCTTGGTCGGCCCGCGTGCACAGTTGAGTGTGCATTCGATGGGCTTCGAGCAGCGGGTTAAGGCCTATCTCGAGGACATGACTGTTGGACCCGGCATGTTTTCGGCGATGCAATCGGCGCAATACTCGCGCTACCGGCAGGTTGAACCAGAGATGATGCTGAAAGTCGGGCTGACGACCGGGCCTGGGTCCGCGGACGAATTGACCGGGCCTGGCATCTGCAGATCGGAGCCAAGGCCGGAGAACTGCCGCGAGCTCTCGGGCGCCAAGGCTCAGGTCACCACGCCCGTGAAATCATAGGCCGGTCAAATCGTAAGGCAGGCATTGCGGCTGACTGGCCATCGAGGCAGGTTGAGTGGCGCTCGATGTTTCCGCTATCGTCCAGCGAAGACCAGCATGGGAGGGACCGCGAATGAGCCAGGATGTCCCGACATTGTTCGAATGGGCCGGCGGGTCCGACGCGCTGAACCGCCTGACCCAGACCTTCTACGACAACGTCTCCCGGGACCCAATCGTCGGGCCGGTGTTCAAGCATATGTCGCCGGACCATCCCGCTCACGTCGCAGCCTTCATCGGCGAAGTCTTTGGCGGACCGAAAACCTACAGCGAGAAGCATGGCGGCCATCGCGAGATGGTGATGCATCATCTCGGCAAGCATCTGACCGAGGAGCAGCGCCGGCGCTGGGTCAATCTTCTCGCCGACGCCGCCGACGAGATTGGGTTGCCTGACGATCCCGAATTCCGCTCGGCCTTCATGGCCTATGTCGAATGGGGATCGCGGCTGGCCAAGATGAACTCCAACAAGGGCCCGACCTGCGATCCCGAGACGGAACCGATGCCGGCCTGGGGCTGGGGCGTGCCCGGCGGACCGTACAAGCCGCCTTCGGGAGACTGACCGGGCACGAATCGGTCGAAAAACCCTGCCGCCAGGAAAACGGGTGGCTCTGGCGGTCTCGGTCCTCCAGGCTAACGGTTTAAAGTCGCCGTCGAATGGCGGGCCACACTGGAAACCGGAGGCTTTGCGATGAGATCGGAAGGCAAGAAAAATTCAGACAGCGTCTTTGACAGCGACCGCGGATCCCGAAATCCGTTTGGCGTCATGGACGTCCCCACTCCCGACGACGAGGAGGTGTCGGCGTTCGCCGCCGGCGTGAAACTGGAGGGAACTGCAAGCGATGAAAACGCCGAGGCCTGGGGCACCGAAAGCGACCGCGACCGCAACGACACCATCGAAGGCAGCTGGTCCAGCCGATGGAACGGCGGTGCCGACCCCACAATTCCGGGCGACAGCAAGGATAGATGGAAGTCTGGCCGGGGCGAGGTGAAGACAGCGGGAGAGAGAGTTTATCTGCTGTTCGATTGGCATGATGGCGTGCGCAAGGGGCTCATCGACGCGCGTCGTCGGGGTGCGAAGGGGCTGGTCGGAAAATACATCAATCTGACCGACCCAGAAATCGTGCGTCCCTGGGTCGGCTTGATCGTCAGCAATCAAAGGATCGACGGGAAATGGCCGGGAGGACGCCTGGACTTCCGCAGATGAAGGCTGGGCAGCGCACACCGCTCTTTACAGAGCGCGCGGAAGCTTTTAGGAAGCGCCTGCTGCGCCGACATGCGCATACGGGCATAGCTCAGTTGGTAGAGCGGCGGTCTCCAAAACCGCAGGTCGTAGGTTCGAGCCCTGCTGCCCGTGCCATTCTTTGAATGGATGCCTAAAATGATTCTTTTGCGGTGCGGCCTTTGAAAATCGGCTTGTGACTTGCCATATAGCATAAGTTGCGGCATAAGGGCCGCATAGCCGGGACGGGACGACTGGATGGTTCCGAGGCGGCGTTTGGCCATAAAGCGGACACTTGCCACTTGCGTGGATCAAGAATCGGTTTTATGTAGACGAGACAGACACGCGACGCGTGGAGCTGGGAAGCCGGCTTTACGCGTCTGATTTGCATGGGCGAAATGATTGCGCTGATTCGGCGCGAACGCACGCTCAAGCGGCACGTCCCGGCCAGCGGGATCATCCAGGAGACCCGGCCAACGGGTCTTGCAGACAGAGCGGCATATGGCTTCGAAAACCACAAATCCCTTCACCTTTCTCCAGCAGGTTCGCTCGGAGACCGCCAAGGTCACTTGGCCGTCGCGGCGCGAAACGATGATCTCGACGGTGATGGTCCTTGTGTTCGCGGTCATCGCGATGATCTTTTTCTTTACCGCAGACGTGGCCATGGGCTTTGCGGTCGAAAAAATCCTCGGCCTCGGACAGTAAGTCCGGCGATTACGGAGAAGTCTTGAAATGACCGCGCGGTGGTACATCGTCCACGCCTACTCGAACTTTGAAAAGAAGGTCGCCGAGGACATTGAGAACAAGGCCAAGCAGAAGGGCCTGTCCGCCGACATCGAGCAGATCGTGGTGCCGACCGAGAAGGTCGTCGAGATCCGCCGCGGCCGCAAGGTCGATGCCGAGCGCAAGTTCTTTCCGGGCTATGTGCTGCTGAAAGCCAATCTGACCGACGCCGTGTTCTCGCTCGTCAAGAACACGCCGAAGGTCACCGGTTTCCTGGGCGACTCCAAGCCGGTGCCGATCACCGAAGCCGAGGCCCAGCGTATCCTGAACCAGGTTCAGGAGGGCGTCGAGCGGCCGAAGCCGTCGGTGACGTTCGAGATCGGCGAAGCGATCCGCGTTTCGGATGGACCATTCGCGTCCTTTAACGGTTTCGTCCAGGAAGTGGACGAGGAGCGGGCGCGGCTCAAGGTGGAAGTTTCGATCTTCGGGCGCGCTGTGCCAGTCGATCTGGAATTCGGACAGGTCGAGAAGGGCTGATCCGAAATCCCTGCACCGGTTTCGGCGGCAGGGAAGGCGGCGCGGAGATCGCGCGGCCAAAAACGGGTGGGAGGCGAATGCGGCTTTAGCCGGCCGCGCGGACCGCACCACCAGACTGCAACCGCCGGCAAGACCGGCATGAGAAAAGGCAGGAAGAGAGATGGCTAAGAAAATTGCAGGCCAGCTCAAGCTCCAGGTTTCCGCGGGATCGGCCACGCCGTCGCCCCCGATCGGCCCGGCGCTTGGTCAGCGTGGCATCAACATCATGGAGTTTTGCAAGGCGTTCAACGCGCAGACCCAGGAAATGGAAAAGGGCTCGCCGGTTCCGGTTGTCATCACCTACTATCAGGACAAGTCGTTCACCTTCGTCATGAAGACGCCGCCGGTGAGCTATTTCCTGAAGAAGGCCGCGAACCTGAAGTCGGGCTCGAAGGAGCCGGGCAAGGTCAAGGCCGGCACGATCGGCCGTGACAAGGTGCGCGCCATCGCCGAGCAGAAGATGAAGGATCTGAACGCAAACGACGTCGAGGCGGCCATGCGCATGGTCGAGGGCTCCGCCCGCTCGATGGGTCTGGAAGTGGTGGGCTGAGATCATGGCAAAGATTGCAAAGCGTGTATCGAAGACCCGCGAAGGCATCGATCCCAACAAGGCTTACGCTTTGGGTGAGGCGCTGAAGCTGCTCAAGGATCGCTCCTCGGTGAAGTTCGACGAGACCATCGAAGTCGCGATGAACCTCGGCGTCGACCCACGCCATGCCGACCAGATGGTCCGCGGCGTGGTCAACCTGCCGAACGGCACCGGCCGCAGCGTTCGCGTCGCCGTCTTCGCGCGTGGTGACAAGGCCGAGGAGGCCAAGGCCGCCGGCGCCGACATCGTCGGAGCCGAGGATCTGGTCGACATCGTCCAGAAGGGCACGATCGACTTCGACCGCTGCATCGCCACGCCGGACATGATGCCGCTGGTCGGACGTCTCGGCAAGGTGCTCGGCCCGCGCGGCATGATGCCGAATCCGAAGGTCGGCACCGTCACCACCGACGTTACCGCCGCGGTCAAGGCATCGAAGGGCGGCGCCGTCGAGTTCCGCGTCGAGAAGGCCGGCATCGTTCATGCAGGCGTCGGCAAGGTCTCGTTCGACGTCAAGGCGCTGGAAGAAAACGTCCGCGCTTTCGCTGACGCGGTAACCAGGGCAAAGCCCGCTGGTGCCAAGGGCAACTACGTCAAGAAGGTGTCGGTCACCTCGACGATGGGCCCGGGCCTCAAGCTCGACGTCTCGACGCTCGCAGCGTCCTGATACGAACAATTGGATCGGCCGCTAAAACGCTGATCCGTGAAAGAATTCCGGGCCTCCGACCTGTCGGCGGCCCGGTACCGGAAGTCGAAAGGCTTCCGGACATCCTGTCCGAGATTGCAGGCGGCCCCCAAGCCTTAGGTGATGTGGGCCTTAATTCATGTGGGCCTGCATGAGACGGGTGAAGACCGGACAAAGGAGCCAAAAGCTCCAATGAAAGGTTCGAACCGTGTTTGCCTTTTGTCTGCGCACCCGTCCGGCTAGCCGGCAGGTGTGGCGAAAGGGGGCAGGATCCTCGAGCGTCGTTCGGGAGATCCGTTACTGGATGGCCCGGCCGGCAAAAGGCAACCCGACGCCTGTCCTTCGTAGAGGGCAGGGGTCAACTGGAGATAGGCAGTGGACAGAGCGGAAAAACGCGAACTCGTCACGGGCCTGAATGATGCGTTTTCAAGCGCGGGTTCAGTCGTCGTGGCCCACTACGCCGGTATCACCGTCGCGCAAATGAACGACCTTCGGTCGAAAATGCGCGCCGCCGGTGGCACCGTCAAAGTCGCGAAGAACCGTCTCGCCAAAATCGCTCTTCAGGGCACGGACTCCGCATCGATCATCGAGCTGTTCAAGGGACAGACGCTGATCGCCTATTCGGAGGATCCGATTGCGGCGCCGAAGGTCGCGTCCGATTTCGCCAAGGGAAATGACAAGCTCGTCATTCTCGGCGGCGCAATGGGCACCACCTCGCTCAATGCCGACGGTGTGAAGGCACTCGCCACACTTCCGTCGCTCGATGAGCTGCGCGCCAGGCTGGTTGGCATGATCGCCACGCCGGCAACCCGGATCGCCCAGATCGTCAATGCGCCTGCGGCTTCGGTCGCGCGCGTCATCGGCGCTTACGCCCGGAAGGACGAGGCGGCATGAGGCCGTTCCTCGCTATCACAAACACACGTTCGAACCTTATGAAGGAATATTGCAATGGCTGATCTGGCAAAGATCGTAGACGACCTTTCGAAGCTGACCGTCCTCGAGGCGGCCGAGCTGTCGAAGCTTCTTGAAGAAAAGTGGGGCGTTTCCGCCGCTGCTCCGGTGGCGGTTGCCGCTGCCGGCGGCGCTGCGGCCGCTGCTGCTCCGGTCGAGGAAAAGACGGAATTCGACGTCGTCCTCACCGAGGCAGGCGCTCAGAAGATCAATGTCATCAAGGAAGTTCGCGCCATCACCGGTCTTGGCCTCAAGGAAGCCAAGGACCTGGTCGAGGCGGCTCCGAAGCCGGTCAAGGAAGCCGTTTCCAAGGCCGACGCGGACAAGTTCAAGGCCCAGCTGGAAGCAGCCGGCGCCAAGGTCGAACTGAATTACGGGTTGATAACCGGCGGCGGGGGGCGCGCCGCCCGCCACTCCTTTCGCGTCGAAGGGAGGCTGCGTAATGCGAAGACTGCGAAAACCTCTTTCCTGAGGGCCGCAAAACGGCCTTCAGGAAACGGGTTTTCTCCCGTTTCTGGCCCGCCGCCAATTGGTGGTGGGTGAAAAGACAAGAAGCCGCCGACATGCGGCGGGCAACAAGACAGGGCCGCCAAGGTGGCCCGAGATGCAAGGCGAGCCGCGGCGAGGCTCGTCCCGAGAATTGAGCTAAGGAGCGACGATGGCCCAGACCCAGACTTTCAATGGCCGCAGACGCGTACGCAAGTTTTTCGGGAAGATCCCGGAAGTTGCGGAGATGCCGAACCTGATCGAGGTTCAGAAGGCATCCTATGACCAGTTCCTGATGGTGGAGGAGCCCAAGGGTGGGCGTCCTGACGAGGGACTGCAGGCAGTTTTCAAGTCGGTCTTCCCGATTTCCGATTTTTCCGGCTCCTCAATGCTGGAATTCGTGAAATACGAGTTCGAAGGACCGAAATTCGACGTTGACGAATGCCGTCAGCGCGACCTGACCTATGCGGCGCCGCTCAAGGTGACGCTGCGCCTCATCGTGTTCGATATCGACGAGGATACCGGCGCGAAGTCGATCAAGGACATCAAGGAGCAGGACGTCTACATGGGCGACATGCCGCTCATGACCTTGAACGGCACCTTCATCGTCAACGGCACCGAGCGCGTCATCGTCTCGCAGATGCACCGTTCGCCGGGCGTCTTCTTCGACCATGACAAGGGCAAGTCGCACTCGTCCGGCAAGCTTCTGTTTGCCGCGCGCGTCATTCCCTATCGCGGTTCGTGGCTCGACATCGAGTTCGACAGCAAGGACGTCGTGCATGCCCGCATCGACCGCCGCCGCAAGATTCCGGTGACGTCGCTGCTGATGGCTCTCGGCATGGACGGCGAAGAGATCCTGTCGACCTTCTACAACAAGATCACCTACAAGCGCGCCGGCGACCACTGGCGCATCCCGTTCAACGTCGAGCGTTTCCGCGGCCTCAAGGCCGTTGGCGACCTGGTCGACGCCGACACCGGCGAAGTCGTCGTCGAGGCCGGCAAGAAGATCACCGCCCGCCAGGCCAGGGCGCTTGGCGAAAAGGGTCTCAAGGCGATCAAGGCGACCGACGAGGATCTGCTCGGCAACTACCTTGCCGAGGATATCGTCAACTACGCGACTGGCGAAATCTTCCTCGAAGCCGGCGACGAGATCGACGAAAAGACGCTGAAAGTGCTGCTCGGCACCGGCGAGGACGAGATCAAGGTCCTCGACATCGACCACGTCAATGTCGGCGCCTATATCCGCAACACGCTCAACGTCGACAAGAACGAGAGCCGCCAGGACGCGCTGTTCGACATCTACCGCGTCATGCGCCCGGGCGAGCCGCCGACGCTCGAGACCGCCGAAGCCATGTTCAACTCGCTGTTCTTCGACAGCGAGCGCTATGATCTGTCGGCCGTCGGCCGCGTCAAGATGAACATGCGCCTCGAGCTCAAGGCCGAGGATACCGTGCGCGTGCTGCGCAAGGACGACATCCTGGCCGTGGTCAAGACGCTGGTCGAACTGCGCGACGGCAAGGGCGAGATCGACGACATCGACAATCTCGGCAACCGCCGCGTGCGCTCGGTCGGCGAGCTGATGGAGAACCAGTACCGCGTCGGCCTGCTGCGCATGGAGCGTGCGATCAAGGAACGTATGTCCTCGATCGAGATCGACACGGTGATGCCGCAGGACCTGATCAACGCCAAGCCGGCGGCTGCCGCCGTGCGCGAGTTCTTCGGTTCCTCGCAGCTGTCGCAGTTCATGGATCAGACCAACCCGCTGTCGGAGATCACCCACAAGCGCCGTCTTTCGGCGCTTGGACCGGGCGGTCTGACCCGCGAGCGTGCCGGTTTCGAGGTGCGCGACGTGCATCCGACGCATTACGGCCGCATCTGCCCGATCGAGACGCCGGAAGGCCCGAATATCGGCCTGATCAACTCGCTGGCGACCTTCGCGCGCGTCAACAAATACGGCTTCATCGAAAGCCCGTACCGCAAGATCGTCAACGGCAAGCTGACCAATGAGGTCGTTTACCTCTCGGCTATGGAAGAGGCCAAGCACCACGTCGCGCAAGCCAATGCCGAGCTCGACAAGAATGGTCATTTCGTCGACGAATTCGTCATTTGCCGCAACGCCGGCGAAGTGATGATGGCGCCGCGCGAAAACGTCGATCTGATGGACGTGTCGCCGAAGCAGATGGTGTCGGTGGCGGCGGCCCTGATCCCGTTCCTGGAGAACGACGACGCCAACCGCGCGCTGATGGGCTCGAACATGCAGCGTCAGGCCGTGCCGCTGGTGCGCGCCGAAGCGCCGTTCGTCGGCACCGGCATGGAGCCGATCGTCGCCCGTGACTCGGGCGCCGCCATCGGCGCCCGCCGCGGCGGCATCGTCGACCAGGTGGACGCGACGCGTATCGTCATCCGCGCCACGGAAGATCTCGATCCCGGTAAGTCCGGCGTCGACATCTACCGGCTGATGAAGTTCCAGCGTTCGAACCAGAACACCTGCATCAACCAGCGTCCGCTGGTGCGCATGGGCGACCGGGTCAACAAGGGCGACATCATTGCCGACGGCCCGTCGACCGAGCTCGGCGATCTGGCCCTCGGCCGCAACGTGCTGGTCGCGTTCATGCCGTGGAACGGCTACAACTACGAGGATTCCATCCTCCTGTCCGAGCGCATCGTCGCCGACGACGTCTTCACCTCGATCCACATCGAGGAGTTCGAAGTCATGGCCCGCGACACCAAGCTTGGCCCGGAGGAGATCACGCGCGACATCCCGAACGTCTCGGAAGAAGCGCTGAAGAACCTCGATGAGGCCGGCATCGTCTACATCGGTGCGGAAGTGCAGCCGGGCGACATCCTGGTCGGCAAGATCACGCCGAAGGGCGAAAGCCCGATGACGCCGGAAGAAAAGCTGCTGCGCGCCATCTTCGGTGAAAAGGCCTCGGACGTGCGCGACACTTCGATGCGCATGCCTCCGGGAACCTTCGGCACCGTCGTCGAAGTGCGCGTCTTCAACCGCCACGGCGTCGAGAAGGACGAGCGCGCCATGGCGATCGAGCGCGAGGAGATCGAACGCCTCGCCAAGGACCGCGACGACGAGCAGGCGATCCTCGACCGCAACGTCTATTCGCGTCTTTCCGACGTTCTCGTCGGCAAGGAAGCGATTGCCGGGCCGAAGGGCTTCAAGAAGGGCTCGAAGCTGTCGAAGGACACGCTCGACGAGTATCCGCGTTCGCAGTGGTGGCAGTTTGCCGTGGAGAACGAAAAGCTCCAGAGCGAACTAGAAGCCCTGCGTGGCCAGTACGACGATTCCAAGAAGGCGCTCGAGCAGCGCTTCATGGACAAGGTCGAGAAGGTGCAGCGCGGCGACGAAATGCCTCCGGGCGTCATGAAGATGGTCAAGGTCTTCGTGGCCGTGAAGCGCAAGATGCAGCCCGGCGACAAGATGGCTGGCCGGCACGGCAACAAGGGTGTCGTGTCGCGGATCGTTCCGGTCGAGGACATGCCTTTCCTCGAGGACGGCACGCATGCCGATATCGTGCTCAACCCGTTGGGTGTGCCGTCGCGCATGAATGTCGGCCAGATCCTGGAAACGCACCTGGGCTGGGCCTGCGCCGGAATGGGCAGGAAGATCGGCGATCTGATCGATGCGTACAAGACGGCGGGCGACATCAAACCGCTGCGCAAGACGCTCGAGAGCTTCATGCCGGCCAACGACCGCAACGAGCCGATCCGCGAATACGACGACGAGAGCATCATTCGCCTGGGCGAGCAGATGCGCCGCGGCGTCTCCATCGCCACACCGGTGTTCGACGGTGCGCACGAGGCCGACATCAATATCATGCTGGAGCAGGCGGGCCTGCACACCAGCGGTCAGTCGCAGCTCTATGACGGACGCACCGGCGAACCGTTCGATCGCAAAGTGACGATGGGCTATATATATATGCTCAAGCTTCACCACCTTGTGGACGACAAGATCCACGCGCGTTCGATCGGGCCGTACTCGCTCGTTACCCAGCAGCCGCTGGGCGGCAAGGCGCAGTTCGGTGGCCAGCGCTTCGGCGAGATGGAGGTCTGGGCGCTCGAAGCGTACGGCGCCGCCTACACGCTGCAGGAGATGCTGACGGTGAAGTCGGACGACGTCGCCGGCCGCACCAAGGTCTACGAGGCGATCGTCAGAGGCGACGACACATTCGAGGCCGGCATCCCCGAGAGCTTCAACGTTCTCGTCAAGGAAATGCGGTCTCTCGGCCTCAATGTCGAGCTGGAGAACACCAAGCTCGACGACAACCCGATCCGGCTGCCCGACGCGGCCGAATAAGCAAGACGCTCGGTCGCGGGAGAGGGCTCTCGCGACCGGGGCGCACCCAAATTCTTCGGCCGATGGCCGATCAAGTCAGCGGGCGTTTGGCCCGCGCTAGATGCAAGGGGTTTTCGAGGACCCCGAAAAGGAGAACGGCATGAACCAAGAGGTCATGAATCTCTTCAATCCCCAGGCGCCCGCGCAGGTGTTCGATTCCATCAGGATCTCGCTTGCCAGCCCTGAGAAGATTCTGTCCTGGTCGTTCGGCGAGATCAAGAAGCCGGAGACCATCAACTACCGCACCTTCAAGCCGGAGCGTGACGGCCTGTTCTGCGCGCGCATTTTTGGTCCGATCAAGGACTATGAGTGCCTGTGCGGCAAGTACAAGCGCATGAAGTACAAGGGCGTCATCTGCGAGAAGTGCGGCGTCGAAGTCACGCTGTCGCGCGTCCGCCGCGAGCGCATGGGCCATATCGAGCTGGCGGCACCGGTCGCCCACATCTGGTTCCTGAAGTCGCTGCCGTCGCGCATCGGCACGCTGCTCGACATGACGCTGAAGGACATCGAGCGGGTCCTCTACTTCGAGAACTACATCGTCACCGAACCCGGCCTCACCGCGCTGAAGGAGCACCAGCTGCTCAGCGAGGAAGAGTACATGATGGCCGTCGACGAGTATGGCGAGGACTCGTTCACCGCCATGATCGGAGCCGAGGCGATCCACGACCTTCTGGCCGGCATGGACCTGGAGAAGATCGCCGGCGATTTGCGTTCGGAGCTGGCTTCGACCACCTCCGAGCTCAAGCAGAAGAAGTACCTGAAGCGGCTCAAGGTCGTCGAGAACTTCATGGAATCCGGCAACCGTCCGGAATGGATGATCATGAAGGTGGTTCCGGTGATCCCGCCGGACCTGCGTCCGCTTGTCCCGCTGGACGGCGGCCGTTTCGCCACGTCGGATCTGAACGACCTTTATCGCCGCGTCATCAACCGCAACAACCGCTTGAAGCGGCTGATCGAGCTGCGCGCGCCCGGCATCATCGTGCGCAATGAAAAGCGCATGCTGCAGGAAGCCGTCGATGCGCTGTTCGACAACGGCCGTCGCGGCCGCGTCATCACCGGCGCCAACAAGCGTCCGCTGAAGTCGCTGTCGGATATGCTGAAGGGCAAGCAGGGCCGGTTCCGCCAGAACCTGCTCGGCAAGCGCGTCGACTATTCCGGCCGCTCGGTCATCGTCACCGGTCCGGAGCTCAAACTCCACCAGTGCGGCCTGCCGAAGAAGATGGCGCTCGAGCTGTTCAAGCCCTTCATCTACGCCCGTCTCGACGCCAAGGGTTACTCCTCGACCGTCAAGCAGGCGAAGAAGCTGGTCGAGAAGGAGCGTCCGGAGGTCTGGGACATCCTCGACGAGGTCATCCGCGAGCATCCGGTGCTTCTGAACCGCGCGCCGACGCTGCACCGCCTCGGCATCCAGGCGTTCGAGCCGATCCTGATCGAAGGCAAGGCAATCCAGCTTCACCCGCTGGTCTGCACGGCCTTCAACGCCGACTTCGACGGCGACCAGATGGCGGTTCACGTGCCGCTGTCGCTGGAAGCGCAGCTCGAAGCCCGCGTGCTGATGATGTCGACCAACAACATCCTGCACCCGGCTTCCGGCGCGCCGATCATCGTGCCGTCGCAGGACATGGTTCTCGGTCTCTACTATCTCTCGATCGTCAACCAGAACGAGCCGGGCGAGGGCATGGTGTTTGCCGACATGGGCGAGCTCCAGCACGCGCTCGAGACCAAGGCGGTGACCCTGCATGCCAAGATCAAGGGGCGCTTCCGCACGGTCGACGCCGAGGGCAAGGTCGTGTCGAAGATCTACGACACCACGCCTGGCCGCATGATCATCGGCGAGCTGCTGCCGAAGAACCACAACGTGCCCTACGAGACCGCCAACCAGGAGATGACCAAGAAGAACATCTCCAAGATGATCGACACCGTCTACCGCCATTGCGGTCAGAAGGAGACGGTCATTTTCTGCGATCGCATCATGGCTCTGGGCTTCAGCCACGCCTGCCGTGCCGGCATTTCGTTCGGCAAGGACGACATGCTGATCCCCGACGCCAAGATCAAGCTGGTGTCTGACACCGAGGCTTTGGCCAAGGAGTACGAGCAGCAGTACAATGACGGCCTGATCACCCAGGGCGAGAAGTACAACAAGGTCGTCGACGCCTGGGCCAAGTGCTCGGAAAAGGTCGCCGACGAAATGATGGCCCGCATCAAGGCGGTCGAGTTCGAGGACAACGGCCGTCAGAAGCCGATGAACTCGATCTACATGATGTCGCACTCCGGTGCGCGCGGCTCGCCCACCCAGATGCGCCAGCTCGCCGGCATGCGCGGCCTGATGGCCAAGCCTAGCGGTGAAATCATCGAGACGCCGATCATCTCGAACTTCAAGGAAGGCCTCACCGTGCTCGAGTACTTCAACTCGACCCACGGCGCCCGCAAGGGTCTGGCCGACACCGCCTTGAAGACGGCGAACTCGGGTTACCTGACGCGTCGTCTCGTCGACGTGGCGCAGGACTGCATCGTCAACTCGCTCGACTGCGGCACCGACAAGGGCCTCACCATGCAGCCGATCGTCGATGCCGGTCAGGTCGTCGCCTCGGTTGGCCAGCGCGTTCTCGGCCGCACCTCGCTCGACGACATCACCCACCCGGTCACCGGCGAGGTTCTGGTCAAGGCCGGAACGCTGATGGACGAGCGTGACGTGGAACTGATCGAAAAGGCCGGCGTGCAGTCGGTCCGCATCCGTTCGGCGCTGACCTGCGAGGTCAGGGTCGGTGTCTGCGCGGTCTGCTACGGACGCGATCTGGCCCGCGGCACTCCCGTCAACCAGGGCGAGGCTGTCGGCGTCATCGCGGCACAGTCGATCGGCGAGCCGGGCACCCAGCTCACCATGCGTACCTTCCACATGGGCGGCACGGCGCAGGTGGTGGATTCCTCGTTCCTTGAAGCCTCCTATGAAGGCAAGGTCGAGATCCGCAACCGCAACGTGGTGCGCAACTCCGACGGCCAGCTGATGGTCATGGGCCGCAACATGGCGGTGCTGATCCTCGACGAGGCCGGCAAGGAACGCGCCACGCACCGCGTCACCTACGGCTCGCGCATCTTCGTCGACGATGGCGACAAGGTGAAGCGCGGCCAGCGTATCGCCGAGTGGGATCCTTATACCCGCCCGGTCCTCACCGAAATCGAGGGCAGGGTGGCATTCGAGGATCTGGTCGACGGCATTTCCGTTCAGGAAACCGCCGACGAATCGACCGGCATCACCAAGCGCGAGGTCATCGACTGGCGTTCGACGCCACGCGGCAACGACCTCAAGCCGGCGATCGCCGTCCTGGATGCCAAGGGCAAGGTCGGCAAGCTGTCGAAGGGTGGCGATGCCCGCTTCCTGCTCTCGGTCGAGGCCATTCTTTCGGTCGAGCCGGGCGCACAGGTTCGTCCCGGCGACGTGCTGGCGCGTATCCCGATGGAAAGCGCCAAGACCAAGGACATCACCGGCGGTCTGCCGCGTGTGGCCGAACTGTTCGAGGCACGCCGTCCGAAGGATCACGCCATCATCGCCGAGATCGATGGCACGATCCGCTTTGGCCGCGACTACAAGAACAAGCGCCGCATCATCATCGAGCCGCATGACTCGACGCTTGAGCCGGTCGAATACCTGATCCCGAAGGGCAAGCCGTTCCATCTCCAGGACGGCGACGTCATCGAGAAGGGCGACTACATCCTCGACGGCAATCCGGCGCCGCACGACATCCTGGCGATCAAGGGCGTGGAGGCGCTTGCCTCCTACCTCGTCAACGAGATCCAGGAGGTCTACCGACTGCAGGGCGTGTCGATCAACGACAAGCACATCGAGGTGATCGTTCGCCAGATGCTGCAGAAGGTCGAGATCACCACGCAGGGCGATTCGACCTACATTCCGGGCGACCACGTCGACGTGATCGAGCTGGAAGAGGTCAATGAGCGCCTGGTCGAGGAAGGCAAGAAGCCGGCCGAAGGCCAGCCGGTGCTGCTCGGCATCACCAAGGCCTCGCTGCAGACGCCGTCCTTCATCTCCGCCGCCTCCTTCCAGGAGACGACGAGGGTGCTGACCGAAGCTGCGGTTGCCGGCAAGACCGACATGCTGCAGGGGCTGAAGGAAAACGTCATCGTCGGCCGGCTGATCCCGGCCGGCACCGGCGGCACGATGAGCCAGATCCGGCGCATCGCCACCTCGCGCGACGAGCTGATCATCGACGAGCGCCGCAAGGCGTCCGGCGTCGAGGTCGCCGAGCCGATGCTGACCGACATGGCTTCCGCCGCGCAGTAAGCGCGACAGAAAGAGAAGATAGAAAAGGGGCCCAAGTGGCCCCTTTTCGCATTGTGGTCCCCAATCGGATCGGAGGAGAACGATGAGCAGGAAGACCTGGGCTTCTGTCGACGACTACATTGTCGAGGCTCTTTTCGAGCCGGATCCCGCCCTCGATGCCGTTCTGGCGGCCAACCATGAGCACGGCCTGCCGCCGATCGACGTTTCGCCGGCACAGGGCAAGCTGCTGTCACTTCTTGCGCGAATGCAGGGAGCGAAGAAGGTACTCGAAATCGGCACGTTGGGCGGCTACTCGACGATTTGGATGGCGCGAGCATTGCCCGCCGACGGCAAGGTCGTGACGCTCGAGCTTGATCCGCACCACGCCAGTGTCGCGCGGTCGAACTTTGAACGGGCAGGGGTGTCGGACCGGGTGGAACTGCGGGTCGGACCGGCGCTTCAATCGCTTGCGGCGTTAGGCGCCGAGAACGCCGGGCCGTTCGATTTCATCTTCATCGACGCCGACAAGCCGAACAACCCGCTCTATCTGTCGTGGGCCATGCGTCTTTCGAGGCCGGGGACCGTCATCGTCTGCGACAATGTCATCCGTGACGGCGCGGTGGTGAATGAAGATGGCCGCGACGCCAATGTCGAAGGGGCACGCGCGGCGTTCTCGTTCATCGGCAGCGACAAGCGTCTGCAAGGCACCGCCATCCAGACTGTTGGCGCCAAGGGCTATGACGGCTTTGCCATAGCGATCGTCGGCTGAATTTGTGCGGCGAGCGGCTGGACCGGCGATCTGGCCGGCGCCCTCAGTCGAAAAAAGCCTCGACCACATTGCGCTTGCCGAGCATGAAGGCGTCGGCGACGTGCTGCAGGGGCGCGAGATCGACGTCGGAGGTGCCGGCGCGCACGATCTCGGCGAAGCGCTTGTAGAGCATCGGATATTCGGCTTCCGGCTCCTCGTGAACGACGCGGCCATCGATGGCGAGCTTCGAGCCGCCGCCGGAAAGTACCATCGATCCGGCCTCGGTGTCGGCCAGAATGTCCCAGCTTTGCGGGCCGGTCTGGCGCCAGTCGAGTTCCATCGTCACCGGCAGACCGTTCGAAGTGCGGAAGGCGATATGGGCGGCGATCGGGGCCGCGCGGTTTTCGGGGAAATCGAGCTCTGCCGAACTGATGAACATCGGCGGCAGGATGTGGGTCGCTATCGACAGTGCGTTAATGCCGGGATCGAACACGCCAAAACCGCCGGGAGCCCAGATCCATTCCTGGTTCGGATGCCAGCGGCGCACGTCTTCCTTCCAGTTGATGGCGGCCGACCTGATCGTCGTCGAGCCGAGGAATGTGCGCGCTGCTTCGACGGCCGGCGCATAGCGTGAATGCCAACTGGCGAACAGGCAGACGCCGTTCGCTGCCGCCAGCGCCTTCAGGTCTTCGACCTCGCTGACCGTGGCGCCGGGCGGCTTTTCCAGGAAGACATGCTTTTTCGCCACCAGCGCCGTGCGCGCTGCGTCATAGCGAAAATGCGGCGGCATGCACAGCGACACCGCCTCGAGCTCCGGCACCGCGTCGAGCATCGCCTCGATCGTCGGGAAGTTCGAGATGTCTTCGACTTTGCCGTGGCGGCTGGCTGCGGCGACCAGGCGATAATGCTGGTCCTTCGCCAGGGCCGGCAGGTGCTGGTCGCGGACGATCTTTCCCACGCCGACGATGCCGAGCTTGATGGGATTAGAGGACATGGGAGCTCCGCAGGTTGAATGTGCTTGGTTTTGCCAGAGGTCGCTTCTTAGCAGAGAACTTGTGCCGGACAAGTCGCCGGGCTTTTGTCGCCGGCCCGCGAGATCGACCGCGATTCAGATCTCTTCAAATCGGCACATCGAACGTCACGATCGATACTTCGCCTTCGAGCGCGCCCTGATAGGCGGACAGATGCGGCTCCTCGTCGGGCACGCCGTCCAGGTCGCCGATCTGATCGAGCTCGGCCTCGGCATAACCTTCCGCGGCAAGCGATTCGAGAGCGCGGCGCACCGCCGAATCGTCGTCCGGCGCGACCAGCATCACATGCACGCCTTCCGGCTTGCCGCCTTTGCGCTTCCACACCCGGCCGGTAATAATGGTGACCGGGCGCTCCTCATTGTCATTCACGGGTTCGTACCTCCGGGCGAGGGGTTTTGGGCTGTTCATGCCGCCTTTTCGCACGAAGCACGGCGTGGAAACAGCCGCAAGCCGGTCACTTTCTGCCTTCCTCTTGAAAAACGGCGCAAGAAAATTACATGCGTTTTTCGCATGGCTGCCAAGCCTCGGGTTCAGCGCAATATTTGCCGCTCCGGGGTTGACGGACAGTGGCCATACGAGTAGAAGCCGCCCAGTCAGAACCGATGTGAGGCTCTCGCTTCCGAAGCGACACGCTTTGGAGTTTGCCTCAAACAGGGTTCGTTTTACGAGCGAAAAGACATTTCCGGCGTGCATGAAGCGGATTCCGCTTCCTCTGCCATTTGTTCGGGCAAGACCGCGAGGCGCGGTTTGTGGCCCGAATTTGCGTATGGAAATGACGCTTTGAGCGGCCCTGACCGGGCGAGACACGGAATTGAGAGACAAGAGGGTTTAATGCCTACCGTCAACCAGCTGATCCGCAAGCCGCGCATTGCGCCGGTGAAGCGCAACAAGGTCCCGGCCATGCAGCAGAACCCGCAGAAGCGGGGCGTCTGCACGCGCGTCTATACCACGACGCCGAAGAAGCCGAACTCGGCGCTGCGCAAGGTGGCCAAGATTCGCCTGACCAATGGTTTTGAAGTGATCGGTTACATCCCCGGCGAAGGCCACAACCTTCAGGAGCACTCGGTGGTGATGATCCGCGGCGGTCGCGTCAAGGATCTTCCGGGCGTCCGTTACCACATCATCCGCGGCGTGCTCGACACGCAAGGCGTGAAGAACCGCAAGCAGCGCCGTTCGAAATACGGCGCCAAGCGTCCGAAGTGACCGAAGCGTAGCCAAGGTCGTTCCGGACGGCGTCAAGCGACGATCCGGGATCCAGGCCACCGCGTAGAATTGAGGCAGAGAAAAAATGTCCCGTCGTCACAGTGCAGAAAAGCGTGAGATCAATCCGGACCCGAAGTTCGGCGATCTGATCGTCACCAAGTTCATGAACGCCGTCATGTATGACGGCAAGAAGTCGGTTGCCGAGACCATCGTCTACGGCGCGCTCGATCAGGTCCAGTCCAAGACCAAGCAGGAGCCGGTCACCGTCTTCCATCAGGCGCTCGACAATGTCGCGCCGCATGTGGAAGTGCGTTCGCGCCGCGTCGGCGGTGCCACCTACCAGGTTCCGGTCGACGTGCGCCCCGAGCGCCGGCAGGCATTGGCCATCCGCTGGCTGATCGCTGCCGCCCGCAACCGCAATGAGACCACCATGGTCGACCGCCTCTCAGGCGAGCTGATGGATGCGGCCAACAACCGCGGCACTGCCGTCAAGAAGCGTGAAGACACCCACAAGATGGCAGAAGCCAACCGCGCTTTCGCGCACTACCGCTGGTAAAGCGCGAACGAGACTGAAGAGGCACCTCCCATGGCCCGCGAATATAAAATCGAAGACTACCGCAATTTCGGTATCATGGCGCATATCGACGCCGGCAAGACGACGACCACCGAGCGCGTCCTCTATTACACGGGCAAGTCGCACAAGATCGGCGAAGTCCACGACGGCGCTGCGACCATGGATTGGATGGAGCAGGAGCAGGAGCGCGGCATCACCATCACGTCGGCTGCGACCACGACCTTCTGGAAGGGTCGCGACGGCAAGATGTATCGCTTCAACATCATCGACACCCCCGGCCACGTGGACTTCACTATCGAGGTCGAGCGTTCGCTGCGCGTGCTCGACGGCGCCATCGCGCTGCTCGATGCCAATGCCGGTGTCGAGCCGCAGACGGAGACCGTCTGGCGCCAGGCCGACAAGTATCGCGTGCCGCGCATGATCTTCTGCAACAAGATGGACAAGATCGGCGCCGACTTTTACCGCTCGGTCGAGATGATCGGTTCGCGCCTCGGTGCGCATGCGGTCGTCATGCAGCTGCCGATCGGCGCCGAGACCGAGTTCAAGGGCATCGTCGACTTGGTCGAGATGAACGCGCTGGTCTGGCGCGACGAGACGCTGGGCGCTGCCTGGGACATCGTCGAGATCCCTGCCGACCTCAAGGCTCGTGCCGAAGAATACCGCGAGAAGATGATCGAGGCCGCCGTCGAAATGGACGAAACGGCGCTCGAGAATTACCTCGAAGGCAAGATGCCGAGCAATGACGAGATCCGTGCGCTCATCCGCAAGGGCACGATCGCGGTGAAGTTCTATCCGATGTTCTGCGGTTCGGCCTTCAAGAACAAGGGCGTGCAGCCGCTGCTCGACGCCGTCGTCGAATATCTGCCGTCGCCGGCCGATGTCCCGGCCATCAAGGGCGTCGACGCCAAGACCGACGCCGAGATCGAGCGTCACGCCGACGACAACGAGCCGCTGTCGATGCTTGCCTTCAAGATCATGAACGACCCGTTCGTCGGTTCGCTCACCTTTGCCCGCATCTATTCGGGCAAGCTCACCAAGGGCATCTCGGTCGACAACACCGTGAAGGGCAAGAAAGAGCGCATCGGCCGCATGTTGCAGATGCATGCGAATTCGCGCGCCGACGTCGAAGAGGCTTTTGCCGGCGACATTGTCGCCCTTGCTGGTCTCAAGGACACCACCACCGGCGACACGCTCAGTGATCCGCTGCATCCGGTCATCCTCGAGCGCATGGAATTCCCCGATCCGGTCATCCAGATCGCCATCGAGCCGAAGACCAAGAACGACCAGGAAAAGATGGGCCTCGCCCTTCACCGCCTCGCCGCCGAAGATCCGTCCTTCCGCGTCAAGACCGACGAGGAATCGGGCCAGACGATCATCTCCGGCATGGGCGAACTTCACCTCGACATCATCGTCGACCGCATGCGTCGCGAGTTCAAGGTCGAGGCCAATGTCGGCGCGCCGCAGGTGGCCTACCGCGAGACGATCACCCGCAAGCACGAGCAGGACTACACGCACAAGAAGCAGACCGGCGGTACCGGCCAGTTCGCCCGCGTCAAGATCCTGTTCGAGCCGAATCCGGAAAGCAGCGAATTCGAGTTCGAAACCAAGATCGTCGGCGGCGCTGTGCCGAAGGAATACATCCCCGGCGTCGAAAAGGGTATCAACAGCGTCATGACCTCGGGCCCGTTCGCCGGCTTCCCGATGATCGGCGTCAAGGCGACGCTGATCGATGGCGCCTACCACGACGTGGACTCCTCGGTTCTGGCCTTCGAAATCGCCGGCCGCGCCTGCTTCCGTGAGGCAGCGCCCAAGCTGGGCGTGCAGTTGCTCGAGCCGATCATGAAAGTCGAAGTGGTGACGCCGGAAGATTACGTCGGCAGTGTTATCGGCGACCTGAACGGCCGTCGCGGCCAGATCCAGGGCCAGGAAGCCCGTGGCGTCGCGGTGGTGATCAACGCGATGGTGCCGCTCGCCAACATGTTCAAATACGTGGACAACCTTCGCTCGATGAGCCAGGGCCGCGCGGCCTATACGATGCAGTTCGACCATTACGAACCGGTCCCGACCGCGGTCGCCCAGGAAGTCCAGAAGAAATACGCGTAACTCGAACGAGTTGCACCAGTAACTTAATTCAAGGCCCGCACGGGCTGGCAGGAATGGAGAGATCACATGGCAAAAGGTAAATTCGAGCGCACTAAGCCTCATGTGAACATTGGCACGATTGGTCACGTCGACCATGGTAAGACGTCGCTGACGGCGGCGATCACCAAGTATTTTGGCGAATACAAGCGCTACGACCAGATCGATGCGGCGCCGGAAGAGAAGG
>NZ_JAMYLN010000055.1:0-23250 GCF_040318035.1 Mesorhizobium sp. M1329 | reverse complement strand
CGGGAGAGAACTTGTTGGTCGTCTTGCTTGTCATGGCTCCACCTTCTCAGGAGTTGGAGCCTCCGATCAACCCGGGGCGGTTCAGTTGCTCTACCTCGCATCGCCTCGACGTTGAGGTTCTGCTGCTCCTGAGAGGCAGCCTTGCGTTCCTGTAGGGCACGGTTCTGATTAGCCGCGTATGTGTTGACGGCTGCCTTGTTGGCCGCCTCACGGTTGTTCCGGTAGTATTGCTGCTGCGCCTCATACTGCTGCTGCTGGCCCATGAAGCCGGCGACAGTGCTGGCTGCGGACAGAGCGAACTGGGCAACAGCCATACCGACTGCGCCAATGCACATTCGTTATGACCTCAATCTTGCAAATTCGTGGAAGGGACGCTTCTCAACGCCGAACTCAGCGTGGGTCCTCAGGAACGAGAAACCCATGCGTTTGAGCCAGCGGATGTGCGTGGTGTTGCGCGCGTCGATGTGGTTGCCGATTAGGGGGCGCACCCTGTGTAGCCTCTTGAGCCACTTAGGGGCCATGCCAATGAGGTCTCGGCGGTGTTTCATAATGGTGGGCGAAGAGACCATCCAGACAATCCCGAGATGGGGGTTGCCTTTGACGGGGTCGACACCGAAGAGGCCGAAGACCTCTCCGTTCGGCTCCACGCCGGCCCACACATAGTTGCCTTGCTGGACGAGCTGGGGCAGGACCACCTCAGGTTCCATCCCGAGGTAAGCCCTGCACTCATCCCGATCTGCTGAACGCAGACGCGGGGCCAAGGAAATAGCGTCGGCCACCTTGGCCCTGCGAATTGTGATCATCAAATCCTTTGCGATTTCTGGACGTAGTTGCCGATCCATTCTGCGGAAAGCAGGCAGGACGGGAGATAGCTGTCGTTCACGATCTCGACCTTCACGCGGTCATTCTTGGACAGGACAGGAACCTTGAAGGCTCCGTCGCTGAGATTGATCTCGTCGGCCCTGTTGTTCGGATCGCCCATGAGGCGGCCAGTCGAGTAGTAAGCCCTCGTCTCGTGCGCCAGAGGTGTGACCTCGACACGGAAGTAGGCGGTCTTCGAGAACTGGATCAGGAGGCTGATGAGCTGTAGTCGGCCCTCGGTGATTACCGAGACACCGCCATTTCGGCTCTCCTGCCGGATGAAGATCGTGGACAGGCCGTAACGTGTCTCGTAGGTGGTCCCGAAGTAGAGCGGGACGCCCCTCAGGTCGCCTTCGAGGACTACTGAGCTGGCATCCGAGGACAGGATGTTGATCTGCAATCCCGGTTCGAGGATTGGCGTTGGCGATCCCGCCGTGACACAGACGTACGGCGCTTCGGTCATGTCGTGATCAGTCAGCAACGTGGTCCGATTGTTGTACGGATCGTAGGTGCGGAGATCGTAGTTCTCGACCCTGAACCGCCTGTCGAGGTTGACCACGAAGCGGATGTCTGGGTCGACACCACCTGGCTGGATGTCCATGACCTCAATGAACGCCTTGGTGCCCCTGTTGAGGACCAAGACGAGCTGGCTATCAATGAAGCCTATGTCGAGGATCGAAGTCACGCCGGGGAGCGTCCACCGGGACCAGCTAGCCTGAAGCTGCTGAGCGTTCGACCAGTAGTACTTGTAGACGTAGAGGGACGAGGGGTCCCCGTCGGCCTGCACCACAAGGATGTCCTCATGGGTCGACGCGGCGAGCCTGATGGCGCTTCCCGGGATGTACTGTGGAACGTGTCCGGTAGCGTCTTCAGCGTCGGCTAGGCCCGTGTTCACGTCGATCTTGTAGTCCCTGATCATCGTGAACTGGCCACGGTTCACCGGGAAGAAGATCGAGTTACCGGCCCGCACTGGGCGCGCCTTGCTGGACGTTGAGAATGCGGTCGAAGGGCGGATCGAGGCTGTCTTCGGGGTCAGCAGCTCGTTGCCCATGAGGGTGAACTGCATCTGGTCGGCCCACAGGACCAGCCTGTCCGACGAGGCCACCGCGCTGCGAAGCACAGAGACACCGTTGTCGGTCGCCGCCACGTCGATTGGATCATCGTCGAGCAGAGCCGTAGCCGTGGAGCGAAAGAAGTCGAAGAAGCTGCCGTGCCTTGACAGGACAACATTCTCGCCAGCCAGGAACCCGAGGCGGTTCTTGAAGAACAGAACCTCGTTGACCTTCTCACCCACAAAGGATGGGCCGGGAGCGATCACGTCGTCGCCGCACTTACGCTTGTCCCAAGTGGCCAAGTCGAAGGTGAACGAGCCATCTGCCTGACGGATCAGGACGTGGGGCATCGTCGAGGCCTTCAGCGCGGTGACTATCCCGGGCTTGGGGATTTCACGCCAGACGCCGATGGAGGAGTTCGCGTCCTGTCGGTCAAAGCGAACGAAGTAGTTGTCGAATTGGGTTCCGACCGAGCCTACCACCTCAACGGCGACGTCGTCCTCGCAGTAGGCAGGCAGATCAGCGAAATCCTGAACGGTCTTGCGGATCGCCTTCATGGCATGGCCGTTGTAGCCATCGTCGACAGCGACGCTGAAGTCCGCGCCGTCGTCCTTCTTGATGTAGATCGTCGACTTGAAGACCTTGACGGTCCAACCGTTGGCCGAGGTTATCCCGTTGGCGGCGAGGTTTGTGTCGGTGTCCTTCCACCTCCAGTTGCCATTCGGTTTGTCATCGGCGGTGTTCTCCATCAGGACGGTCTCACCAGTGGCGAGGCGGCGGGCTATGAAGGAGACGTCCACCGAAGGGGTCTGCGCGGAACTCTGACCATCGGGGGTCAGGTAGCGAGCCACCTCGACGTTGTTGATCTTGATCGTGTACGCCTTGCCGTAGTTGCCAGCCATGACATTGATCAGGGCCTCGCTAGGGGAGGGCTGTTCAATCACCGCCGTGTCCAGCTCGACCTTGACCGTCTGGTTCGTGATGTAGGTGTAGTCGCCCACCGTCAGTGCCCGATAAGGGGGGCGGTCGAAGGCACCGCTGTCGTAGCTCAGATAGCCGTAGCCATTGGGAGCCGTCACGGTACGCTCAGCGCCGTTGAGGGTGAACACTCGGATCGCCGTGGGTGTGGCGATCACTTGGTAGCGCTCGGAGGCGTCACGGTTGATCTGATGGGTGAAGACGTTGCCTTCGATGGCCTCACCAAGGGCCGCCCTGAGCTGTGTCGGAGGGCGCTTCTTGAGGCCATCCACGATGGTGGAATAGGCGTTCGTCTGGAGGTCGCCTTGGGTAGCCAGCCGCAGGGCCATAGCCTGCTGACTGACGCCATTGGCGAAGTTAGGGATTGACCCAGAGACCTTAGCCATTACGACCGGGGCTTGAGCCTCACGACGAACTGGCTGTCGTTCAGCATGTTCGGGTCGGCGCTGTCGAGTTCCTCCTCCATCATCGCGGCGCGAGCGATCTGCTCGTCCTGCAGCGTGTAGGAGTGGGTGGCCTGATCACCGAAGTATCGATCCTGATACTTGCGGGCGGCTCTGATTGTGATGAAGAGGCGCGCGGTGGACGGGAGTTCCTCGAAGTCGAGACCGAGGACCCAATCGACCGTCACCGGGCCTGCGAATTGGTAGGTGCGGTCGCCCTTGTTGTAGAGGCGTTGGCCGCGTTGGACAGCGCTGATGCTGGAGCTTTCGCCTGAGGTGTCGACCTTCAGGACGTTACGCGGGAGGATGATCTCTCCGTTCTGGTCGGGGGTGATGCTCACGCCGTCTTCGGAGTTGAAGTTCCAGCCGACGGTTTGGACCTCCACAGAGGTGGCCCGAAGGGTATTCATGGCGAGCGAGGCGTCGATTACTTGATTGTCCTCAAGGGTCGACACAGGGCTTTCTGCGCTGGTCGCGAGGATTTCGTTGATCGCCTCAAGCTCTGTCAGTGGGGTCAGGCCGTTGGCCATTGATCCTCCAGAGGAGAGTTGAACGAAAAAAACCGAGGCCCCCGTTAGGAGGCCCCGGTTCAGTGGTTGCTGCGGATTAGGCAGTCTTCAGTTCGATGCCGCACTCGGGGCGCAGCTTGTCGTGACCGACAGCGTACTTGGCCACGATCAGGGTGCCCTGACGCGAGACCATGTATTCGCTCTCAAGTGCCACATCGAGCAGCTTGACGGTGCCGGCAGCGCCCTTGTGGAAAATGACGCCAGCGGTGGTCGTGAAGTTGCCCTGGTACTTGGTCGGGCCAGTCGTCACGTTCGTGCCGTTCGGCAGGTTGATCGACTTGAAGACGGGGATGTCGGCGATCTTGACGACCTTGCCGTCCGAGTAGGAGCCCTTGCCGTCCCAGTCGCGGTTGATGACCTTGGTGTTCTGGGCGAGCGCGTAGTACTGCGCCGGCTTCAGAGCGCCCCAACGGTCGCCTGCAGGAATGTATTTCTCGTCGAAGATGACCGCAGCGTCGAAGAAGGCCTTCGCCATTTGATCGCTATCCGTGAGGAGAGCCGCGTTTGTGATCGAGCCGCCGCCCGGCAGGTTGTCGACGACGTTCGTACCACGCGAAGCGAGGATGATCGTGCGAGCGACGTTGCGGTCGTAGGCCTGAGCCAGCTCTTCGCCGAGCTGCTTGGTCATTTCCGAGCGGCTGTCGAAGTGGTTCATCGCCTCGTAGATGTTGGCGGTGAAGTAATCGGTCAGGAGCAGATCATCGACGGTGATGACGCGCTCGTTGAACTTCGCGACCGTACCGAGGACCTGATCGCCCGGGGTGTGGTAGCGAGCGCCAGACGTGCGGCCCGTGACCGGGAAGGACGCCGACTTGCCCTGCGAAATGTTGCGGACCATGTGCTTGTCCGCGTACTCGACGGTGCGAGAGAAAGCGGTGAGGATTTCGCCGGTAGCGACCTTGACGAAGTTGGCGTCGAGAGCGCCAGTACCGTTGGCCTGACCGAGATTGGAAACGATGCCAGGATTGGCCATGTGTTGTATTCCCGTGTTTGTTCTGAGGTTTGCGCGGACCTCGGAGCAGCACTGGAAGCGTCATTGGGATTGTCCGGCTTCCGAGCCCTCAGGCGTCGGTTGGCGGGTCTCCAAGTGGTCTTCTGGTGAGACTTCCTTGGTTCCTTGATCACCGCCTAAAGAGGGGTGTGATCTGTCAGAACAGGGCGTCGGGAATTGTGGATTGCGGCCATAATAAAAGTGCGGCCAGAATTGGAATAATAAAGTGTTAGAAGGACCTAGGCGGCACGTAGAGGCAGATTGTGATGTCGGGGAGGCCACGTGGTAATCGGCCACGAGACCCGTGTGCCCGTCCTTTTTTTTGGGCATGGCACCAATGGAAACGCATGTCGTGTGATTGACGCACCCTGCCGTCCCCGTAAGGCAGCAACTCACCGGATGGCATCTTGAAGCCCTTGCTTGTTTCGCGCACCGCGCCATCTGCGATTGGCTCACAATGCTCATCTTGGCAGCACTGCTTTTCATACCAATCATGTGCCGATGCCGACGGCATCCCGAAAGTGCAGGCTGCGGCTACGATAGCGCACAACCCGAGAGCGCTGCCGTCCCTTCTCAATAGGCGGATCATTAATTACATTAGACTTACCTTGTATAAGGTCGCAAGGTGTTCGACGAGAAGGGCAACGTGATCTCAGACGCCATCAAAAGCGGCCTGAGCGACCCCGGGCGCATGGCTAAGCCAGAGACGCTGCCGGGGTGTATGTCAGTGGGAGACGTTGTCGTAGAAGGCGATGAGGCGCTTGCCACAATCGTTCTTCTCGGTCTCCGATTTCTTCAGCTCAGCGATCAGAAAGATCACTCGCTTCTTTGTCATCACGCCGCTGGACGGCGGGGCGACTTGGGTCTCGAAGCATACCCGCAGATCGGCGGGCAGCTCAGGGTAATGCGGCTTGGCGAACTTAGCGCCAGAGGTCGCGCAGGCGCTCAACGTCAGCGCCACTAAGGCACTCGCGATCAGCGTCTTCGAGCGTTTCCACATACTGGTTCAATTCGCCTATCTTGGTTTGAAGGGCTGCCTGCCGTTTGACGTTCTCGGAAGCGACGATGGCGTCTGACTGGCGGGCTGCCTGTTCGTTCTCGATTGCCTTGCGTTGCAGCTCGATTGTCTCGGTGAGCTGCTTGGTCTCGACAGCGTGTTTGGCGTCCAGCCGGCCTTTGCCGTAGATCACGCCGATGATGGCGAGGATCGCGACGAGGCCCGCCAGCCAGCCATAAAGCTTAGCCATAGGGTTCCTGTTGTTCGGGTTGGCCGAGCGACTGCCGGTAGTCCATGTGACCGACGCCGACGTATGCTCCGTAGACTGCCGGGATCATCACTGTGATACCCACGGCAGCCGTCTCAAGGCCCCTCCAGATGCAACTGAACAGGGCGATGAAGGAGAGCGCGAGCGTGACGGCAAGCCAGAACTTAGAGGTCCTGCGCTTGCTGCGGATCACGGACGCCGGCCTGAGGTGAACGTCGGGAGATTCCCGAGCGGGTCCTTGCGGACGTCGAACGACGGGCACGCTTTGGAGGCGTACTCATTGTGGCCGGCGATGCGCTTGATGGTCGGGAACTGCTTGAGCAAATCCTGAGTGAGCTTCAGCATCGCTGCCTTCTGAGCAGCCGTGCGGGTGTCCTTGGGCTTCAAGGAGTTGGCTTCGATGCCGCCGATGTAGCAGCATCCGATGGAGCCGGTGTTGTGGCCTTCGACGTGAGCGCCAACCCGGTCTAGGGGTCGACCCTTCTGGATGGTGCCGTCGAGGAGGACGATGAAGTGATAGCCGACGTCTTTCCAGCCGCGTCCCTTCGGGGGCGGGAGAGTGTGCCACTTGCGGACATCCTCGACGTCGAACCACTTGCCTTCAGGCGTGGCAGCACAGTGCCACACCAGAGTGTCAATGGGTCTCATGTTTCCTTGGGAGAGGGCCGAGGCTTGCGGGTTGCAGAGGCCCCGGCCATGTCAATCAGATGTTCGAGCGACCGAGCTTGGCTTGCACCTTGGCGCGGAAAGCCGGGTCTTTGTCGTAGCGCTGGTCGGACATGTCTTGCGTGACCTCAGCCCAGGAAGCGTAGGCGTCCACGGAGCTGCCAGAAGGCTTGCCTCCGATCAATGTCGGGTCCTTGCCGTTGGCAGTTTCGTACTTGGCCTTGAGCTGCTCCATCGCGATGACGGCGGCGTTCACGTCCGCACCTTCGAATGCTTTGTTGAAGGTGTCGATCTCAGCGGCGGGGATGGAAGTGGAGGCCCATGCGAACATGCGGTCCATGCTTTCCTTACCACCGGCTGCCGACGTGATGCGCTGCGTTGCCATCTCCGCCAGAGCCTGCTGACCGGCGATGAAGGCGTCGACAGTTGCGCGGTCGTGACCAATGGCCTCGGCTGCGGCGTAGTCGGCGTCATCCAGCTTGCCGTTGGTGGCGAACCGCTCGTTCAGGCTGGCGACAACCTCAGATGCCTTCTTGGGTTCCCCTTCAGGCTTCTTCTCGTCCTTGGCCTTGTCGGCCTCTTCCTTCGCCTTGTCTTCCGGCTTGGGCTCTTCCTTCGGAGCGCCAACCTTCTTCTCCAGCTCGGTGTACGAAGCCAGCAGGGCCTCGCGGTTCACCACGCCCTTCTCAGCATCCCAGAACTTCTCCGGGACATTCTCAGGGCGCTCAGCCTTCGACGGGGCAGGGGCGTTCTTTGCCGCTTCCTCAGCAGCGATCTTGGCGCGGGCCTCTTCCTCGTTCGTCGGGGCAACTGCTGCAGCCGCTGCGAGGGCTGCTGCGGTCTGTTCTGCGGTCGGCTCGACGTGGCCGATCTGGACGCTTCCAGTCTGCATCAATGGGCCGTGTAGACGTTGCCGCTGAGCATCAGCGTCTGGTTGTCCGCGAGCTTCGGCTCTTTGGCCTTAGCTTTGGTCTTGGTTACCGGCTCCGCGACAGGAGCCTCCGGTGCAATTGCCGCTACCGGCTCGGCCTGTGTTTCGTCAGCCATTCTGTTCTCCTGTCGTGGCTTGTGGGGGTTGCTGCTTCATGCCCTCCTTGGCCATGCCGCCCATTTGAGCGATTGCCTGAGGACCGAGTTGCTGGAGCATCTGCATCTGCTGTGCCTGCTGGTCCGACGCGGCGATCTCTTCGTCGGAACGAATGAGCCCGCCCATGTCGATGCCAAGGGCAGCTCCACGTCGCTTGAAGTACTCACCGAGGTTGACGTAGCGACCAATCGCGTCGGGGCCGCCAACTTGGGCCGCGCCAGCGATGAAACTGTCGAGGTTCTGTAGGTCATTGCCGCGACCGAGGGCGTCAAGGCCCGTGACGATGGTCGTTGAGGTGATCTCCTTGGGGAGCGGAGGCACCTTTCGGACGAACTCCATGCGGATTTCGAACAGCTTGGCGACAGGCATCTGGAACTCTTCGGCGAGCAGCGAATAGACGCCGCCGAGGCCCTGATCGAGTTCACCGGCCATGTACCGGATTTCCTCGGCAGTGACGCGCTCGCCCTTCCGCTGGACGGAGGTGTTGAGCAGGAACGCGAAGGACAAACGCTCGGTGAGCTGGGCGATGAACCTTTCGGCCACCGCAAAGTCGGCCTGCTTGTCGAGCCTGAGGGGCTGAATCGAGTTGATGTCGCCCTGAACGAACGCGCCGTTCTCAGCCTTGGATAGCTTCTCGACGCGGACGGTGGAGTTTGGGGAGACGATCCAGACGACCTTTGCACCTTGAACGGTGCCGTCGCGGAGAGCTTCAGTCAGAACGTCGAGGGAGTTGAGATCGCCAATATACTCGTCGACGAAGCCACGACCGTAGTCCTCACCCTCCACGTAGGTGAAGCGGAGCGGGAGCCAGGGCAGCTTGTCAGCCGGATATTTGCCAGAGTACTCGCCGTCGATTTCAACGTCGTCGATCTCTTGGGTCACGATGTACTGGCTGGTGGCATCGTCGAGGAAGATCTTGGTGTAGACCTCGACCTTGGCATCGCGAGGCCCTTCGGCAGTCGCGGCCTGTATTTTGGACTTGATGTCCTCCGAGAGGGCTGCGCGGGCGACCTCTTCCTTGATCACGATGTCAAGGATGTTGCCAGACGGGTCACGGTTGACCACGTAGGAGCTGAGGCGGAAACCGCGGGGTTTGCCCTTCTTCGGGACGAAGATCATGTAGTTGCCGGCGATCACCAGTTGCCGGCAGGCCTCAAAGGCAACGGGCCGAAACATGGAACCGTTCATCTCGCTGATGACGGCACGTTCGCGGGCACTGAGGGCCTTCTCGATCTCGCCGCGCTTGTCCGTGGCCTTGGTCAGGTCTTGGAGGGCGATGTCGTCGATTTCGTACTGGAAGAAAGGCGCGTTGATAGGGAACAGGCTCTGGCTCAGCTTGGATGCGAGGAACCTGACGCCACGAGCGCCGAGACCTTGGTTGGGCTCTACGAACTCAGTCGACCCCGAAGTGCCCTCTTTGGGGAACAGGTATGGGACCGTGAGTTCTGCAGCCCGCCGAGCCCGCTTGAGATACGGGTCTCTTGCGGTGGCGAGCTGCGCGTATAGAGCCTTGGCCGTGACTACGTTAGTCGCGTCGGTCAAGGTCGGTTATTGAGGGATGTTGATGCCGGAGCCGCCAGTACGAGCCAGCGGGATGGTCAGTGCCTTGCGGCCCCTGCGGGCGGCATTGGCGGTGGCGCCTTCCTGATTGGCGAGGCGGGACGTTTCGTTCAAGACAGGCGCGAGGGGCTTGTCATTGGCCGGGGGTGGAGGAGGCGCGACCGGGTCGGCCTTCTCAATCTTTGGCTTGCTGAAGCACATTGGCGAGGAGGTCTTCTTCCTGATTTTGGAGGATGGCAGCTAGGTGTGTGATCACCCGCTGTTGTCCGATCAAAGCCCCAAGCTCACGGTCGGAAATCGTTGGGTCGTCGGGCAGCCTGTCGCGAAAGACCTGTCGAAGGTACGCGAGGATTTCCCGAGACAACTGCGGAGGAGCGAGAAACCCCTCCGTAGTGCTAGTGGTCACCCTATTCATCCAGCCAGTGGACCGAGCATGGCAAGCTCTCGCTCAGCGAAGTAGATGATCTTCCTTAGGTCATAGGCCTTCGATGTCCCCGACTTTGAGCCGAGGCGGTAACAGGCCTTGAAGATGTTCCCGACCGCGAAGCTCATGCGCTTGTTTTCGATCAGGTCCATCAGTTCCTTGGCCGTCTCTGGGATCAGATAGTAGGACGAAGAGCCACCGTCCGATTTCACTGGGGCGTCCACAGAATGGGCTCCTTCTTGACATGATCGTAGTCGTGGTTGTGGAGGATGCGGGCGAGCCGTGCCTGAAGCAGGGCATCGTCGGCGGTGAGGCCGGCCTGCTCGTAGGCGGCAACGATGTGAGGCCAATAGAGGTCACCGGGCTGGATCGCCGCGAGGAGCTTCTCAGCCTTGACAGGTCCCATGCCCGGGCAGCCGGGATAGCCGTCCGTTATGTCACCTGTGAGGGTCTGCTTGAGGAAGTTGTGGAGGGCCTCCCGGGGGCTGACCTCAATGATGTTGCCATTGCGGTAGATCAGGCCAGGGATCGTGAGCATGTCCTTGTCCTGGCTGACGATGACCTTCTCGCCTTTGATCAGCCGAGGGTTGGTCGCGAGGATGCCCATGACATCGTCAGCCTCAATCCCAGGCTTGTACTTCGCGCCGTGTTCTTCGATCAGCCAGCGCTTGACCTCATTGGTGCCGACAGGCTTGCGTGAGCGGCCCTTCTTGTAGCCGGCGTAAAGGTCGTGGCGGAACGTCGTGCCTTTCGAGAGAGTGATCACCGAGGCGTCGGCGTCGAGGTCTCGCTCAAGGCGTTTGATGGTGGAGAGAACGGTGGCCTTAACCTCTGCGACGTCGCACGTCAGGGTCCACTCGTCGTCGCCCCAGTCAGTCTCGACCTCAAGGGCAGCTCCAGTCGATACGACGAGGATGTCCCCGTCGATCAGCAGTGTTCTCAATAGTTCTCCTTAGTTGTGGTCGATGTGAAATTCGGCCATAGAGCCGATGGTATGGGTGCGAAATGGGGGACGAGGGTGATCAGGAACTTCAAAGCCTCGGTGCAGCTGTTCAAGGCCGCTGTACTTGAACGTCCCGGCGTGTGGATTTTGCTCGCGTATGTCGTCTGGTGCTTGTACGCCGTTCATCAACGAACCAAAGAATTGACGAACGTCTGTGAGGCGCTGTCTGTTTTGGTTGATCTTGATAGGGCTCCATCCGGGCAAGCGACTGAATTTGGGCAGGCTCTAAAGACTTGCAATGATTTGCTGATCCATGAGGACCCGCCCGACAGGTTCGAATAGCATTCAGTCGATCTCCCTGATGCCGTACTTATTCGTCAGGGCTTCCTTCATCGCTTCCCGATCTGCCGTCTGCAGCAGTCCTGCGATGGAGCCCCCGTAGCAGACCGGCAGCATCTTCTGGGTGTAGGTCGAACCATTCTGTGCCGGCGATGCGATAGCCAGCCAGCAACTCGTGAAGAACTGCCTCAGCTTGTTTGCGATCATCAAATCTCCTCGTTTCATGGAAGCGGTAACCCCGCTCGGGGTCGTTGGTATTCATCTGCCGCAGACGATTCTTCAGGTCCTTGGCGAGACCCACCTTGCAGCGCCCGGGCCACGCCGCGTTGATCGCGATGTAGACGTAGCCCGGAGCGTTGAGGGGTGCCTTAGTGTGTCTCTGCCCAGTTCGTTCCCACGACGGAGTTGCCGGCGAGAGGGCAGCTGAAATTGTAGTATTCTCCAGCGAGACGGATGGCTTTCTCGGCCTCCTTCCCCACCAGAATTGCTTTGTCTTCATCGACCTCTATCTGCCACTCGTCGTGGACGTTAACGACGAACTCGTAGTGGACGCCCGGGATCATCCCGAGAGCCTGTAGGTTGTTGTCGAGGATCACCAGCGCGCGCTTCATCTGGATCGCACCGGCAGACTGCAGGAGCGTGTTCAGGGAGGCATGTGCCGAGCGAACCATGAGGATGCGACCGTCAAGGCCCTTGATCCAGCCTTGGGTCTTGGCCTTGCGCTGCACCGCTTCGGACAGCTTGCCGAGCGCGGGAAGAGCCTTGAGGAACTTCTGACGGGATTGCTTGCCGGCGGCGATTGCCTTGGCCTTCGACGAGGTGACACCGAGGATGTTCCCGAGGTTCTCGTCACCGGAGCCGTAGATGAAGGCGTAGAACCAGACCTTGGCGACGTCTCTGCTGCACCCCAGCGCCTTCGCGTTGAGGGTGTGCATGTCGGTCCCTTCGGACTTCTTTCCTTCGAGGACGGTCTTGATGTACGCGCCACCGTCGTAGGCGGCCATGTACCCAGCCAGGTCTCGCAGCTCCAACGCATCAGCGTCACAGCCGACGAGCTTCTTGCCCTTTCCGACGGTCCAGCATTCCCGACACTCGTAGCCGTATGGGAGCAGCTCGCCGGTCTTCTTGTCGTGGATGCCCGGGACCTGAGCCATGTTCGGCTTGGAGTGGGTCATGCGACCCGTCACCGCCCCGTTCGTGGCAACCTTCCCGTGGACGCGGCCATTGCGCTCGTGATTGAGCCACGCCTCCTTGCCTTCCGCGACTTGGCCGATGCGCTTCTGGACGACGAAGTACTCGGTCAGGACCTTTGCGGACGGGTAGGGGAGGCCCTTGAGCGTCTCGTCGTCGACCTTCGGATGACCATCGGAGGTGAACTCCGTGGGCTTCCAGCCGAACAACTTCTTCAGCCGGTTGGCGACGTCCTGCCGTGACCCCGGATTGAACGGGACCAGCTTGACCTCGGTGTACGGAGCGTCGGTCGAGTAGTGTATCTTCGGCCAGATTGGCTTCTTCTCGCCGGTCTTCTTGTCGATCTTGAAGTTGCCCTTGCGGTCAACCTCGTAGCCGCCAGGCTTGAGGTGCTTCTGCGAGACACTACGGTCGATGGTCGGGGTCTTCGGGCCGAGGTTGCGATACCAAGGCTTGAACTCAGCCTGCAGCATCCGCTCCAGGTCGGCCTTGCGCTGCGCGAGGGTGCTGTGCAGCGCGTGGACCTTGGGGAGATCGAGGGCGAACCCGTAGGCCTCCTGACGGGCCACGATGCGGCGCACGTCATGCTCAAGCTGGATGCTCTCTTCCGAGAACCCCTTCTTGATGAGCTTCTGCCAGAGCCGGTCGGTGACCTCGACGTCCTGCTCGCAGTAGTCCTGCATCCCTTGGGACCAGTTGCCCCACCCGAACGCGGTGAGCGCATCGCCCTTGAGACCTTGGGCGACACCAGCCGCCTTCATGATCTCGCCGTAGTCGCCCTTCCAGAGCCCCATGCGCTGGCCCCAGCTCTCTAAGCTGTGTCGGCCCATGAGCTGCTTCTTGATCCACTTGTTGAGACCGAGGCGCTTCTCTTGCCGGAAGTCGGCGTCGAGCATGTCCGCGTACATGAGACGGGACATGATCAGGGTGTCGCGGATCACGCCCTTTGGCTTGAACCACGGGTTGAGCTTCTGGATCGCCGGGATGTCGAAGTCTTGGATGTTGTGGCCGACGATGACGTCAGCGTTCATCAGGAGGATGAGGCCGTCCTTGACGAAATAGCCGTTCCGGTTCCGGTGGTCGTCGCATGACCAGATTTCTCCGGTCTCGGTATTCTTGATGACCAGCGAGTGGATCGTGGTCATCTCTGGGATCAGTCCGTTCGTCTCGATGTCGAAGACGAGGGTGGTTCGGGGGATTGCATTACCTCTTGAATTGCGCTCACCACGTCCCTCCACGCTTCCGCGAACAGGACGATGGTTGCAGTTCTGCCTTGGAGGATTAGGCGGGAGCCCTCGCGCCGAACGATCAGCGCTGAGGGGACGTTCTCATTGGTGTGGTCGAAGGTCAGATGTCCTGCCCCTCGCTAAGCCACACGTCGCGGAACTTGGCTTCGGTCGGCCCCACCTTCGAACAGGGAAGATAAAGGCCGGTCGAATACACGCGGCACTCATTGCCGGGCTGTTGCATTGGATGCGGGGTTGCCGCGATCCAGAGGATTAGGAGGGCTGCCATCACGAAAGACAGCGCCTCAGAAAGGCAGTTCATCATCGCTCTCGTTAGAGAAGCCATGCTGTTGGGCGTCCTTGTCCTTGAAGGGATCGTCGTCCCGCACGAACAAGCGACCGGTGTCCTGCTGAAAGCCGAGCATGATGGTCTTGCCCGTGGCCCTGCCGGTGTAGCGGTCCTTGAGAATGCGGAAGATGGTTGTGGTGGCGATAATCGGATCTTCGTTTTGCTGGTCTCGTTCGAGGCCGAACATGAAGAAGGACCAGAAGCCGATCGCTCGGGAGCCCTTGAAGTGCCTGATCATGACTCGCCCGCCTTCCTCGTGGGGTTTCCCATCGGGGGTTGCGAGGTGGCTGACGAAGTGGATGATGATGCCCAGCTCATTGGCGAGCCCGGCCATCTCTTTCATGATCTGTTCGAGGGTGCCTTTCTCATCGCCTGTGTCGGCCATAGCCGTGAGGTGATCGAGGTAGATCAGCTTGATGCCGAGGCTGACCGCCATGTAGCGGATGTGCCCCTTCACCAGCTCCCAATCGGTCTGGCCGAAGTTGTCGTAGAAGAACAACTTCCCATCCAGCTCGCCGGCAGCCCGAGTTAGCTCGTCGGGTGACCAGCCGCCATCAGGCACATGGAACATCTTCCCGGCGATCTTCCCGGCGACCCGCTTGGCGGTCTCGACAGGCTTCTGTTCGAGGAAGATGGCACCGACCGTCTGCTTCAACTCGACCACGTCGAACGCGATCTGCTGCATCAAGAAGTCGGTCTTGCCGATGCCAGTGCCTGCGCCGAAGCCATAGACCTCGCCGTCGCGGCGTCCGTAGGTGAGCTTTGTCAGCTCCTCCAGGCACCACGGCAAGCCATAGGTGACCGGCTTGAGGAGGTCCCCCATGATGTCGGAGACCCCGACGAGACCGTCAGGACGGTAGACCTTAGCACCCCAAAGCGCGTCGATGGTCTCCTTGACGCGGCCCGCCATGAGCATCTCGTTGGCGTCCTTGAGGGGCAACGTGGCGATCTTCAGCTTGCCCGGTGTGAACGGGATCAGCTTGCATTCGTCGGTTGCCTTCTGGCCGGGCTCGTCCTGATCGAACATGAGGATGATCTCTTCGAACTGTTCGAGCCACTGGAGGTTCTTCCGCAGGGCCTTGGCCGCGCCGTCACACCCGTTGGGGATCGAGACCACGGGCCACTTGTGACCCTGCATTTGGCTGAGAGAGATCGCGTCTAGCTCGCCCTCGACGATGACGACGCGCTTACCGCCGTCCCGCCATAGCCACTGGCCGTAGAGGCACATGTCCTCCTTGTTGCCCTTGGACCGGAAGTCCTTTCCCTGGAACCGGACCTTCTGCCAGACGAGTTGCTGCGCGCTGTTTCGGTAGTTGAACAAGCGGACGGGCTGGCCGTTCAGGGTCGAACGGGTGAAGCCCCACTTCTGCGCGCTTTCGAGGTTGATGCCTCGGCTTGCCCAATCCGCGGGCTCCCCGAGGGGGACGAAGTCTACGTTCCGGGGCTCTGCAGCCTCGGTCTGGTCTGTCAAATCGTTGTCTCCGGGTTCGTAGTGGCGGCAGCCAAAGCAGTAGGCGTGGCCGTCTGAGTACCGGGCGAGGTTGTCGCGGGAACCGCATTTCGGGCACGGCTCCTTGCGCAGAAACTCACTGTCGGTTTCGTGCATTCAGCCTTGCGGCGGGATGTTCTGGAACTGCTGTTGCTGGCTGAGGAGGAGAAGGTACGTGGCCTTCTCTTTCGCGGTCATGCGCTCCCACCGTTCGGCGTAGGCGCGAACTATTTCTCGCTGGTAGACTGCCTCGGGGGTCACCCGACCTCCTCGATCCGCATCGTGTTCGCCACGGACATCAGCCGGTGGTGGACCTGATAGGCGGCGGTGAAGACGATACGCGCCATCTCGGCGGCGTCGTAGACATGCGTGATGGGACGCCCTGCAATAGCCTTGACGTTGTCCTCGCGGCTGACCTTGAGCAGGTCCTGGGCGAACTCCAAGAAGTCCCCGGCGAGGTCCTCGCCCATATCCTTCGGGCTCATCGTGGGCTCCTCGCGTAGAGCATGGCGAACTCGCGTTCGAGCTTCGGGAACAGGGTCTTCTGGATGTGTTCCTTGAACTGCCGCATCATCATCTCGAAGAGATGCGGCTGCTCGTCCTTGTGGATCAGTCTGTCCGACATCACGTAGCGGGCGCTGTAGGGGTCAGGACGCCAGACGACCTCGTACGACTTCGTCCAGTCCATGGGGTTGACCATGGTGCTGGCCTCGAAGTTCCCGAGATGCACCGGGACGGCAACCTTGGGGTAGAACTCCTTCTCCATGCCATCCATGTGATTGGCCATCGCCTCGCAGCGGAGGTGGTAGTCGTGGATGGTTCGCATCAGGTCGAAGATGCGATCCTCGTAGACCCGCGACATGGCGTAGACCGCGCCACGGGTGCGGAGGGGGACATAGCGGTCGATCAGCTCGGTGACGCTCGGGTACTTCTTGTCCCCGTCGCGGCCAGTCCAAGCCTTGCTGTCAGCTTCCATTTCTTTCCTTCTGATTGGAGGACAGGTAGGGGCCGAAGCCCCTCCGTCAGATCATGCTGGCGAGCGCAGCGATGATGGCGACAAGCGTCGAGGCCCAAGCAAACAGGGCCAAGGTGATCGTGACGCGTGGGTGCTGGTTGGCCGTCACGTTGACACCGACGACGTAGCCGGCGACTAGCGCTTGGAAGCCCACGCCGACCCCGAAGGCCGACCCGTGGGTGGCGCTGATGGCCACAGCCAGGACGAGGATGACGATGCCCGTGAGGATCGCGCCGAAGCAGTGAGCGAGACGGATGGCCTCCTGCATCAGAACCAGCCGAGGATCGCGCCGAGTAGGCCGAACGGGATGCCGATGATGCGGAGGATCAGCATCGTCGTGAACGGCGAACCAGCGGTGGCCGCGTGGATCACCTCGATCAAGTTGACGATCCAGCCGTAGATAAAGGCGACGATCAGGGCGAGCTGGAAGAGAACGACACCCTTCATGATTAGGCCACCAGCTTGGTGAAGCGCTTGCTGATCTTGGCAGCGCGGTCGAGTCGCTCCTTGGCAGCGTTCTGCTGCTCAATCTTGGCGGCGATCTCGGCGTCGTGCTTCTCGATGATCTTGGTCTCGTGGGCGACGACAGCTTCGAGGACGTCGAGCGCCTTGGTGAAGCCGGCGATGGCCTTCTCGGTGGACGGGGCGCGCACAATGCGGGCAACGATGGATGCGATCAGGGTCTTCATTTCTTCACTTTCTTGTTGACGGATTGAAGGAGGGTCTTGAGGGCTTCCATGCGACCGGCAGTCGGTGCTTCGTCGAGCCAATCCCGGGGGATCGACTTGTCCGCGTAGAGGAAGCCGTGGGTTTCACACCACATGGCGTAGGTGGTCTGGGACTGCTTGGAGATGCGGGTGGCCGAGCGGCTGAACACGAACCGGATGTCGAGGTCCGGGTGCTGTTCCTTGATCAGCTTGTGCTTCTGCCGATCCGCCGTAACGAACTGGCCCTTGGTCTCTACGATGATGCCGTTGTGTAGGAGGGGGAAGTCGGGTGTGTACTTCGCCAGCCGCTCGGGCACCGTGTAGGTGATCTTGAACTGCTCGTAGGTGTAGGGGATGCCAGACGCATCCAGCTCCCCCGACACCTTGTCTTCGAGCCCCGAGCGGAACCCCTTGGCGACAGCAATCTGCCGCGTAGGGGTCCGCTTAGGGTATGTTGGTCGAGCCAAGGCTTAGAAGTCTTCTTCGCCCTTGGCTGGGCCTTCGGACGAGCCCTCGTCGGACTTGTCTTCGCCGGACTCTTCGTCACGGTAGTCGTCAGGATCGTAGCCGTAGCCCTCCTCCTCGCCGAAGCCGTAGGAGTTGGCAGCGCGGGAGCCGTTGGTGACCAGTTCGATGACCTGAACGCCACCGAGCATCAGCGTGAGGCCAGCCGCAGCGGTGCCAGCGACGAAGTACTCTCGGGTCGCGAACGACACCTTGCCCTCGGAGCCGCCCCAGATGTTGACGCCGTTGCCGATCTTGCGGCCCTTCGCGTCGAACAGGTCGGGCTTGCGGGACCACTTCTTGCCGGCCTTCGGACCCTGCTTGAACTCGCCCGAGGCTTTCATCTTGAACTTGAACTCGACCTCGCCGGTCGGCTCCTCGGTCTCCTGATCGTACAGGACGGTGAAGAGGTCGTTCGGCTTGACGCTGCCGAGCTTCTTGCGGCTCTCGACCTTCAGCTCAGCGAACTGACGCTCGGCATCCTGCATGGCCGCGTTATAGAGAGACTGCAGCGAGACCATCTCGTCGCCGTGCTTGATCTTGCGGTCGACGAACGCCTCGGCGTCTTCGAGCGACAGGCGGAACTTCAGCGAGTATTCGCCGTCCGGCTTCGGGTAGTCCTTCGTGCCGTAGTCCGGTTCGGTCAGCTTCGGGTAGACGAAGATGCCGCGCGGGGTGGTGAACTGGGGGAGTTTCTTCTTGGTGTCTTTTGCCATGGTCGGGAAAGTCTCGCTAGTGGATGGATTTAGACGAAATAACGACGTTCGAGGGCTGCAACATTGAAGCCCTGATTTGTGAGCTTGGCCCACAGGTCGACTGGAATTGGGAACCCCCGCTTCCAAGTCAAGATGGCTGCGTTCAGTGCTGGGGTCCTCACGCGGCAGCCTCGCTGCTGAGAACCAGTTCGACGGCGTCGGGGAACTTCTCGACGATCCTCTCGACTGAGGCATTGATGCCCAAAGCGAACCGGACGTATTGGGTCAGGACCTCGTGCATGTCCGACTTGTTGACCGTGACAGCCTTGACCTGACCGAACGGGGCCTTCTTGGTCTTGCCCTTGGGGGCCAGCTTGAAGCAGTCGGTGTAGTAGATGCCGGTGACCTCGACGAGCTTGACGTAGCGCGGGCGTCTGGCTTCCCTGACGGTGTACTCAGCGCCCTCGGTCAGCCTTCCATTGCTGGTGGTCGCCTTGATGCAGATGACCTTGTCGCCGGTCTCTATGTTGCTCATGCCAGTTCGCCTTTCATGTATGCGTCGATGCCACGGAACTCGGCGCGCTTGCCGTCGTCCCCGTTGATCAGGTTCTTGGTGACCGTGAAGGCTTCCTGAGCAGGAATGCCGAGGTGGTCTGCGAGGGTCAGGAAGACCGCTGCTGCGCCCATGATCTGGATTTCAGGGCGGAAGTCCTGCAGTCGGTCGAGAACGGTCATGGACGCCATTGCGACGTCGCGGGGACCGGCCATGTTCAAAAGGTCACGATTAAGCCGTGGCATCGGGGCCTCCGAGGTTAGCCAGGAAGAAGAGGGTGATGAGGGAGAGGGCGACCAGCGCCGTGGCAGCTTCGATGCTCACGCGGCAGCCCTCCGGTTGCGGAACTGAGCCTTGCGCTGTTCCTTCTTGCCGAAGTAGCCGTTCTCTTTCAGGCCCTCGATCAGGGACCTGCGGACCTCGTAACGGTCGGTCTTAGAGGCAGCCGCTAGGTCGATGTTGACGTCGCCCACTGTGATGTCTTGGTGGGCAGCACCCATGCGGATCGTGATGGTGTTCTTCATGTGAAATCCTTCGAGAATGTTTCGTAGGGCTAGTGGTCACCTTATTCGCCACTGTCGAGAAAGTCCCGATAGTGCAACGATCTAGGCAAAGAAGAAGTATGATCTCGTGACCTCGTTGAGGTTCAAGTCTCCTTTGGGCGGCAGCTCTTCGATCTCTGAAGCCGGCGCTATGGTGTTGATGATCCAGTCTCTCAACGAGTTGAGCGGATCTTGGCGGTACATCCCGACGAACACCGACCGGAGGGTCGCTGCTAAGCGGGTAGTGTTGCAGGCGTGGGTGCCGTAGCTGTCGTGGATCATGGCGAAGTCCGTCAGGCCCGAGGCTGCCAGTTCGTCGACCGTGAGGATCATGGCCGAGGCATCCATGGAGTGGACGTAGTTGGGGCTGATCGAGGTGGCCTGCTTCGAGACGTCAATCTCATCGCTTTCCTCCCAGTTTATGAGCTGGTGGATAGAACCGTGTATCTTCGTCTTGATTAGCCGCCGCCGCATGTCCTTGTAGCTCTGGAACCCCACGAACCCGCTAGGCGTTCCCCAATGCATCGGAAGGTTCTCCTTAGCGACCGCCCTGGCCGTCTTCTGGAGCCACCCCATGGCCTCCCTTGCGGCGATCACCACGTCCCCAATGCTGTCCCAGACAAGGCTGGCGAGGAAGCCGATGGCCTTCTTCAGTTCGTCCCCGAGGTTGTGCTTGTAGCCTGCAGCGAACTTGGCCTTCACCGCCTCGTCCACATACTTGAGGCACGACCGTGGCGTTCCCCCGTAGGGCAGAACCATGACCGGTCGCTTGGTGATCTTGCGGTCGATCCCCATTGTCAGCCACTCATGCGCCCATCGTCCCTTCTCCGCAACGTTCCCCTCAGTGGATAGAATAAGACGCAGTTGTTCCATTACTCGGTCAGCGACTAGCTGATAAATGTCCTGCGGCTTGTCCGATGGGATCAGGTTCACCGCCCGCCCGCCGACACTGTCGAGGAGCATGGCCGAGAAGTGCTGAAGCCCGTTGCAGGAGCCGTCGAGGGCTACGGGAAGGCGCGAGACGAAGCCCTCGGGGTCGAGGGTGTTGGCCTCCCACTCGAAGCAGAACGCGAGGAAGCACCAAGGCTTGTCGGCCTCGGTCCACCAGAGGTTCGCCAGAGGGTCCATGGCGCACTGGTAGATCAGTACTTCATGGTCATCGACCCACTGAACGCGCTCGTCGAACGAGACCTTGTCGATGCCGAACGTGTTCGCCCCATGGATCGACAGCCACCGCTCCCCATCACGCCCGAGAGGCTTGCCTTCTGCAAACTGGAGGAGGGCCTTGACGTTGTCGCTGCCTTGCGGATGCAGGACCAAAGGGACTGGGTAGGCACGACCTCGGAAGTCGAGGTTGTGGGGGAAATAGATCGCCCGCTCGGGCCGGAACTTAACAGCCAGGTCGAGGAGGGTCTGCTGGTGCAGGCGATCCTGACGGAGCTGAAGGTTGGCCGAGTAGACGTCCCGGGCTGCCCACTTCCATTCCCGCAGGGCGTCGGGGTTGGTGTCGATGTCGTGGGGCCGGTCGGGCATGGGCAAGTCACCGGACACTAGGCCAGCGATGCCTTCACCAGACTTAGCCAGCTCCTGCATCACGTCGAGGATCGCCCCGTTTATCCGCCACGGCGTACGCTGGATGGCATTGAGGCCACGGATGACGCGAGACAGATCGGCCTGCTTGAGCAGTTCGAGCTGCTCCCTGCGGCCCCGGCGAACGAAGGGGAGCGGCCTGTCCAGATCGGTGTGGTAGCCGCCACCAGAGAGCCCGGTCCAATCTTTCGGGGGGATCAGCGTCGGAAGATACTCAGGGCACAACCACTCGCCACCGAGGACCGACTGATCGATCCATGCTCTGGCTCGATCCGTCAGGTGGACAAGGTACTGGTCGCGGGGTGCGTTCTTGTCGCCGCCCTCGCTGGCCTGCTCTATGACGGCCAGTCCGGTGTTCTCGCAGAACAGCTCGACCATCTTGATCCCGAGGTGGATCATGTCGGTGCGGCTCCAGCGATCCCAAGGGATGCCGTGCTTGCCCATGGCGTAGGTCAGGACGGTGGCCTTGTGCAGCTCGGTCGCCCCATCGTCGGACAGCTTCTTGCTCTCCCAGAGGAACCGGTCCTTGTCGAGCCGCATGAACTCGGTGAAGCGGGCTTCAAGCTCGACCGCACGGGCAACCGTCACGGCCAACGTCATGAGTACCGGAGCGCGCGGCTTCATCATGCGCCCAAGGATGGCCCTGCAGGCGAGATACGAGACTACGTTTGGGTCCATGTCCTTGACCAGCTTTGCCGCCACGGCGCGGGGACCAGGACGACCAGTGTAGACCTCGTCGATGAACTTGCTGAGGGCAGACGCCACCGGGCCAATGGCGCTTTCGAGGATCGATCGGCCCGTGTCGGTGTCGTACCCGCGCTCCTTGTCGAAGTTCTTACGGACCCGCGAGAGGTAGCGATCCCTTCCGAGGCCAGACATTTCGATCTCCAGCTCGATCTGCCGCTGGAGCAGGTGGTCATAATAGGACATTCAGTTTCCTTGCAAGCTATCAGCCATCGGTCGTCCCCGTTCACAATCGTTAAAATTGCTTCGGAATAGTTTTCTACTCGTAAATCACGATCGCAACATACCTGGGATCAAGTAAGTCAAAAAGCTCTCTGAGTGCGTTGTCAGTGCAGTAGCAGTCATTAATCCTGCTGCTGAGAGGTGACAACTAAAGGAGAGTGTCATGACAAATGTCCTTAAGAGTTTAGCCACGGCTTTGGCCAGTGGTGCACTGGTTTTATCTTTATCTTTTCCCTCCAGCGCAGCCGGCGTTGGCGTCGGTGCAGGCGTATCAATTGGTGGGACCGGCGGCATCAAGGCTGGTCTCGGCGCTTCAATCGGCGGTAGAGGCGGCATCAACGCGGGGGCCGGCGCCTCGATTGGTGGTCGCAGTGGAGTCAATGCCGGTGCAGGCGCTAACATAGGCGGCAGCCGGGGCGTTACCGCCGGAGCCGGGGCTAACATTGGTGGCAGGAGTGGTGTCACCGCCGGTGCTGGCGCAAACATAGGTGGCACGAGGGGCGTCACCGCTGGCGCGGGCGCTAATGTAGGCGGCGCGAGTGGTGTCACGGCTGGCGCCGGTGCGAATGTCGGTGGCACGCGCGGCGTTACAGCGGGCGTAGGCGTCAATGTTGGCGGCACGGGTGGTGTCGGCGTGGGCGTCGGTGTCGGCGTTGGTGGCGGTACCGTTCCCGGCACCCCTGGCACTCCCGGAACGCCGGGCACACCTGGAACGCCAGGGACGCCGGGCACCCCGCCGAGCGTGGTTGCTCAGCTGTCCAGCAGCCAGCTGATACGCATGAAGAAGCGCTGCGCCGACGTGCTCAGCAGCGAAGGCACGTATGACAGCGATCTGCGTCAGCTTTGCATGCTCATCGCGCGTCGCTAAGGAGACTGCTGCGCAGATGGGAGTGTCGCATCGGGCCGTGGAGGCTTTGACAACACTCTCCTGGCTTCGCGGCCCGGCCCGCCATCCGCAAAGGTGGCGGGCTTCTCTGCGTCAGGGCGGTTTGGCCATGAACGTCTGTTCTCCTTTTCCCACACGATTTCCCACAACGGCGTGTTTCCCACAAAATCCGTTGCACGAGTGGAGATGTTAAAATGAAATGCAAAACCCCGGCGCAAACCGGGGAATTACAAGGCGTTGAGGGGTTAGTTGCGAGGGTGCAAAGGACTAGGACGGGATTTTAAGTCCGTTGCGAAGCTTGGTGTGGGCGACGGGATTTGAACCCGTAAGTGCTTGAAACACCGGCAGATTTTAAGTCT
>NZ_JAMYLN010000054.1:0-23437 GCF_040318035.1 Mesorhizobium sp. M1329 | reverse complement strand
CCCTTGGAGCCGCCCTGAGAGCCTTTCTTCGTCGCCATTGTCATCTCCTGTTTCATTTGTATCGACGCATGCATGGTCTAACTGGCCCAGTCTCTTGTTGTTCCTTCGCCACGGCTCTGTGGCAGCCAACAGGTTGAGCGAGGTTGACCGCTGACTTCAGTCGGCCACGTCAGCAGCGACCGGTCGAGCATCTCGGCTGCGCTCCATTGCGGAAGTTCCGGTATGAGGATCGACTGCCTGAAGGGGTTGCTGTCATGGTTTCGAAAGCTGACAAGCTTAGGAACTTTGGTCGAGATCTCTAAAAGACCAGCCGTTCAATCTCCTGATGCGGGCTAGGAGAAGTGCCAAGTCATACGGCTTGGCGATACGAGGGCCATCCCGGCAGAGATCACCGGCTGCTTTGGCAGTTCGCTCCACGGCCGATGACAGCACCACCTTGATGCCTCCTCTATTCTCCCGGACCCACGCGGCAAGCTGAAACCCATTCGTCCCGCCTGGCAGATCCACGTCCGATAAAATGGTATCTACGTAGAAGCCGGAATGCCCCACCTCTTGGGCAGCAAGGGCATCTTTTGCCTCGATAACTCGGTAGCCACAATGTCGAAGGTAGTCCGCCGTGGCCGAACGAGTGGTCACGTCAGCACTAACTACCAAAATCGTGTCGGGCTTTGACCCATGACGATTTTCCATTCAGCTGGAACGGTCAACCATCTTTCCTGTTCCGACCACTTCATACAAATTGCATGCCCCGTATAGACTTCGTCCGGGTGCGTGGGAACGTGCCATCCTGCCTCTTGGAGAGACGAAGAACGGGCTGAGAGACAATCACAAAGAATACGCCGCATCGAAGGGACGGCCGTCAGGAAGAGAGTGGCCGGTGGCGCAAGTTCGGGTAAGTGGAGTGAAAGTCGGCAAGGGCGCCGATCTGCGCGAACAGCTGAGCGAACGATCATTCAGCCCGCGACGCTGTGACATATGACACGCCAGCAACTAGCATGCCCCGGCATTCGGTGGGCTGCCAGGCGCGTTTGTCTTAGTCCCTTTAACGAATGTGAATGCATACGCCACAAACCTCAGCATAGTGGCCTGGAAGAGCAGGTGTGGAGGCCCGAGGTGCGACAGCTTGAAGATCTCGTGGAACACTATGTCGGCATACGCAGCCGGCGTGATGGAGTCATGTCGACAGGGCTCGCCTTGAGAGCGCTAAGGCAGGTCGTTGGGATGGCTTCGATCTCAGACCGGGAGCTTGCGAACATGGTCGCCGACCGTGCGGTCAGGCATGGTCTCGCCGTGGACTTTGATCATATCCGGCAAGACTGATTGTGGCCTTCTTGGACCGCTACTAGGGCCATTGCGGGTCGTGCTTGACCCACAATCGGTCTCGCCACTAGTTAACCTGGTGCGTGCGCGGAACGAATGGAACCGATCACGCTTCGTAGAACCTCGAGTTTTGCGACGCCTGGCTTGGTTGACCTGCAGATCAAGCGGCCTTGTCGAAATTCGAACCCGTCCTGCCCTAAAATGTTCTGCCGAATTGAGGCGGAGGGCTTTGTGCGGAAGGTGATCGCAATCGCTTCGGGTCCTATGTCGACCTGGCTCAAACCCAACTCCGCTGCGTCTATTCGCAGTCGGGTTACCTCCAGCAGCGTCGCCACTTCGCTCGGGATGCCTCCGAAGCGATCCTCCAATTCGTCGGCAAATGCATTCAGATCCGAATGCGTGCTCATACGGAACAACCGCGAATACAGGCTGAGGCGTATCGCTGGCTCCCGCACATAGCTTCCTGGGAATGACCCTCCGGCCTGCAAATTGATGTCAGGAAGTTGCGTGTCAGACGGGGGGCCGCCACGAGCAATCGATGAGGCACGCTCGAGCAATCTTTGGTAGAGTCCAACGCCGATCCGCTTTATGTGGCCGGCCTGTTCCTCGCCGAAAAGGTCGCCTGCGCCGCGCTGGTCGAGGTCCCTTTGGCTGATAGTCAGGCCAGAGCCAAGCCGGTCGAGCGCCACAAGAGCCGAAAGCCGGCTCCTCGTGGCTTCAGCTAATTCCTTACCGGGCTCGGTCAGCAGAAACGCAAAGCCTTGCAGTCTGCCTCTGCCCACACGCCCTCGAAGCTGGTGGAGCTGTGCAAGTCCGAAACGGTCCGCCCGCCAAACCAGAATGGTGTTCGCCTGCGGTATATCAAGTCCGCTTTCGATGATGTCGGTGGCCAGCAAAATGTCACCTTCACCAGCGGCGAAGCGAACCACGATCTCGTCCAACTCACCCGCTTTCATTTGGCCATGCGCGATCTTCACCAAGAGCTGCGGAACCAGCCTGCCCAGTTGTCTGAAAACAGTCCTGATGTCATCTATCCGTGGAACGACAAAGAAGCTTTGTCCCCCGCGACGGTATTCACGTAACAGAGCAGCCTTGGCCGAACCGGCATCGAAAGGAGCCAAGATGGTGCGAACCGGACGCCGCTTGGCAGGCGGTGTATTCAGAACGCTGACTTCCTGCACGCCCGCCAACGCCAATTGAAGCGTGCGGGGTATCGGAGTAGCGCTCATGGTCAACGTGTGGAGGCATGGCGCCAACCCTCGCAGTGATTGCTTCAGCTTGGCCCCGAACCGATGCTCTTCGTCAATTACGAGCAGCCCCAGATTGGCAAAGGCCACCCCCTTGGCCGCAACAGCGTGGGTCCCGACGACGACTGCGATGTTACCGCTTCTCAGACCATCCTTGACTTTCCTTGCCTCTGTCGATCCGACCACCCTGGACAGGTGACCAGCTTGGATGTCGAACCCTGCGAAACGCCGACAGAACGTCTCGTAGTGCTGACGCGCGAGCACTGTGGTGGGTGCAACGATAGCAACCTGCTTGCCGCAGAATGCGGCCGCAGCACACGCCCGAAGCGCCACCTCCGTCTTTCCAAAGCCGACGTCGCCGCAGACCAGCCGGTTCATCGTTTTTCCCGACGACAGGTCATCCATCACGGCTCGGATTGCCGCGGCTTGGTCGGGGGTCTCGGCATAGGGGAATCGTGCCGCGAAACGAGCAAGATCAGCACGCGGCGGCTTGATCATTTCGGCGGACTGGCAGGACCTGGCCTTCGCAATGGCGACCAACCGGTTGGCTACCTTGTCAACCTCGCGGACTACAGACTGGCGCCGCTCCTTCCAGCCTTCACTGTCCAGTCGGTCCAAGGCTATCGCTTCTGGCTCGGACCCGTAGCGCCATATACGGCCAAACTCCTCCACTGGTACCAGCAAGAAAGCGCCACCATGATATTCAAGCTTTACGACATCCTGTTGCAGGCCAGCCGCTTCAATTTGTTCGATCGCGGCAAGCACGCCTATGCCATGGTCTTCGTGGACAACCAGATCACCGAGCTGCAGGTCGGGTTCGACTATACCGCTGCCGGACCCTGTGTTTGCAGTCCATGACGGACCGAATATGTCCGCTGCCGCAACAACCGCAATTCGGGACAGCGGGTCGACAAAGCCCTCCGTAAGATCGAACTCCGCCTTGAGAAGAGAGCCTCTTTTGACCGAGAGGATTTGCGGCCACCCAGCGACTGGCTCCATCTGGCGACCGAGCTGACGCTCGATCAGCCGGTCTGCTCGGCGCAGTTCCGAAGCTTCGCCTGTCACCACCACACTAAACCCCGAACTTGCGCGCGCCTCGGCGAACGCGGCGAATTCGCGCCCAGCTCGCGGCAGGTGGTAGAATTTGGGAATTCGACCGACCGGGAGAGTAAGTCTCAAGCACTGGCGATCCCGCAGCGCGTTATCCCACTCTTCGCGCGACAAATAAAATCGTTTCGCGGCCAACCCCGCCGTCGCTGATACTTGCTGTCTGCCGCGCCACGCATCCTCAATGAGGTCCAATACGCGAGCAAGCCCGATTTCTTCCAGTCCATCCAGGAAGCAGACGGAGGCTGTCGCTGCGACGTCGAAAAGCGCTGGCAGGTCGGAATACAGCGAGATCAGGCGTTCCTCCAGGGGGATCGTGCGCATGGCTGCGCGGTCGAACTCGTTGCCCGCTTGCAACATGAGCTCCGATGCCGGGCCAACCACAACGCTGTGAAGAGATCGCTCGCTTCGTTGCGTGATTGGGTCATATATCTTGAGTTCAGAGATGGCGCCGTCAGGACCCAGCACAACACGTACTGGATGGTCACGATCGGCAGGGAAAATATCGACAAGATCGCCCCGGACGGCTATCTCGCCAGGTTCATCGACTCGATCGTCGACAACATAGCCTGTTCTCTCAGCCAACACCCGAAGTGCCCCCAGGTCCATCTTCTGTCCGATCTGCAGGGTGGCGAAACCCTGGTCGATTAGCGAGGGGGGAGGTACCCGCTGCAGGGCAGATTCGACCGAAGTAACCGTGATGCGGGGACCTTTTGGAGGGGCAGCAACAGCTTGCAGGACGCTTATCCGCCGCCCCATTGTGGCGCGAGTGGGCCACACCCTGTCAAAGGGCAGGCAATCCCAGGGCGGCATATACAGGATGTCAGCTCCTGGGAGAAAGTGGCGCAATGCCTGCGTGATGTCAGCTCCATCGCGTTCGCAACTCGCGACATGGAAAATGTCCCCGTTTCGATCGGTCTCCAAGACACTAATCAACGCCGCAGCGACTGCGGCAGCTGGCGGTGTGTCGCCCTCTCCTCCGGTTGCGAGTTCGCGCTGTTTCGCAGAAGCGCGCTCAAATTGCTCGAGCTGTTCAGCTTCTCCGGCATTCGAGGTCTTTCTATCCACATCTCACCTTCCCATCCCGGGACAGAACGGCCGGCAACGCGCCAGCGCTCCCGTGGGAGGGCGTAGCTGGCAACACTAGTTGCAATGAGTAGCCGTCACCGCAACGGCGCATGGCCAGCGCTCGCGGGTAAGGTGTTGCTGGCCATTGTTGTAGCCAATCGCCCATCGCGCAGGTAATCGCGTCTTTCTGTCAGCTCCTGTGCTGATTTTTCGCCCAGAAACTCGAGCACGCCTGCCCGTGCGCGACTGAGCCCGCTTTTGACCGTTCCAACGGCGCAACCGCATATCACGGCAGTCTCTTCGTAGCTGACACCAAGCACCCCCGCCAGCATCAGCACTTCGCTCTGAGATTTTGGCAAGCTTTGAGTGGCCCGGTGGACCTCCTTGCTTTGCATCGACCATTCCTGTGCAGGCTGCGAAACGGGTGCAAGCGAGGCGCAGTCAACGATACTTGGTGCTTCCCTCGTGGCAGCCCTGACGCGCGTGTAGTAGGTGTTGCGCATAATCGTGAAGAGCCATGACTTCATTCGCGTTCCGGGCTCGAACTTGTCGATGTTGGCCAGCCCTTTCGCTAACGTTTCCTGCACCAGATCGTCGGCATCTTCCCGGACCTGGCAAAAAGCGCGGGCGAAAGCGCGCAATGCGGGAATGAACTCGACGATGGAAAGTTCACCAGTGGCCTGCTGAGCCAAGGTATCGCCCCTGTGTGACAAAATCGGCCTCCCTCAGAGTGTTGGTTGGGCTCTGTTGAACAACTCAAGAAACAGGCTTCGCGGAGAGATTGCGACTGGGCCTGATCCAGCGGGCACCTACGGGCACCTCCCGCCACCTTGCCCCGGGGCATGGGCTCAAGCATTCACATTCGTTAAGCCGGAGTTTGTCTGTCTTGCAGGCCGGACACATTGTAGCAGTCGTACCCATTTGGCGCCGACATGAGGCGCCTGTAGTGGGACCGGCGGCAGGAACGACGCACCGAACGAGCTAATCGCCCGCCTCAATTGCCATGCTGGGAGCAGCAAAATGGCTATTCCAAACTCATCCCGAAGCGCTGAGTTCAAGCTTTTCAATTTTGAGAATCAAGCTGAGCCTCAGGATCTTTCGCCCGCTCTCGTCACGAATATCCACCAATAGCTGTTGCTGCTCCGAGCCTCCCAGTGTTTCCCGTGCCAAATCTACCAGACCCTCGACAGCTGCCTGGCGGGCTGCCGCGATCCCTTCGCATTCCAGGCCCATGTCGTCTTCAACAAGATGCTCAGCATCGCCGCTGTCAAAAAAATATCGTCGCATGCGATCGACATCCTCATCAAAAGCTAAGCAAGGTCGCGTTGGTGCAGGTACGTCGGATCGAAGTCTCCTGCTCGGACCAGGCGGGGCCAGTCAAGAGCACGTAGCCTTGTACCTGAGGTAGCAATCAGACCGTCGCCGCGCAGTTCCTGGAGGGTGCGGTTCACGTGAACTGTCGACAAGCCGAGAGCATCGCCAAGAGCGGCCTGCGTGATCGGGAGATCCGCTACGTGGTCCTCGATGCGTCCGACAGACCGCAAACGCACGATAAGCTCGCATAGGATGTGGGCTGTGCGGGCATAGGCCTCGCGTCGCCCGACATTGGTGACCCATTCCCGGTAGATGGAGGCGTCGATGAGGGTCGATCGCCAGAACGCCGTCGCGATACGCGGATGCTGTTCGCAAATTGGGCGAAGGACGCTATGACGGATGAAGCCTAATCTGCTTGGCGTCAGGCTCGAGAAGCTGCAGTCCATCACGGAAAGGTGCAAGCCATGCAGATCCGGAATATCGCCTGCGACAAAGAAGCTGGTGATCTGCCGTCTTCCCTGACCAGTATACTTGGACGAACAGACCAGGCCGTCCAAAACCACAAACGAGTTTGCAGGGATATCGCCTTCCGAGACGATATCCTGATTGGCTGCGACGTCCTTTTCCTGAGTCGGCATGCCCCGCAGGATCGCGGCATCATCGTCGCTGATATCAGCGATTGATCGAATTTTGCGGATGAGCACGTCTGATGACAAAACGGAAGACAAGACTTGTGGACCTACTTTGGTTGCTATCGCAAGTTTGCACATGGATGCTCAGTGCTGTCCGGCGACAGCGGCCGCTCGAGACAACAATTCTCGATCACATTCCCCCATTTCCAATCCAAACCTTCCGAAGCTGGAGCACCACGTCTGCCGGACCCCGACCGGCTTGCAACCAAACCGCCGCGTCCCAATACCTGCTGCAGCTTTAGAAACTCAGAATGCATGGCGTGCGAACGCCCCCGGTGTATCATCGTTGCTGTACGAATTTAACTATCGCCTCCTTCCGAGCAAAACGGGCCCCTTTGCAGCTACTGGGCGCGGGGGCCCTAGCAGCGATCAGCCTCACCGAACGGCGTCGTGAGCAGTTTGTAGAGGAGGCTCTTGTCCTCTTATCCAGCGCCTTGCGGCCTTCTGGAACCATCAAAACTGACAATCGTTACGCTGTTCAGCAAGGTACATGAGGGGCAACGTGAACGAAGATGACGCCTCACCATTAGCGACCGGGGTAGAAGGCCTCGACTATGTCTTGCGCGGGGGTTATGCCAAATGTCGGTCACATCTCGTTGAGGGAAGGCCTGGTTCAGGCAAGACCACGCTCGGGCTTCAGTTCCTTATCAAGGGGGCCTCGCAAGGCGAAAAATGCCTCTATATTACGCTATCCGAAAGCAAGCGCGAACTCATATCCGTGGCAAGCAGGCATGGCTGGACTCTGGACGAGATAGAAATTCTGGAACTCGTTCCTCCAGAACTCAGCCTTGATCCCTCCCAGTTGCAGACGCTCGTGCATTCTTCTGACCTGGAACTCGGGGAGACCGTGCAGGCGGCCTTGGCTGAGATCGATCGTATTAAGCCACAGCGCGTCGTATTCGATTCTCTTTCCGAAATACGGCTGCTCTCGCAGGGCTCACTTCGCTACCGCAGGCAGGTCCTGGCGCTGAAAAGCTTCTTTCTGCTCAATCATGCGACGGTGTTGTTACTCGACGACCTCACGGCCGAGCAGGATGACCTCAACCTGCATTCGATCAGCCATGGCGTCATCCGCATGGAGCAATTGACTCCGATCTATGGTGGCGAGCGGCGGCGCCTGCGGGTGATAAAGATGCGTGGGGTGCAAATACGTGGCGGTTACCACGACTTCGTCATCCGGCCGGGCGGGGTAACGGTATTTCCGCGACTGGTCGCCGCCGAGCACCCTGAAGCCGAGCACGGCTCGCCGGCCTTAAGCGGAAATGCCGTGGACACTCTGCTCGGCGGCGGCCTCGATCGGGGTACAAGCACGCTCTTGATCGGCCCTTCGGGTGTGGGGAAGTCCACCATAGCCTGCTCCTACTGTCATGCAGGGCTGGGGCGCGGTGAGCGCGTCCTGGTTCTGCTGTTCGATGAAACTGATCGCATTTTCCTGGGACGTGCAGCCGGTGTCGGTATGGATCTCAAGCCCTTCCTGCAAGACGGAATGCTCCTGCTCGAACAGATCGACCCGGCGGACCTTTCACCCGGCGAATTGTCCTCAAAGATCCAGATCGCAGTCGAGCGGTTTGATGCCCGGATCGTAGTGATCGACAGCCTCACGGGATATCTGAATTCGATGTCCGAAGAGCAGCACCTTGTGCTGCAGATGCATGAAATTCTCACCTACCTCAACCAGAAGGGCGTCGTCACGATCCTGCTGCTCGCCAATCACGGGCTGATCGGCCAGACGGCGGCGCCAATCGACATGACTTATCTGTCTGATGCAGTGATGTTGCTGAGGTTTTTCGAAAGTGGCGGTCGCATCCGACGAGCGATTTCGGTGGTGAAGAGGCGAGTTGGTCCTCATGAGGACACTATTCGTGAATTCATGGTCAGCAGCCAAGGCATAGCTGTCGGCGAGCCGCTCGAGCAATTCAGGGGAATACTTACAGGCGTGCCCTTTTTTGAGGGCAAACAAAGCGATCTGCTCGCTGACACGAAGCCATGACGCCGAAAGAACCCGTCGTACTTGTGCTGGCCCCGGTTGGTCGAGACGCTCAGATAGCCGCCTCGATTCTGACAAACAACGGGATTGGCACACGCGTCTGTGCCAATCTGGACGAGGTTTTGCGGCTTCTCGATAGCGCACACTGCCTCGTCGTGGCCGAAGAAGCGCTCATCAATTCCGACCGGAGCCAATTCGCCGCCTGGCTGCGGAACCAACCTGCGTGGTCCGACTTTCCAGTGGTTCTTCTGGTCATGCGGGGAACGGAATTCGACAAGCGTCTTGCGTTTCTGGATCGGTATCTCATCGTTCTCGAAAGGCCCTTCCTGGCCTCAAGCCTGGCCAATTCGGTGCGGTCGGCGTTGCGTGCGCGTGCACGCCAGCTGGAGGTCAAGTCCCACCTCGAACAGAAACAGGAGGTCGCAGACCGTCAAAAGCTCTTGATCCGCGAGCTTCATCACCGGGTGAAAAACACCCTGGCCAATGTGCGAGCAATGATGGGAGCGACGGCCCGATCCAGCGATAGCGTCGACAGCTTCGTGCGCGATTTCTCCGCAAGAATCGTGTCCCTTGCCGACACGCACTCAATGCTTACAGACGACTATTGGCAGACGGCCTCTTTACAGAAGTTGCTTGAGGCGGAACTGAGCCACTACGAGATCCATAGCGAGCCGCGAATATCACTGCATGGTCCGAATGTGGCCCTCGTCGCCGACATTGCGATACCTATCGGCATGGCGTTTCATGAACTTGCCTCCAACTCGGCAAAATTCGGCGCCCTGTCGTGCCCGCAAGGCCGCCTTGAAGTGCGGTGGTGGATACCCGATTCCGCAGGTGAGCAGGTCCTGCATCTCAATTGGCAGGAGCGGGACGGCCCCATTGTGCAGCCGCCGAGTCGACGAGGCTTTGGAACGACATTGCTGGAAAGAGTGGTTACAGTGCAATGCAATGCAACGATCGAACTGCATTACAATCCCGGCGGCCTGCGTTTCACTATGGCGTTGCCATTGCGCGAAACGAGGCTCGTGCCAGCCTACTCCTGAGTGACCTGCCGGACGCGACGAACTAGCCCGCAGCCTGTGGCTGCAGCCGAAGCCACTAATCAAAGCGCTGGCTCCGCGACTTTCTTCATCGATTCGACGGTACGCCACGATGCAGGTGCCGGTTGGGGTCGCTATTCGCGCTCCTCAGACCGCCCGGCGCCTGGCGGCACCATGTGACCCACGCGCTGTCGGAGATACGTGGGCTGGTCGGGGCCCCCGTGACGTTGGGACAAACCCCGCTGCTAAGCCGACCTTTTGAGCTCCGCGACCTGAACGCCCAGCCGAAACGCCTGACCGTCTGCAAACGAGCGCGCGTAGCTCTCAGCTGTGAAAGGGACCGTGGTAGTCGTACCATTGACCGTCACGCGAACCGACCACTCTCTGGCCCTCACGATTTCAACGGCATGTTGCTCATGCGCAGCCATGCATTCCTCCCAGAATGGTACGTTGAGGATGGGGAGGACAGCGTCGCAAGACTCGTTTGCATGCAAATATTCCGACACCCCAAGGTCGAAATGTCAAAACAGCGCACAGCCGCGGCACCCGCAGCGCGTGGGGAACCGGGCCGTCCCGATCACGTTGTGTCGGGCAACCTGGGCTACTCATGCAACAACTTCTCCAAGAATTCGGCCATCCGACATACGTCCCGTTTCCAGTCATTGCGGCGAGGCTTCTACTGGCGTCGATCTTCGGTGCTGCGATCGGTTTCGAACGCGAATGGCGAAAATCGGCCTGCAGGGCTTCGCACGCATATTTTGGTGTGCGTGGGAGCGGCTACGTTCAGCATTCTGACGATTGAAATCGTTCACGCGCCGATGTTTCTGCAGGACTCCGTGAAAGTCGATCCGATTCGGGTGGTCGAAGCAGTCACCGCTGGCGTCGCGTTCCTTGCTGCCGGATCGATTTTGTTTTCGGGAGGCGAGATCCACGGGCTGACGACGGGTGCGGGCATGTGGCTGTCTGGCGCAATTGGCGTGGCGTGCGGGCTTGGTCTGTGGCAGGTGGCGGCGCTCGGCACGCTTTTGGTGCTTGTCGCTGCAGGCCTTCTTTATAGTTTGCAGCCAAGTCTGGCACCGGCGAAAATACCCTACCAGGGAAGCCAATGTCGGGAGAAGAAGTGTCCAAGCGGCGCAAAAGCTGAGGACAGAGGTGAATACACAGGTAAGCGCGCCGCCCAAGCTCAGACATAAAAGTGCAGGTGCCGTGCCAGATGCATTGACCGATTGCGGGGCGGCTTCGATACGGCGGCTAGTACGCCACGCACTTCGTTCGCATGGCTCGTTCCCATTTGCTTGAGCGCACGAGTTCGCTCGAAGGCGAGCACCTAAGGCTCGCTAGTCACGCCTAGCGGCCCTCCAAGATCCCCGCTCCAAGCTGCTGGCCCCACCGGGAGAAACTGGCGAGATTCTTGGGGAGTTTCGACCAAATCTCAATTGGCGGGTAGAGGTCCTAAGTCACGAATTATCGCACCCGTCCCAAGATACCCGACCCGAAACTTGCGCTTTTTCCCGCGGGGAACAAATCGCGCGCGGTGCGGTTCGGCGTAAATCCAGCCAGGAGGGAAAAATGCGCAGAGTGTTGAATGCGGGCGTTCCGTGCGCGCTTGTCGTTGTTGCCGCCAGCCTCAGCGCCTTATCGGATCCGCTGCCGCCCGATCTCACTTACCGGCCGCTGCCGGCCCGTCCGTTCTCGGCAGTCAAGGCCGACGACGAGGCACAGAAGCCACGCGTGATGGCGCGCCAGAAGGCCTTGCTGGAGGCGCGATACGACCTTTCTGACCGTCCCATGCCGGGCGTGAAAATGTCCGGCGGCACCAAGCCTGTCCAGGAGGGCGTCCGCGTGAAGCTGGCAAAGGACCAAACCTGGCAGGGCCTGGCGGAGATGAGCCCTGGCGAGATCCGCGACCGCGATCTGCTGCCTGACGGCTTCCTGCCGCTGCCGCATGTCAAACAGGCGGCCGGAGGCCAGGTCTTTCCGGAAGAGGAGATCCGCGAGGTCGGCCGGCAGGAAGGACGCGACCTGAGGCGCTTCGACGTCGACTTCGATCTTCCCGATTACCTCACCCCGGAATTTCCATCACCGATATTCCTGACCACTCATCCGGAGCTCGGCGACGTGTCACGCGGCGAGCTGCTGACCATCCGCAACTACTACGAAATCATGAACGGCATCATCACGCCGGTGCAGATGGAGGGTCTGCGGCTTCTATTGACGCCATTCCCGCAGGAGGAATTCAACCAAACCGAGGACCGCAAGGTGGCTGGGCAAAGCATGGGAGTGGCCTGCCTCGACTGCCACGCCAATTTCAACACCAATGCCGCCTTTCATCTAACGCCCGATATCAGGCCGCAGGCAGCGCGCTTCCGCCTCGATTCGACCAGCCTGCGCGGCCTGTTCAACCAGCAAATTCATGGATCGAAACGGTCGTTGCGTTCGGTCGAGGATTTCACCGAATTCGAGCAGCGCACCGCCTATTTCAATGGCGACCATGTCAGCGCCACCAGGAAGGGCGTCAACCTGCCAGACCGCACCAATCAGGTGGCGATGATGGCGCAGATGCAGAACATCATCGACTTTCCGCCGGCGCCGAAGCTCGATGCGTTCGGAAAGCTCGATCCCGCCATGGCCAGCGAAAAGGAACTGGCGGGCGAGCGGTTGTTCATGGGCAAGGGCCGCTGCTCGGCATGTCATGACCCGCAAACATCGTTCATGGACAACAACATGCACGATTTGAAACTGGAGCGCTTCTACAAACCCGGGCGGACCGTCAACGACATGGTGGAACTGCCCGACGGGCCGATCAAGACGTTTACGCTGCGCGGCATCAAGGACACGCCACCCTATCTGCATGACGGCCGCCTGATGACGCTGGCCGATACGGTGGAGTTCTTCAACCTGGTGCTCGGCACGAAGCTAACCCAAGACGAGAAGGATGATCTCGTCGCCTATATGCTCACGCTTTGACACGCGGCAGGTCGACCGGTCGGCACATCTTTGGTGGAGGTTTTCATGCGTGTTCTTGCAACGACCTTGGGCCTGACGGCACTCTGCGCATCGCCTCTCTTGGTATCCCCGCTCTTTGCGCAGATCGGAAATCCGGCCGGCAACGCCCCGGACACATTGATGGACTCGCCGGGTCAGCCCATGCCGCATCAGACGAACTATCAGGACCGGCTGTTCGCGCAGCTCGCCGCGGCCGGCGGCACGGCAGAAGTCGATTTCGGTAATCTTGCGAAAAAATCCGGCCATTCCGCCATCAAGGAATTTGCCAGCCGCATGGTCGACGACCACTCAGCGGCAAACGAGAAACTGAAATCGCTCGCCGAAGCCGACAAGATCCCACTGCCGCAAGGGCTCGACGACGAGCACAAGCAGCTGCGCGCGAAGCTCGAAAAGCTCGAAGGGGCTGCGTTCGACCTCGCCTATATCATTAGCCAGATCACCGATCACCAGAAGACTGTGCAACTGCTCGAATGGGAGATCGGGTCAGGCCAGGATGCCGACCTCCAGCATTTCGCCTCGGATACTTTGCCGACGGTGCTCGAGCATCTGCGGATGGCGCGCGACATCAAAGCAAAATTGGTAAGCTAGGCGCTCGCCGACGCCACTTCGGGGCCGCCAAAAAATAGAGTGAATGGGTTAGCGCGCGCCACGTAATACAGCGGACCCAGTGCTAAATTGCCCACGGGCCGGCCATGCAGTTTTGTCGCCTGATCATGGGAACCTCCGCATCGCTCGCAGCTCATTCGAGTTCGGCCCCAATGATGCCGACTGTGGCAGCGAGCGCGACCAAGGTGCCCGCAAACCCGCACCGTGAATTGCAACGCCGGCCTGCCCAAACCGAAACGCGCTAAGACGCGCCGAGTGGCGGATCTGGAAACGAAGCGGAGGTGACAGCGGACGTAGCACTACGACGCGCAGATTAAGGTCGCCGAAGAAAGCCTGAAACACAGCGCCACCAGTGCCAGACTGCGGAGGCGGCAGCCATCGGCACCCCCGGCGATGCCTGGCAGGATACAGGCGCAATTCGTGATTGAACATCGCCTCGAGCGGGGGCTCCGCTACGATCAACTCAGTTCAGGGTGCCGGCGGGGAACTCGTCAAATTGCCAAGGCAAGGACCCAAATGGCGTCTACACCTGCATAGCTGCCTCAGCGGCTATCGCCACCTGAGCTGGTCCGCATTGCTTTCAAGCTGCTGTCAAACGCGCAGGGATGTTACTCCGCGCGCGGCACCTGACTGAATGGGACTCTCTAATGACCGCACGATGTTGGAACAACGTCACCGTTCGGCAGTTCTCCACCATCCACTAAGGAGATTTGAAATGTCAGAGGCGCGAGAATGGCTTGTCCAATGGCTTAGAGATGCTCACGCCATGGAAGAGCAGGCCGAAACGATGTTGAACGGGCAGTTAGGCCGTATCGAGAATTATCCCGAACTCAGCGACCGAATCCGACTGCACCTTGATGAAACGAGGCAGCAGGCTGCTCGGTTGAAGATCTGCTTTGACCGAATGGATGAGGGCTCATCCACGATGAAGGATGCTGGCGGCAAGTTAACTGCAATGGCGCAATCGTTGAGCGGCTTCTTCGCCGGCGACGAGGTGATGAAGGGATCACTCGCGAGTTACACTTTCGAGCACATGGAAATCGCCTCCTACACGATCCTAATTGCCGCAGCTCAATCGATGGGCGAAACTGAGGTCGCGCGGGCTTGCGACGAGAACTTGCGAGAGGAGGTCGCGATGGCGGAATGGTTGAAAGACCATCTTCCCTCGACAACCGAGCAGTTCCTCGCCAGGGCCGACACGGAAAGCGACAGCGCCAAGCGCTGATCCGCTAGAAGCGTACGCATCGCTTCTGGACCGTTGAGCCTGCGCCAGTCGGCCGAGATACAGCGTCGTCTTGGCCGGCCTGGCGAAGGTCTGCGGATCACGTCGCCCGCAACCACAGCTTCAGATATTTATAGCCCGTGCCCTCACCGAGTGTTCCGCGATCAGGGTAAAAGTCCAAGGGCAATCATCAACGCCGTGAATCGCTCAGCGCCTAACGATTCAGCCAATGAATTGGATGTCGGCGCCGGACGTGGTGACAATCGGGCATGATGGAGCCCAAGGTCCAAATCGTTCTCCAGCGGCGCGATTGCACCTGCAATGTAGCCAGGTTCTACTTGCTCACAATCGAGCCGTCGCTGTTCGGCGATGCTGCGCTTATCCGCGCCTGGGGGCCGATCGGCTCATTAGATGTTTGATCCCAGGTTTTGATGGTTCATCATTGTCGTCCGAATCAAAGGATGCACTATGGGCCAGGTTCTGCATGGTAGCGCCACAACGACAGAGGCGATCCGTCGAGCGAAACAACATAGTCAAGCGAGCCTGAGGTCGCTTTCGAGGCGCTATGGCATCAACCCCAAGACGGTCGCGAGGTGAATCGTGAGACCCTGCTCCGGTCGGGGTAGAGAATGCCCGGTGTTCGCGGGTGTGGTCCTGATCGTGAATGCGGCAATCCTTGCGCTCCGAACGCTTGCATCGTTGCAGTCCAGAGGGTGATTGACATCGATGAGACTTTTGCCTCCCGACGCACTTTCCCTTGCCCGTTGGCTGACCGGCAATGCCACGGACGCCGAGGATGTCGTGCAGGACGCCTGCATGAAGGCGCATGCAAGCATGCTGCACGCGTTGGTCGATGGGGAGCTTGACGCCGCAGCAGCAATAGCGGTCGAGCGTCGCATGGCCGCCGATCCCAGTCTCGCGGCCGAACATGCCCGCATCGTTGCTTTGCAACAGGTTTTGGGTTCGCTTCCGAAGCCGAAAGCAAGCGACGCCCTCAGTGCACGCATCGCAGCCATGGCCGCCGCCGCCAACGTGGAGGTGCTGCGGCCCAGGGCGCCCCTGGCACAGGCGAAGCCGGCACGAACGGTGTGGTCGGCGCGAAGCTTCGGCTCATTCGACTGGCGTGCCATGGCGGCCTCGATCATGATCAGCGCCGTGGTGGCCAGCAGAGCGACGCAATGGGCGATGCAGCGCGCGCCCGACAGCTTCACCGCCGGCGTGGCCAGCGGCCATCGTCGCAGCCTGCTCGCGACCAGCCCGGTGGATGTCGTCTCGTCGGACCGGCACACGGTAAAGCCTTGGCTCGACGCTAGGCTCGGGCTTTCACCGCCCGCGCCAGACATGGCCAAGGAGGGATTTGCGCTCGTCGGCGGCAGGGTCGAGGTCATCGGCGGCCGCCCGGTGCCGGCATTGGTGTATCGCCATCGTGAGCACTTGATCACACTTGTCGCCGAGCCTCAAAATGGCGGGGCGGTAACCGAGCCGGTCGATCTTTCGGAGGGCGGCTTCTCGCTGGTGCAATGGAGCGACGGCGCGTTCTCCTATTGGGCGATCTCCGACATGGAGCGGCCCGAACTCGACGATTTCGTGGCGCGCTTCCGCGCTGCCGCCGTGACCGGCTGATTTCCGTCTTTCCAGAACACACGTGCAATGCGCCGCCGTGGTAGCCGCAGGTCCCACGCGCCCGAAGCTGACGGGCCCACCGGCCCAATCATACCCATTTCGGACGCGAGGCGCATGCTCGCGATTGATCTCTCGGCTTGACCTAAACTCCCAGCCGAGTGCGGCGCTCCGGAAGGCGCTCGCCAGTTCATTTCATCCATCCCATCGCCCGCGTATTCGGGTCGCGCCCGCCAGCATAGTCCAGGCCCGCCAGCCGCTGGATTTCTGCCGTCCAAGACAATTCCGTGGCAGCTCGGGAATAAAGCGAAGCCCCGCCGGGTCTTGCTGTGTAGCGGGGCCGTTCTCCGCACGCATTTCAACGACAAAACAAGGACACCTCGAAATGAACAGAATCACATTCGCTGCACTCTCCATGCTGCTCGTAACAGGCACTGCATTTGCCGGCAGCGACCATTACGGCTCGAACAGCGCCAACCAGCCGGCCGCGACTGTCGACCATAGCTATACCGCTTCCATCCAGGCCTCCGACATCGGGCGCCAGAACGGGGTCGACACCAAGGTGACGACCGGGCCGAGTCAGATGACTGTTCAGGACGTTATCGCCCAGCACAACCGCGACGGCATCTGGGGCCGCTGATCGCGGTCCGTCAATCAACTCCAAAACATCTCAACTCTCGAAACCAGGAATTATCGACATGAGAAAGATCGCCCTTACCGCTGCCGCCATCCTCGTTGCCACGAGCAGCGCTTTCGCCGACAGCGACCATTATGGCTCGAATAATGCCAACCAGCCGGTGGCCAATGTCGACAAGTCTGACACGGCTTCGATCCAAAAGCCGGCCATGGCTCAGCACAAGCTCAAGCTGACCACGAAGTCTGACGCGGACGAACCCGGGCAGGGCATCTGGGGTAACTGAGGTCGAATCCGCATTCAGGGACGGAGGGCCAGGGGCGCTCCGTCATCCCTGGAAATCACCGCTTCCCACAGGAGACCACCATGATCAACATGACACGCCGCGCACTGCTTGGATCCGCTGCCGCCGCTGCCGCCTTCGGCCTTGCCGGAAAGCTGGAATTCACCCGTCCCGCATTCGCCGAAACGCCGGTCGAGCCGGCCGTTGGCTTCTACAAATATAAAGTAGGCGATATCGAGATTACCGCCATCTATGACGGCATCTGGCGCAAGCCGCACGACCCGGCCTTCATCAAGGATGTCTCGGTCGAGGACACCAAGGCAGCGCTTGCCAAGGCCGGCCTGACGACGGACTTCATGCCTATCCCGCTCACCGTCGTCGTCCTCAAGATGAACGGCAGGCTGATCATGATGGATGCCGGCTCGGGCGTTGGCCAATGGCAGACCAATGCCACCCATCTGCCGGCCAACATGGCAGCCGCCGGCATCGACTACCAGACGATCGACACGATCATGATCTCGCATTTCCATCCCGACCACGTCTGGGGCCTGATGGAAAAGCGCACCAGCGCGCCGGTCTTTCCGAACGCCGAGCTCATCGTCAACGCAACGGAATACAATTGGTGGACCGACCCTGCCCGCCTTGCAAAACTGCCCGAAGGGCGCAAGCCGGCCGGCAAGCGCATCGCCGAGAACTTCCCGAAATGGAAGAACTGGAGACTGGTCGAGGATGGGGCCGAAGTCGTGCCCGGCGTCCAGATCATCGCCGCGCCCGGCCATACGCCCGGCCACTCGGTGTATCTGGCGAACTCCGGCAAGGAACAGATGATGATTTCGGCCGACACCATATATGTGCCGGCGCTGCTGGCGCCGCATCCGGAATGGCAAGGCAGCTACGACCAGGACGGGCCGACGGCGATCGCCACGCGGCACAAGTTGATCGATCGCGTGATTGCCGATGACATCCGGATCTCAGGTTCGCATTTCCCCTTCCCTGGCACCGGCACCTTCGTCAAGGACGGCAACGCCTATGGCTTCACCCCCGTGCAGATCTGAACGGGAGCACAAGAAAGCGAGAGAGACAATGAACCACAAAATTTTCGGGAAACCTGCCCTTTTCGGGCTCTTAGGTGCCCTGACGGTCCTGACCGTCGTGCCCGTCGCCGTCATCGTGCCGGCCTATGCCGTGGACAACATCGAAGGCGACGACGCACCGGACCTCACCGGCATCAAAGCCAAGATCGAGGCCAAGAACTATACGGGCGCGCTGGCCGACCTTCGCGACCTTGCGCAAGACACCCAACAGGCCGACTTCTACAACCTGCTCGGCTTCACGTTGCGCAAGACCGGCGACTACGAGACGGCGCTAACTTACTACAACAAGGCGCTCGAACTGAAGCCGGACCATAAGGCCGCGCGCGAGTACCTCGGCGAGCTGTATGTCGCGACCGGCGATATGGCCAAGGCCAGGGAGCAGCTAGCGTCGCTGACGCAGTTGTGCCCGGCCGGATGTGAGGAGCGCGCGGACCTGCAAAAGGCCATCGACACCAAAGTGACAAAGTAAATTAGACAGGCGCTGCAAAGCGCCTGCCACTTCCATTCTTGCTGGAGCCAATCGTGAGAACATCACAAATCGCCTCAAAGTTACACCTTCGCGACTTGACCCTTTTGGTTGGTCGGCTGCTCCTGTCACTGCTGCTAGCGAGCCACTTCGAAGTGCCGCGAAAGCCATGGCGGCACTCGGTGTCAGCTCGCCGCTTCTAATCGGCACCATAGCGCTTCAGCTGGGAGTTGGGCTTGCCGTAGGCTTGGGCTTCCTGACCCGCCTGGGCGCGGTTTGCCTTGGACTGTTCTGCCTGGCAACGGCCGCCCTATTCCACACGAATTTCGCCAGCCAGAACGAATTGCTGCATTTCGAAAAGGATCTCGCTATCGCCGGCCGGATGTTTATCCTAGCCATCGCCGGCGCCGGCGCGATTTCCCTCGCCAGCACTGACTGCTTGGCGAAGCGGAGACAACGGGACGGGGACATGATTGTCCCGCCACAGCGGGCGGTCGCCTTCTGTCAGTGGGCGACATCAAGCTCCCGTCCCCTAGTCGGTCAATACCGCGCCTGCCCCATCCGCTCGCGACACGTTAAGAAGCGCCCCATAAGGATGTGCTGGTGCTGAGAAAGTCCATGCGCCGGCGCGCTTCCAGCCCGACATCGAAGCTCGTCGTGACGCCACGCGTCGATAATCATTTCCTGTTCTGCCATGCGCAAGGGTGCTCTCGATGTCACAACATTCCGTCCAGTCGAGCGGCCAAGAGGTCGGCGGTGGTCACTGTCTCGACCTGCATGCCGTAGCGGCTTTCATAGATCGCCAGCATGGCATCGTGCGTCGAGTCAGCTCCGGAACATACCGCGTCGGCGACGATGATCACCCGGTAGCCGAAATCGATGGCTCCCATCACACAGGCGAGCACACAGACCTCCGTCTCCGCGCCCGAGACGATCAGTGAATCAATTCCCGCAGACCGCAGGCGAGCATGCAGTGACCCGTGCCAGGCCGACATGACAGGTTTGTCCTCCAACAAAGCGGGCGGCACGAACCGCGCCAGTTCCGGAACAAGATCAATCAACTGAGGATCAAGCCTATCACGGGTCATCGTCTCCCACTTTTGATAGTAGCGTCTCCAGGCGCCGCCGGCGTCGATAGGAGATTGAGGGGGAATAAACCGGGTGAAGATCGTCCGCGCGGGGTCAAGTTCGACGAGGGCGACGACATTGGGCAATACGCGCCCCATCCACGGCGTGTGCCACTCCGTCGTTTCGGCAAACATCCGTTGCATGTCGACGCAAAGGTGGACCCAGCGCTCACGAAGCGGTCCAAACCGCAGGCCTTGGTCCAATTTCGTCAATGCCGGACCGCTTTCCTGGCAGTGCTCTGCACCTTGGACTGGTCCAGACCAGACACGACCCTTGCTTCCTTGCCATCCGCGGCTTGGCAGCCGAGGAATATCTCCCCGATGTTCCAAAGCCTGTTCAGTGGCATGTCGGCGAACGCATATAGTGGATGATCCTGGTGCAGCAGGAGCGGAGCTGCCTCCAGGTCATTGTGTTTGGCGGTGCCCCCGCTCGGCTCCTCCCGCCGGCCACACACAAAGAGATTTTTGTTGATCGACGTTTCATCCAATTCGACCATCTGCATTCCTCCCAGTCAATTGAGCTCGATCCAGGCCGGCGCATGGTCGCTTGGCTTCTCCCACCCGCGAAGCTCGACATCCACGCCAGCATCGCGCAGCCGGTGGGAGGCAGAGGGGCTCACCAGGAGATGGTCCATTCGCAGACCGGAACTCCGATCGTAGCCACCACGGTAGGAGAAATTCCAATAGGTGTAGATGCCCTTCTCCGGATGGATGCGCCGCACGGCATCTATCCAGCCAGCTTGGAGCATTTTGGCATAGGCTTGCCTGCTCTGCGGGAAATAGACCGCATCGCCCAGCCATCGGCTCGGCACCACGGCGTCGACGGGGGTCGGAACGACGTTAAAGTCGCCGCACAGAACGCTTGGCGCCCGGTTTTGGAGCAAATGCTGGCCGTAGCTGATGAGACGATCGAACCAGCGCAGCTTGTAGTCGAACTTTGGGCCGGGCGCAGGATTGCCATTGGGCAGGTAGAGACAGCCCACGATGATCCCATTCACGTCGGCCTCAATATAGCGGCTGTGGGTATCGTCAGGATCCCCGGGCAGGCCGCGTCGACGTTCCACCGGCTCGATCCCGCGGGCGAGGATTGCGACACCATTGTAGGATTTCTGGCCGTGCCAGATCGCGCCGTAACCCGCCTCCCTGATCGCTTCGGCAGGAAACTTGTCGTCCGACGTCTTCAATTCCTGCAGGCACACGATGTCGCAGCCGCTTTCGTGCAACCACTTCAGGAGCACAGGCAGTCGGCCGTTGACACCGTTCACATTGAAGGTGGCGATGCGGGTCATGTGCATGCCCTCTCATGAGAACCTCCCGGCAGTCGGTCATAGGGCAATTTGGCCTATCCTCCGCGCTGAACCTCGAGCTCTTGATATCGCCACTGTCGCTGGCGTCTTGTGGGGGCGAGGGTCACTTCCTGCCCAGCTTGTCTTCGACCTTCTTGCGACTGTTGCCGACCGACTTCACCGCCGACTTGACGTCAGCTTTGCTGGCGCCGGTCTTGCTCGCCTCATACCTCATCTCATGGTCCTGCCCACCAGCGACCCTTGCCCGGTCCTGGTTGCGTCCACGCGTTGTGCCAGTGTTCGCCATTTTTTATCTCCAACAATTGCCATTCCAGTCACCAGACAACGCGGCCGGACTCTTCCGGTTCAATCCGGCGACGCGCGTGGCATGGAGCCAGCTCCCAGGCAGGGGTATTGAATGGCCCATCTATTCGGATCCGGCATGTCGCAATCGCGGGGCGGGCCTAGCGGCCCGAAGCCAGGGAGGGCTATTTCGACATGGATGATCTTGCGTGGGACAGCCGTGCTCCTCTCGCTCAACATGTCACGCTCCGCTCGGTGTTTGCGTTCACCTACGGCGCCGCATCGCCTGTCCATGTGTAGAAAAGAGCCTTCGTCGGGGAGGTCGACGCGTCCCCAAAAGGCCCACCATCTCCTAATGGGCGCCGTCACTGCCCAACTGGAGATGTGAACATCGGAGATCTTCGTCCCGGAACTCCCAGGCCCGACGACCGTTTCGCCTTGTGTAAAACAATGGAGGATAAGTCATGGACTGGAATCGGGTCGAAGGAAACTGGAAGCAGGTCAAGGGTAAGATCAAGGAACAGTGGGGCAAACTTACCGATGATGATCTTGATCGCATCGCTGGCAATCGCGATCAGCTCGAAGGCAAGATCCAGGAACGATATGGTATCGAAAAGGACCGTGTTCGGCAGGATATTGACGACTGGTACGATCGGCAAGTCTGGTAGGATCGCATGGGGCTGTCATTTACAAGAAGGGGCGCTGCTTACTTAGCGGCGCTCATTGATGCGCCGTGGTTGCAAAGCCGTAGTCAGTTCGTGCTGTGACAGCCGATCGTAAGCGCAGACGGACCGGCGTGTGAGGTCGTGCAGTGACCTGCTGCCGTCCGGCCTTCCGCGATAACGCCATAGGCGCGGGCGTGGCCGCTGTTAAACTCTCCAGGCGGCGGACCTGATGTCCGCTCGGCCGGCGCCTCCCCGCCCCCAAGCTCCCAAACGGGCGCCGGCCAGCAGCACCGACTAACATGCCGCCAAATTCAGCGTCGACAGCAAATAGCCCAGCAGCCTCGCCAACACCTTTTGGGCGCTCTCGTCGAAGTGGTTGACCTGTCCTCGAAGCTCAAGTTCACCGCGATCGACCGGGAAGTACCCTGTCCTTGGCGATTTTCGAGCTTCCTCGACCGCACCGGACTTCCGGATCGCGGGCTTACGGCGGACGCCGGCATTGGTCCGGCATTGCAGCATGAAGATCTTGCGCCCGGCGAGCGTGACTCCCCACGATGAAAGCGAATCTCGTATCACTTCGCTCGCGAAGTAGGCTGCCGCTTTGTAAGATTTCGCGCTCCGCCCTCGGTTTCGCGACTTCCTTGCGCAATCGGTCAATCTCCAGCTGTTCGGGTTTCATTTGGCGTGGCCAGGAAACGCATCGGCGGATCACCCGATAGATCGCGCACCGATTTGTGCGCAGCTGGGCGACGCAACACCTCGATCCTTCACCTATCTCGCCGCCTTGAGCTTGAACTCGCGGCTGAACTTCATTCTATGCATTTCGAGTTGAGCGCCATTGTCATTGGGTCATGACGGTCACCTGACCCCCTTTTGCCGAGCGCGCCGCCGCCGCCCGCCGCACCGTAGGACCGTCACTTCTCGAGCGCGGCGTAAGTGGCGCACGGTATCTTTGCAATACGTCTTGGAGGCGCCGAAGGCGAGGTTGCCCGAAATTCCGCGAGGGGCGATGGGACAAGGGCGACCATGAAGGTCAGCGTGCCCACCTCCGCCATCGCCGAAGAAGGCCGCCTTGTAGATGGAAAGCCGATCGTGCCGCTGTCGTTGTGCGCAGGCTGGCAAATCAAGGCTTGGCGCTATGTTATAGCAGTGACCCTGCCCGATGCATCGAGACGACAACTGACTTGCGCCTGCCGGACTTCGATGCCGCCTTTTCTTGCATAGTCCATTCGCACCTCGATCGGCGCCGTGAGTGCACCCCGAAGTTGACGCAAGGCGCCTGCGCTTACCGCGTGGACATTGACGGCGCCAAGTGGCGTCGCAGCGGCCACGATCGCCGTGCGGCAGGCT